>JAYGDH010000442.1:0-4868 GCA_046583055.1 Pirellulaceae bacterium | reverse complement strand
CCGAAGAACGGCGATCGATCAAGACCAAGGTCACGAGATTCCGGGAAAAGCTTATCCGGGAAGCCGTGCTGAGGGAACTGAATCGAAGCGGCCAGATCTACTTCGTTCATAACCGGGTCCAGGATATCGAGCGGGTTGCTGCCCAGCTCCAGGAGATTGTTCCCGAAGCGTCGATCGGGATTGGTCATGGCCAGATGGCTGAAAAAGAACTGGAGCAGGTGATGGTTGATTTCGTGGCCCACCGCTTCGACCTGCTGCTGGCTACCACGATTGTCGAGAGTGGTCTGGATATTCCGCGGGCCAATACCATTTTCATTGACGAGGCAGATCGGTACGGACTGGCGGATTTGCACCAGCTGCGAGGACGCGTGGGACGTTACAAGCATCAGGGCTATTGCTACCTGCTGATCGATCGCACCAAGTACGTTTCCCCGACAGCCTCGCGTCGCTTGCGGGCCATCGAGGAATTCAGTGAGATGGGAGCGGGGTTTGCAATCGCGATGAGAGACCTGGAGATTCGTGGAGCAGGCAACCTGTTGGGACATGAGCAGAGTGGGCATATTTCGACGATTGGGTACGAGTTGTATTGCCAGTTACTGGAACGAGCAGTTCGGTCCCTGAAGAACCTGGCGCCTCCCCTGACCACCGACGTGGAAATTGATTTGCCAGGCTCCGCCTACCTGCCAGATGAGTACGTGACGCAGCAACGTGCCAAGCTTGCTTTTTACCGTCGTTTTCGTGCCATCAATGCTTTTGACCAGATCGATGAGCTTCGAGAGGAACTTGCCGACCGGTTTGGTCCGCCTCCTCAGCCCGTTGAGCGATTACTGGTACTGGCCCGGCTGCGTCTGGAAGCTGCCATCTGGCAAATTTCGGCCATCTTCCTGGAAGATGGCTACCTGGTTTTCAAGGGGCGGGCCGCGGAGCGTTTCAAGCAGTTGGCTACTCAAAACAAGGGGCGTTTGCGATTGGTAGACGCTGGCACGCTGTATTGCCCGGTACCCCCCGATGAAACTAGCTGGCTTGAGATGGTAGCACTCTTGAAATTGGTGTTGCAGCCGACCGAAGAACCTCCGTAGAATTCTGCCCCGCTAGGTGTTCCCGGGATGGGAGCACCGCGTCCTGGGAACTTATCCTGGTCGCCCCTTCCGAGGGTGTCTGTCATTACTGATTTTGTGCGAGGTAGTCTGGCTCCGTGCGTTTCTTATCATTTGTTCTTGTCGTCAGTTGCATTGGTTTTGTGAGTCGTGCCTGGTCGGAGCCTCCGGCCGCTGCGACGCCAGCAGCTTTTCCGTTGCGGGTGAACCAGCCGGTGGGTGCCCAGGGTACCGTGGTACCGGCCGCGGCATCGTCAAGGGATCCGCTCCCGGCAGCTGGTAGTGCCTTTCCTGTTCGCCTGCCTCCCGTGGGTTACCAACCCCTGCCCGGCTTGCCAATGAATCCGTCGTTTCAGCCTGCTGCACCGGCGAGGCCTCCGGTTCAGTCACCACGGCAGGTATTTGCGGCAGCGCAGGTGATTGCCGTGGTCGGGGATCAATTCATACTGGCTGGTGATGTCCAGCCCCAGGTGGAGATGATCATCGAAATGGCCTTGGCGTCTCTCAAGCCGGCAGATCGTGAGCGCGAGTTTGCCAAGTTTCGTTCCCAGCAGGATGACCTGGTGCAGAAGATACTAAGCCAGATGATCGAAACGAAGATCCTCTACGTGGCATTCCTGCAGGGGATCCCGGAGAATCGACGAGAAGAGGCGCTGCCGATGATCAAGAAGCAGACAGAGAAGTCCTTTGAAGAATCGATGGAAAAAACGATAAAGAAGGTGCGCGAGGCGAAGCCCTCGGAACTGCGGTCGCTGATGCAACAGAATTCGCACCAGGTCCGGTTGGCCCGCATGATGATCTCCAACAAGCTGGTTTCACTGGGACAGCTTGACCTGGTGTTGCGTCGTTACGGCTCATCCCTGGAACAGGAAAAGCGGGTTTACGCTGAACGTAACCTGGGGAGATCATCCATTAGCAGTCATGTCGATCGTAACCGGGAGGTTACTCACCAGCAAATGCTGGAGTATTACCAGGAGCATTTGAAGGATTACGAGATCGAAGCGAAGGCGCGCTGGGAACGGCTGTCGGTTCATTTTGCCCAGGTGGCGGATAAGAATACGGCTTACCGGATGATTGCCGGCATGGGCAACGAGGTATTGCGTGGCGCTCCCTTTGCAGCCGTTGCCCGGCGGAGTTCCCAAGGTTTGCGAGCGGCTCATGGCGGCCTGTATGACTGGACGCCGCAGGGTAGCCTGCGGTCCGACGTTATCGAGAAAGCCCTCTACGAGTTACCACCGAATCGCTTGAGCCAGATTATCGAAGACGATCGTGGTTTTCATATCGTGCGAGTCCTGGAGCGTCACGATGCCGGACATGTTTCCTTTGGTGAAGCCCAGGCGAAGATCAAGAAAGTTTTCGAGGCGAAGAATTTTAACGAACAAGTCGTGGCTTACATTGCCAAGTTGCGCGAGGAGATCAAGGTCTGGACGATCTACGATGGTGGACCGGCTGGACTGGCAATTCCCGATCCGGCATCTCGTTGATCGGTTTCTTAATCGGCTGAACTCATTGGGGAGTCGCCCCTCGTCCCGGGCCGTTGCTTGCCCGACGAGAGCTCTGCGTTATATTAACCACTATGGATATCGACGTTGGCCTTTCCGAATCTGCTTGTAACGTGGAATTAAAGGCCCGGTTGGCATCCGTATCGCAAGCTCACCGGGTCGCCCAGGAGTTGACGACGGGGCCAGTGGAGCGGCAGTTTCAGTTGGACACGTACTTCACCTGTCACCATGGCCGCTTGAAACTGAGGGAAATTGACCACCAAC
This sequence comes from Pirellulaceae bacterium, assembly GCA_046583055.1. GTDB lineage: Bacteria > Planctomycetota > Planctomycetia > Pirellulales > Pirellulaceae > JAZADA01. The sequence goes on along the minus strand of JAYGDH010000442.1, from coordinate 2,005 downwards.
GGGGCCAATTGATCTGGTACCAGCGTGCGGATCAGGCTGTGGCACGTGAGAGCCATTATCGGTTAGTCGAAATTGATAATGCGGGGTTATTGAGGCAGGCATTGGGTGAAGCGCTGGGTGTTTCCGCTAAGGTAGAGAAACACCGTACGGTTTATTGGTATGAAAACGTGAGAATTCATGTCGATGAGGTCGTATCCCTGGGGGTTTTCCTTGAATTTGAGGTTGTGATCACCCAGGGACGTGACCTGGCGGAAGCTGAAGCCAAGCTGCAGAGTTTGTCGAAAGCTTTTGGGATTTGTGCAAATGATGTACTCACCGGGTCTTATGGAGATATGGTGGCAACTGGCGGGGATGAAGTGGCCTCGCCATGAACGAGACGTTCATGCTCGAGTTTAAATTTGCGACTTGGGTTCATTGTCGAGTTGTCGGTGGACGGTTAAACTGTGTGTTCGGCAGTGAGAATCGCGCGCCCGGTTAGACGCGATGGAGACATCAGGATGAGTACGATAACGCCAAGGAAAGCAACAATGTCTGAAACAGCGAAATTGATAATTGGTGATCAGGAAATTGATCTTCCTGTGACCGTTGGGACCGAGAATGAACGGGCCCTTGGTATCGCTAAGCTTCGTGCTGAAACCGGGTTAATTACGCTGGATGAAGGTTATGTGAATACCGGTTCAGTACCCAGTGCCATCACCTACCTGGACGGCGAATCCGGTATCTTGCGTTACCGCGGGTACCCGATCGAAGACATTGCGGCCAACTGCGATTTCGTGGAAACCTGTTACTTGTTGATGTACGGCGAGTTGCCTACGGCGGACCAGATTGATGTCTTTCGCTCGTCGATTCGCAGACATACGATGTTACACGAGGACATGCGAACTTTTTACAACGGCTTTCCTCGGGATGCTCACCCGATGGCAATCCTCTCCTCGGTGGTCAGCGGGATGTCGACGTTCTACCAGGATTCGCTGGATCCTCACGATTCCAAACACGTGGAAGTTTCCGTGCATCGCTTGCTGGCCAAGCTGCCCACGATCGCGGCATACAGCTACAAGAAGTCGATCGGTCAGCCATTTGTCTATCCACAAAACGACCTGACCTATTGCGAGAACTTTTTGCAGATGATGTTCGCGGTTCCGAGTGAACCGTACGAGATCGATCCGGATTTCGTGGATGCTCTTAACCTGCTCTTGATTGTTCATGCGGACCACGAGCAAAACTGCAGTACCTCGACGGTACGCATGGTGGGGTCTTCGAACGCCAACCTGTTTGCCTCGATCTCAGCCGGTATTGGTGCCCTCTGGGGACCATCGCATGGTGGTGCCAACGAGGCCTGCGTGAACATGCTGGAACAGATTATCGAGAACGGTGGCGATGTCAAGAAATTCGTGAGCATGGCCAAGGACAAGAAGAGTGGTTTTCGCCTGATGGGCTTTGGACACCGGGTCTACAAGAACCATGATCCCAGGGCTCGCCTGATCAAGGGACACTGCGACAAGTTGCTGGCGAAAATGAACATTGATGACCCGCTCTTCGAGGTCGCGCAGGAACTGGAAGAGGTCGCGTTGAACGATCCGTATTTCGTGGAACGACGGCTCTATCCCAATGTTGATTTTTATTCCGGCGTGATCTACCGGGCGATCGGTATTCCGGTACAGATGTTCACGGTCCTGTTTGCCATCGGCAGACTGCCAGGCTGGATCGCCCACTGGATGGAAATGCACGCCTCGGAGAACTTCCGCATCTGTCGTCCCCGGCAGGTATATATCGGGAGCACGAAACGGGCGGTCGTGCCAATTAGCGAACGCGGCTAGGAATTCTTTAGTTTCTCAGCTTCCTGCTCGAGCTCGGCAATTTCGTTTTCCAGGCGTTGTACCTCGCCTGGTTCGTCATCCTGTTGTCGGGCGCCAGACAGCTGCAATCTCAGCTTTTGCAGGGTCTTGCGGATAATGCCCAGTCGCTTCTTGGCTTTCTTGTCCATCGTGGTAGTGTTCCTGAAAAC
>JAYGDH010000420.1:0-5640 GCA_046583055.1 Pirellulaceae bacterium | reverse complement strand
TTCTTCACCAACTGGACCACGGCTGACGATTTTATCACCTGGGATATCGACGTCGGCAAATCCGGTGAGTACGAAGTCATTGTGTTTTACACCTGTGCCCGTGGAAACGAAGGCGCAACGCTGCAGTTGTCAATCACGAATGGTGCCTCGACAAAAGCGATCGTCAACAAGGTGTTCGACCCACCGCTGTACGACAAATCGAAAGAACGTGTCGCGAAGTCCCATTACTTTGTGAAAGACTTCAAACCGCTGAGCCTTGGGACACTGTATCTGAACAAGGGAAAAGGAACGCTCAGGCTGGGAGCGGTCGACATGAAGGGTCAGCAAGTAATCGACGTGCATTCGCTGGACTTGCTGCTCAGGTAGAAGACGCGCGTAACGAGCAGCAATATGAGAAGTCCAGGCGAAAGTTCCAGGAGAAGCCCGTGGTCAGTACACCGAGAAAGGTGTTGTACTCGGAAAAATTCCCGGCTGGAGGCGGTGGTTGCCTTGCTGCGAATGAATCAAGGACTTGCCGACGACCAACAGAACCCGCAGTTGCAATTGCTCCTCGAGCGCTGGCCAACGCTGAGCAGGCAGGTTCAGCAGCAGCTCAGGCTGCCGGTCGGTTCCGGATCGGCCGTGGGTTGAGGTTAGTCTCTCTAGAAGACGACTGTCATTCCCAGCACAGCGCTGTCCTGGATCACGTTCCGGTCGCTGACAGTTGTAATGTTGATGAGCGGTGCAAAGCCCATGGTCCGGACGTATTCCAAGGACAGCAACGCGTACGGGCCAAGATCCAATCCCAAGCCAATGACCAGTTGTTGGTTGAACTCGAATTCTGAGCCGCTCGGACCCTGTATCCCTTCGCTCCAACTCGCCGAGTAGCGTGCTGGATAATCAAAGAAGTAAGCGTCGTAAGCTAATTCTGTACGATAAGCAGCAACTGGATGGTCAGTCGTTGGCCAGTTGCCGACGGTCGTAACGAACTCACCTGCTAGTGTCCAGTTTGCCAGTTGAACTTGCGCGTTAATATCCCAGGCGCTGTTCAAGGGACCAAATGCGTTTGGATCGAGGTGTTCGGCCACGGTCACATCGTAGATGGTACCGAGCAAGTAACCGCTGCCAACCCGCCAACCGATCCTATCATCTCCTCCCTGAATCGTGCCATTGACAGCAAAATTGTTTATTTGACCGCGCGCTTCTGAGTCGGCCGCTCGAATTCCTCGTCCACCATTGATACCTGTTAACGACAAGTTAAAACGGGAGTCCGCGTAACCGACGCCAATACCTTCGTGAAGGGCACCGAAATAGTGCCAAACAACTGATTGACTAAAAGGTGAAAGCGTACCCATATCGCCAAACGATACATTTTTCTTTCCCAGAAAAGCATACCAAGGAGATCGATCAAGATCACCAAATACGGCATATGCCTGCCGCACCTGGAGGCTTCCTTGCTTGAAATCGGGAAAGGAGAATACGTCAGAAAAAAGTACCTCTCCATAGACGTTGATCCAACCATTGACGTGGGCTGCGATTCCGGCATTCGCGTGCAAAATCCTCGCATCCGTTGCCGAGTTGCCCTCAAAGTCCGTCGGGAACCTCCCTAAGTATCCAAACTTATCCTCTGTGTTGGTCACTGCTGCGATTAAAGACAATCGTGCCTGCCCACCCACTACGACGGTTGGAAAACTGCCCCAGGCTGAGCTGTTTTTTAGAACAGACAACTCCTTGTCACTCTGCCGGTTTTGCAGATCAAGCATCGTTCGAAAAAAATCAGTGTCGAGGTGTATCGCTGGATGTGGTACATCAGTCACGGCAGGCCGATAACCTTCGCTCAGAAAGTCGGCACTTTTCTCGGAAATCTGCAGATCCGCGATGCCACCAGGAAACTGCAAGTCAGTCCCCATGCAGAGAGTAGCTGGCAGGCAGTAAAAAGTCAGACCATAGAACCATAAAACGATCCGCCTGTTCAGAGTTCGTTGTTTCATATTCCATTCCCACTGCTTGGTTTCGTTGACTACGTAGGACTTATCGACAACTTACTCCTTAAACACTTACTTTAAGACTTAGTCGCTTGGTCCTTTTCGCCGTCGCGCGTGCTAAATGCTAGCACTTAACTCGTCTTGGCCTGGCCGACGCTGTGCAAAGAGGGCAGCAGCAGATCATGCGGCTGGTCGGTTAGGGGGACGATTGACTTGAAGGCCCTGCTTGTTCGCGGCCATGACTGTAGCTACTCACCCCTAAGATTGCTATCGGTTCCTGGAACCGAACAGCGTCCATCTTCGCCCCCCTGCGGCGGCGTCTGCAAGTCTGTTAGCAGGAAACGATCCAGCCCGTGGTTACGGAGTTACGCGCACATGAGCAAGGGTATGACGGGGTGGTCGATGCGTCACGGACACCCCACCAGTCCACCGCATCGTACATCGCCCATTGACCGGTTCCGAAACACAGCTCGCCTTACTTGGTCGCATCCTTGGGCTTAGTGTCCTTCGGTTTGACATCCGTAGGCCTGCGATCCGTGGGTCGGGAGCCTGCGGGCACAGCACCCAGGCAAAGTAGTTTCCCAGACAGACTTGCCACCAACAGTTGTCCCTGCCGGTCGATCGCCAGTCCACCGGGGAGCGGTGGTTCAGGTAGTTCCTGTTGATAAAGTGTCTTGCTCGTTGCCGCATCCAACACGACGACATACCACTGGGGATGTGCCCGCACCTTTTGCTGCATCCGCACCACCGCCACCACGGCATTCTGGGTGACGGCAATCGAAACGGTTTCGAATTTTTCAGCGCCATTCATATTGGATTGCCAGCGAGTCAAACCGTCTTTTTCTAGTATCTGGCTAATCGTCAGGAAGCGACGCTGGGCCGGCTTCGTGGCAGCTTCTCCGTAGCCGCTGGCAAGTTGCTTTGTCACCGCCGGGCCGTTGCAACAAATCAGCTGCCCATGTTTGAAGTTAACCATGGCCAGCGTCTGGTCGGTCCAGGCAGGCGGGATCCCGCCATAATTCATTTGCCAAGCTTTCTTTTCGGTAAAGATTGTAAACTTCCCCTTAGTAGCTACGTTGCGCGGATCGGAATAGAGAATACGACCACCGGCAATGACGGAGACGTTGTTGTAGACACCCACAAACTGGCCACCGTTGGCTTTTGGCTGACCCTGGGTAAACGGTTTGGAGCGGCACTCGCCCGTTTTGATATCGTAGATCGCCGGCGAAACCTGGTTACCACCAGCCAACAGTAACTGGTCACCCAGGACACTCAAGTTGCCCTGGGCGCTAATGCCCTTGCGCAATTCGCCACTCAAGTGACCGCTACTATTATTCTGCCATTTGATCCTGCCAGTCTTGGCATCTAGTGCGTAGACGTAGGTACCATCGTGATCGATAATCCCGGCAGCAAAATAAGCCACTCCTTCATGAACCATCACACCCGTGTTCACCGGCCACGTCGAACTTAAGCGACCATAAACCATGATCTGCCGTTCGACCGGAGCGGCGCGAAAGCGCCACAGCAGTTTACCTGTGGCCGCTTCCAGGCAATAAACGTAGCCATCACCACTACCCACATACGCCCGTCCCTCCCAAATGCTGGGAGGATTCTTGATCGGAGCCGCTGTGCTGAACTCCCAGAGCAGTTTCCCGGATCCGGACTTAATGGCACGAACCTTACCATCTTCGCCAGCCAGGAAGACCAGTCCTCCGGCGGTCGTCGGAGCCACCGGTACACTGGCTCGTGGCGGTGTAAACGACCAGCGTGGTCCCAGGTTCTGGGGAACCCTCGCCGGACTGCCCGCCGACCGGTGATTGTCTCCCCGATAGGTCGACCAGTCAGCCGCTTGAATCGAAAAAGGTGCAACTTTAGTCAGATCAGCCGTTCGGACGTCTAGCCGCTCTGCTTCCGTGGCCAACAGATTAAATCGAAATGCTCCTGCGGAACACTTTCCCATGGCACCAATTAGGGACAAGTTGCAATCACACTGCCAGGGGCCGATGTAAAGCAGGCCGTGAGCCGGCAGTGCTCCATCGTTACAGGCTGGCCGCACGCCACCATCCACGAAGACCTTCTTGGTAGCACGATCAAACCTAAGTGTTCCTTCTCCACGACAGAAAATGGAGTCGCCCGTGGCTGTCAATCGCGTACAAGCGCGCTTGCGAAATTTCAAATCCTCTTCAACCTTACCCGAGACCGGGTCAACAACAAGATGGTTGCCGCCGGTCCCAACTCCCAACACGAGTTTCCCATCCAGGTAAATTGCATTGGGATTATTCGTAATCTTTCGTTTGGTCCACAATACCTCGCCACTCTTGGTGGAAACAGAAACCACGTTCATCCGCGTCTGGCCTTGAATGATCAGCGCATCGGGAGTTGCCACGGTTAAGCACATGGTCTTGAAGCCCGGTGTGGACGTTAGCTTCTTTCCTGGTTCCTCGATCAGCGTGCGGACCCCGGGACTCTCGTTGGTCCACAAAACAGCGCCATCTTTGGTCGACAAGCAACGCAGATGATTCGACGGAGCCATCAAGAACATCTTGCCACCCTGTATGGCCATCGCCCGCGAATCAATTTTTCCCGCCTCTTTGTGACTCCACAACGTCTTACGGTCCTTGAGGTTCAAGGCGGTCACCGTGTGCCCATAACCAAAAGGAATTTGTTTCCCGTAATAACCCGGACTCAAGTCAGCCCAACTCCAGCCACCAAAGGTACGGTCCCCGCGCGTTACCTTCGTCCCTTCTTCACGATCTCCAAGCAACGCGTAAAGTACGTCGTCTTTGATTGCTATCCACTTCAAGTCACCTGCCACACCAGCAAAACGCAATTGCCCTTTTTCTCGACCTGTCTCAGGATTCAACAGCAGGCAACGATTCCCATCGATCATGTAGAACGTTTCGCTGGTTGCAATGAAGGCCGAACGGTGAACCAGGTAGTCATCCGGCAGTTTGCGCTCCCAGAGAATCGTACCGTTGTAACCATTGCGGGCAATCAGTCGCTGCAACGTGCCCCATTCGCGCGGATGGTGAGCAATATGCCCGACCGCCAAAAAGGTGCGTCCGCCGGCGGCTGTCGTGATCGAAGGCATGCCAATGTACATCGGACCACCCAGGAATTGCGTCATGTAGGGAGCCTTGATCCGCGTGTCCTCGGAAACCGGGTTATTATCCGGCCCGTGTTCCCAGTGCGTCCATTCACCTGCTGCCTTGTCCTGCGGCTTCTGCAAATAAATCCAACAGCCTTCGTCGTCTTCCCAAATCCGCCCCATAACTTTAGAGGCTGCCGTTCCAAAAGCGGTGGTCGTGCGGAACCAGGCACGCAGTGACGTCGTCGTTACCGCATCCTCTAGCAATCCGCTGCGACACCCCATGAACACCATGCCACCCGGTCGCAAGACTCGAAATACCTCCTTGCTCGTCAAGGTCTCCAGGTCGTGCGCCGACAAACTTGTAGCAACGATTAGATCGATCATCCGGTCCGCATAGGGCAATCGCTGCAAACTGCCCTGGGAACCTGACAAGCGGTCGATACCCAGGCCCGCCGCACTCGATTCTGAGAGTAACTGTCCAATCGCTTCAGCTTGCGGATCTCGAACCTGAACCAAGAACTCCGTTTGGGTTGCTAACTGAGTTGCTATCGTGCCATCCTTGCCGAGCACGACACAAATGCCACG
>JAYGDH010000403.1:0-2571 GCA_046583055.1 Pirellulaceae bacterium | reverse complement strand
GGATGCAGAATGACCAGCTCCGGGAAAAGAATCAGCAGAAGGATGACGAGCTGCGAAAAATTCAAGGTCAGATCCACCGACGCACGTTTTCAGATCCCAGGCTAGGTAATCCTGGTCGTGGGCAAGTCAATCGCGGTGGTTCGCAAGGCAAGCCCGGAAGCTCGCAAGGTAATCGTGGCGGCTCGCAGGGTAATAGTGGCGGCTCGCAACCACGGCCTGGACAACGGTGACTTTCAGCGGTCCTGGCGGACCCGGTAGGTTCCTGGAAATGATCCGATTCGATGCTCTCCTGGCGGGCCCGGAAATGACTCCGGCTGCCATTACCCGAAGGGAGCGATTTTTCTTGACCGACCCTTGATTCATGTTGTAATTCTCTGGCTGCCGATATAATTACAGATTGACAGGTGTTTCCCCTTTCCACTAGCATCGTGGCGATTGTTTTGCATCAGGAGCTTACTGTTATTACAGGCCTTGCTTATTCCCGACGAGACGTCCTGCGGTCCAGCATTGGGCTGACCGGGCTGACGTTGCCGACACTGTTCCAGTTGCGGGCAGAAGCTGCACTTGCGCCGCGTGCTAAATCCTGCATCGTGATCTATTGCTGGGGCGGCATCAGTCACTTCGAGTCGTGGGACCCGAAGCCGGATGCCCCCTCGGAACTGCGTGGTGAATTTGGAACCATTGCTACCGCCACGCCGGGGATCCATTACTCCGAACATATTCCCCTGATGGCAAGGCACTCCGACAAGTTGGCAATCGTGCGTTCGGTGCACCATAAGCATGGCGGTCATCAGCAGGGCATGTACACGAGCATGACCGCGCATGATCCACCGGGCGGCATGAAGGCCAAGAATCGTGATAACTGGCCGTCGTTGGCAGCCATGGTGTCGCGTTTCCAGGATCCGCAGGCCGGAACTCCGAAGGCGATCCGCCTGCCCTATAACATGTACGACAACGGTACCCTCATGGCGGGCGAATATGGTGGTTGGCTGGGATTGGATTACGACCCGATCCTCATGCGAACACCGGCAGGAAAACCTTTTGGTGGGGTGTCGCGTTACACCAGCCGTGAACTGGATCTGAAACTTAACCTGGAGAAGACCCGTGTCCGGGATCGACAGGCGTTGCGGCAGCAACTGGAGCGGCCGGTTGGCAAAGCAAGTGATTATGAGCGGATGGATCGGTTTCGCAGAATGGCTTCCGACATGTTGCTCGGATCAGCGATCGAGGAAGCCTATGACCTCGAGCGAGAAGACCCTCGCATCCGCGCCATGTACGGTGACCATCTTGGCGGACAGAGTATGTTATTGGCTCGCCGCCTCACGGAGGCGGGGGTGCCGGTCGTCCAGGTGTGCGCGGGAGCGGGTGACCTGGCTGGCGGGGGTGGCGACAACTGGGATACGCATCGTGGACATTTCACCAAAATGAAAAATCGCCTGCTCCCGGTCTTCGACCGATCCGTGTCAGCATTGCTCACGGATCTCGAGCAACGGGGGCTGCTGGAAGAAACCCTGGTAGTCTTCCTCACGGACTTTGGCAGGACGCCCAAGATCAACAAGAACGCCGGCCGAGATCATTACCCGGCGGTCTACTCGCTGGCACTTGCAGGCGGTGGCATCCGTGGTGGCCAGGCTTTTGGCAGCAGCGATACCAGCGGTGCACGCCCGGCAACGAATGGTTGTACCCCTGCCGATTTTCATGCCACCGTCTACAAGGCTATGGGGATCAATCAACATGCGGAATTGAAAGATCACCTGGACAGGCCCTACCAGGTCTGTGATGGTCAGCCGTTGCCGCTCTTTTAAGGAAGGGGCATTGATGCTGCGGACTATTTGGGTGCTCGGTTTCCTGCTGGGGCAGGTCCCTGCGATTCTGCAGGCCGATGACCAGGAGACGATTGCTGCCATCCGGAAGGTTGGCGGCACCGTGCGTGTAGTGGAGAAGGGTTGGGAGGTTGAGTTTCACCTCCGCGGACGCAGCCTGACCGATGACCAGTTAGCTCGCGTGGGGGAACTTTCGGGCGTGACCAGCCTGAACCTCAAGAGGACCCGAGTGACTGGCGCCGGCCTGCTCCATTTGAAGGCGATGGTATCGCTCCAAACGCTTCACCTGGAACAGACTGCGATTGATGACCAGGGGATGCAACACCTGGTTGCACTCAAGAATCTGAAGTACCTGAACCTTTTTGGTACCAAGATCACCGACCGGGGCCTGGTTCACCTGTCTGGCCTTACCAATTTGCAGAGGCTGTATGTATGGCAGACGGTCGTGACTGACGCCGGCATCGTGAAGCTGGAAAAATCGTTGCCAGGGTTGCGGGTCGTGCGCGGCGTGGACCTGGAAAAGATTGCGGCGGAATTTCCATCGGAAGAACCGGCGGCGCTTCCCACTAAAATGATCGGGTTTGTGGCAACCACCAACGTGGCGGACGCCCCACGCTCTGGCAATGGTGATAATATCGAGGTGGTGTTCCAGAATAAATCACGGCGGGCGGTGAAGCTGGTCTGGGTCGGCTACGACGGCAAGTTGAAAGTCTACGGGGAGATCGCTGCGGGTGGCATGCGAGTGCAG
>JAYGDH010000282.1:0-6781 GCA_046583055.1 Pirellulaceae bacterium | reverse complement strand
CCTGGATTTTCCCCATACCGGAGATGACCTGAACCACCTGATCGCTGACCTGGATCGCATCCTGTTGAAATATAGTGGACGACTCTACCTGGCCAAGGATGCCATGATGGATGCGAGTACCTTCACCTCCATGTATCCACGGCTAGCGGAATTCCAGGCAGTGAAGGCCCGCATCGATCCGGAAAACCGTTTTGGTTCGTCCCAGGCACGCCGCCTGGGTATCGTACCGGTGTAACCAGGACTCCTCCGTTCTCCCCGGCAATTAACGGCATGGCAACATCTACTGAATCAATAACCCCGCTTCGCGAACCTCGCACCGCAGGCTGGTTCCTGGCCAGCCTGCTGCTGGCCACGCTGGCGACCTGGTATGCCTATATCCAGGTAGATCGACCCTTGACGGGCATTGATGACGCCAACATCTTTCTCACCTACGGCCAGCACCTGTCACAGGGAGACGGATTCGTCTACTACTCCGGAGGTGAACGCGTGGAAGGCTTCACTTCCCTCCTCTGGACCCTCGTTGGCAGCCTCTGTTTTCTCGTGACTGATCATCCCGAAACCCTGTTGCTGGTTATTAATATCGCCCTGATGGGAACCACGCTGGGACTGGTGATTCGATTCCTGCAAACGCAGTCTCCCGAAACCACGCAGCCGACAACGCAACCCAACCTACTGGTGCCGGCCATCCTGACCTGGGGCTGGTGCCTGTTGAATCCCAAGTTCGTTATCTGGACCACGGTTACCCTGATGGATAGTGGACTCTGGTGTTTCGTATGCACGGCAGGAACCCTGGCCTTTGCCAGGGCAGCCGCGAGCCAACAACCCCGCACGCCATCATCCAACTGGATACTTGGCGGTTACCTGGGACTGGCCCTGTTAACGCGACCGGAAGCCATGTTGATCGGGCTGGTATGGCTGTTCTGCCTGTTCATCGGTCGACTTGCCAAGCAACGACCGGGTCCCCGTAACCCGGTGGTACAGACCCTTTGGGACTGTCGTATTCCAGTCCTGGGCTACCTGTTGGTACTGGCCTGCTTGACCTGCTTTCGTCTTATCTATTTCGGCTACCCGTTACCCAACACGTACTATGCCAAGGTCTCGCCCAGCCTGCTTTACAACCTGAAACTGGGACTCGGTTACCTGCGAGGATTTTTCCTGTGTCAATGGTGGGCTGGTCCAGCTTGCCTGGTGACGGGACTGCTCACGATTCGCCTGCTGATCAACACCTTTCGGCGAAAACCTGCCGCGCAAGGACAACCTGTTTCTGACAGCTGCCTGGAACATGGGCTGGTTGCCCTGGCAACCTGCGCCATCTTCGCTACCCCGGTACTGGCGGGTGGAGATCATTTCAACCTCTATCGCTTCTTTCAGACCGGCTGGCCGCTGCTGCTGATCGCCGGGATCCTGCCTCTCTACACGTGGGGAGTTGGCAAGTTATCCAATGCGCCAAAATGGTTGGCAAACGCGCTGCTGATCCTGCTACTGGTCACGTTTTGCACCCTGCAACGTCCCTGGTGGAACCAGATTGGTCCCGAGATCCAGGTCGAGTTTGATCTTGCCCGCGGAGGTCGACAGCTTGGTGAACGGTTGAATACCCTGTTTCCTGCCGATCAGCAGGTTTCACTGGGCGTGATCACGACGGGTGGAGTGGGATTCACTTACCGGGGCCCGCTACTGGACCTGATGGGGCTGAATAATGTCTCCATGGGACACTCTTCGGGAGACCGCAAGGGAAACAAGAATCATGCAGCATTCCATCCGGATGTCTTTTTTGAGCTGAATCCTGACCTGGTCGATCCCCGCCTGGTAGACGTCCAGAACGCTCCGAAGGTTCGTGGCGACCTGGTCCCGGTCCGTGGCAGTTTCTGGGACGGTGCCTTGCAACAGGTCCACCAGGACAAACGGTTTCGAAGAGCATACCGGGCCATCGTGATCCGTAATCCAGCAGATAACGACGGGGAACCATGGCTGATTTCCAGCTGGTGCAAGCCGGACATTATTGCCCGGTTGCTGCGCGCGGGAATCCAGGTCCAGGTGCTGCCGGATCCCGGCAATTAACCAGCTATCGCTATTTTTTCGGGCGCACCGCTACTGGTTTACGCGAATCACGATCGAAGCGCAGCGTCGTACGTGTTTTCCCCTGGCGAAAACGAACCGTATTGACCTGGTCCGGGAGAATTTCCAGGAAGATACGGTTCAGCAGTTTCAGATCTCCAATGCCCTGTGGTCGCGATACTTCAAAATACAGCCAGGCCTCCTTGGCAGAGACCTCTTTCCCAATCCAGCGGAGGGATTTTGCTTTTGCTGGTGTCGGTGAGACCAGGAACACTTCGGCCAGGTATTTCTGGATCAACTTGTCCACACCCTTGGTTTTCTCGATATCGATGCGACGTTTTTCCCGGCTACTCAACAGGCGATCCAGGTCCTCGGGCTGCACGCGCAAGGCAACTTCGAGCACCATGGTCCTGGCATTCCAATCCACTTCCGTGTAAGTCACGTGGAACGGATGGGCCTGCAGGGTCGTGCCGGTAGCTATGGCGGCCAGCAGTCCCAGGCATATGCGCAGAGGGGGGCATCTCATCATGGGAGGTTTCCTTAGGGTTTCGGTTTACTGCTGTCTTCTTTTTTTGGCGTGACGACTGGTTTTTTTGGTTTGGCATCAGCTTCTTTTTTCGGCTTGGCGGCCGGCTTTTTCGGAGCAGGTTTTGGTTGGGACGCTTTCAGGGGATTGTTACCCGGTTTCTTGGTTTCCTTGAACACCTGGAAGCGTGACTTCAGTACCCTGCGGGGGAAGTAGTTGTTTTCCAGGTTCGTATCGGCCGTCTCCAGGTTCGGATCGAGGACAATCGTCTTGATGGTACGTGGGGTGATGACCAGTTTCGACACCTGTTGATTGTTTTGTCTCCAGATCTCAGCCGGCATGCGTATTTCTTCCTTGTGACCATCTTCATATTCAATGCCGAAGATCACGGGCATCACCAGGCCACCCAGGTTCTTCAGATCGATAACATAAAAGTTGTGCGCCTGTTCCAGCACCTTTCTGTCCCGATCCTTAAGTCTCTTGAGGAACCGCTGGTATGCCTTGCGATCCTGTTCGGTAACGTCCAGTTCGTCGTACTTGTTGTAGAAATCTTTTAGCTCCTCGAACCGTTGCGTGCGTTTTGGAGTCTCCTCGTTGCGCCGTTGCGTCAGGGTCTGGGGCAACTCGGCACGCGCATCCCTGGCTCGTTTCTTTTCCGTCTCGGGGTCCGGGGACCGCATCGTGTAGAGCTTGACCGCCTCAATAGAAAAATCCGTGTGTGCCGTTGAATAGAACCACCCTCGCCAGAACCAGTCCAGGTCGACCCCGGAGGCATCCTCGATGGTGCGGAAAAAGTCCGCCGGCATGGGACGTTTAAACTGCCAACGCTTGGCATACTCCTTGAAGGCAAAATCAAACAGCTCGCGACCCAGGATGGTCTCGCGGAGAATGTTCAATGCCGTGGCCGGTTTCGCGTAGCCGTTGTTACCAAACTGCAGGATCAACTCCGAGTTTGTCATGATGGGAACCTGGTTCGTACTGGCCATGTAGCCCACGATATCCTTTGGTTCCCCGCGACGTGACGGGTAATGATCCTCCCATTCCTGTTCGGCCAGGAACTGCAAAAACGTGTTAATTCCCTCGTCCATCCAGGTCCACTGGCGTTCATCGGAGTTGACGATCATCGGGAAATAGTTATGCCCTACCTCGTGGATAATGACCGAAATCAGGCTGTACTTGGTCCGCTTGGAATAAGTGCCATCTTTTTCAGGTCGCGGGCCATTGAAACAAATCATGGGATATTCCATGCCGTAAACCGGGCCGTTGACGGAGATGGCCACCGGGTAAGGGTAGGGAAAGGTGTAGTGTGAATAGATCTCCAGGGTATGAACGATGGCATGGGTCGAGTACTTGCTCCAGAGCGGCTCGCCTTCCTTGGGATAGAAGGACATGGCCATCACCGGCCCTGCGGCCCCCCTGGTGCTGGAGGGCATCCCAGATGAACTTCCGGGACGAGGCGAAAGCAAAATCACGAACATTCTCCGCCGCGAACACCCAGGTTTTTCTCCCCGTGGGCTTACCAGATTCCTTCTTCTTGGCTTCCGCGGGAGTCACGATGAAGACCGGCGTTTTCGCTTTCTGAGCCTGGACGAGTCGTTCCCGTTGCGCAGGACTCAGTGTCTGGTCAAGATTTTGCAATACCCCGGTAGCGGCCACGATATGATCGTTGGGAACGGTGATCTGCACGTTGTAGTTACCCAGTTCCAGTGTGAATTCTCCACGACCGAGGAATTGCTTGTGTTGCCAGCCCGTCGAATCCGTGTAGGCCACCATGCGCGGAAACCAGTGAGCAATCTCGTAGATATAGTTCTTATCCTCTTCAAAGAACTCGTAACCCGTACGAGCCCGGATCAAACTGGAATCATTGATCTGGTAATTCCAATCAATGGAAAACTTGAACTGTTTACCACTGACCAGCGGTTTCGCCAGGTCAATTCGCATCATCGTCTTGACAATCGTGTAGGCCTGGGGCTGCCCATCATGGGTCACGGACGTGAGCTTGAGACTGCCATCAAACGTTTTCAGCACCAGCAGTCGATGCAGCGCATGGGTGGAAACACGCCCCAGGGAGGGTGCCCGCACGGTCATGTTGGCATCCGAATCCGGTGCAAAGATGTTGGCATCCAGCTGTAACCAGAGGTAATGCAACGTATCCGGAGAATGATTGGTATAGGTAATCGTTTCTGAACCCATAATCCGCTGCTTCTCGTCATCCAGTTCCACCTGGATCTCGTAGTCCGCCCGTTGCTGCCAGTAATAGGGACCGGGCGCCCCCGAGGCCGTTCGAAAACTGTTGGGAGTGGGCAGCAATTCTTCCAGCTGGCGAAAAGCATTAATCCGGCCGTTACTGCCGGCACCCGGTAGCTGAGCCACGACAACTCCCTGCCACGACAGGACCGCTCCGAGCAATAATAAACCGAGTACGCGGTTGCAGATTCTTTTCATGTTCATTCACTTTCCATGGCCATCGGGAATTACTGTTCTCTAGCCTATTAGCAGGCAGGTCGACTGTAAAGCAACTTCTCAAGATGAAACCACCGGGGGAACTCCCAGCGATTTTCCACCATCCACGGCGATGCAGGTACCCGTCACCATCCCGGCAGCATCGCTGGCCAGGTAAAGCACCGCCTGGGCAACTTCCTCGGGAGTCATCATCCGGTCCGCAGCCCGGGCCAGTGGACTGGCCCCGATCATCTGCTGCACTAATCCCTGGGGATCTTCTGCGGCCGCCATATCAGCATCCATCATCCCGGTATCTCCGACCGGTCCCGGACAAACCGCGTTGACTCGTATTCGCTGTGGACCGTGACACAGGGCCAGGCTCTTGGTGAGCGCAACCAGGGCATGCTTGCTGATCGAATAGACCGGGTCATGGGCACGCGGCAGGATTCCCGCATTGCTGGAAATATTGATAATCGATCCCCCGTGCTCCTGCATTCGTGGAATCACGTGTTTACAGGTCAGGAACGATCCCTTGAGGTTGGTGTCCAGGCAGGTGTCCCATTCCGCCTCGCTGACCTCGGTAATCTGCTTGACCAGTCCCACTCCGGCATTATTGACCAGGATATCAATCCGTCCCTGCTGCGCCGCCTGCTGGACGAATTTTTCCACCTGTTGTTCAACACGGATATCGCAGGCCAGCTGCTGGATATTCCACTCGGCGTAAAGAGCCTCGTTCTCGGGCAATGATTCCCGGTCTCCCACGAAGACCTGGGCCCCCTCTTGTGCCAGCAAGAGAGCTGTTGCTCGACCGATGCCGGATGATCCACCGGTCACCAGGGCCACGCGTCCCTGCAGGCTGTTGCCTGGCACCTTAACCATTTCACCCCCCGACCTGTCGAGTTACTCGTATTCCCATTTACGGACCCACGGATCTTTCGTCCGCTGCTGGAATTTCTTCAGCTTGGCCTGCATCGTTTTCAGCACATCCTCATAACGCGCATCCGTGGCCAGGTTATCTATTTCATGCGGATCTTTTTCCAGGTCGTACAACTCGAACCGGGGGCGATGGATATAGTCCCGCACGGTACGTTTCCCATACAGGGCGCTGGGACCCTGGCGATAGATATCCTGCCAGGTTGGTGCTGCCCAGAGGTCCGAGGCAAACGGATAGGGCAAACCGTGGGCGATATTCCAGATCAACTTGTACTTGCGAGAGCGAATCACTCGCATCGGGTAATACATCGTGATCTCGTGAAAGGTATGCGACGCCTGCACCTCGTCCCACCCCTTGGGATTGACCTCCTGCATGGCCGACAGGAACGAACGTCCATGCACTGAGGCTCCCTCCAGGGCACCGGCCACATCGAGTATCGTGGGAGTCACGTCGGCCAGGTTAATCATGGCATGACAATCACGATTGCGCTGTTTCACGTCAGGCGAATGCACGATAAACGGAATACGCATACCTCCCTCGTACAGGGTCGTCTTGCCGCCGGGAAACGCAATACCATGATCCGACGTGTAGATGATCACCGTCTGCTCATAGACACCCGCCTTCTTGAGAATCTCTACCAGTCGTCCCAATCCCTGGTCAATCCGCGAAACGCTCTGGTAATACTGGGACAACTCCTCGCGGCAGACAGGCGTATCGGGCAAGAACGAATGCACCAACACGTCACCCGGATCGTACTTGACTTCTTTCACACCCGGATAACCAGCGGGCCGATTACCGAACGCATTCGGATTGAACCGGGTTCC
>JAYGDH010000223.1:0-3418 GCA_046583055.1 Pirellulaceae bacterium | reverse complement strand
CCAGATCGAGATCGACAAGAAGTCGACCGACGTTCTTTCTGACGAGATCTTGGAGTTACTGGATGGACTGGACGGGCACCAGGAAACCGTCTCTACCGCTCAGCAAAAGCTGGACAACGCAAACGGGGAGCTGGATAAGATCCGACAGACCGTGGAGTCCGGCCGCCAGGCTCTGGAAAGTGACCTGGAACGTACACAGACCGACCTCGGTACCGTCGAAGACCTGCTGCCCGGTAACCTACGCGCCGAATACAACCGCATTTCGGAGGCCCGGGGCGAAGAAGCCCTGGCAGCGGTTGATGACAATGTTTGCGGGGGCTGCTATCAAACACTCACGCCTCAGACCATCAACGAGTTGGTTTTAGCCACGGCGGTTTTCTGCAAAACATGCGGTTGCTTGCTATATCTCTCGGAAGATCACGAACTAAACAAGGACTGACTCTTCCTCTGCCCAGCAGGTACCACCGTCCCTTTTTCTCTCACTTTCCTGGCTACTGGCTTTACAGAAGCAGGGCTGTTCAAGAGAATAGAAGCTGACGACCTCCCTGGACTGAACGTGCGACCTTCATGGTGAAGGCCGCATTTTTTGCATCACGATTGGAGTTCCTGATGACTGACTATGTTCCCATGACTCGCGAAGCGTATGACCGCAAGAAGGCCGAGATTGGTCGCCTTGACAACGAAGAAATCCCGAAGATTGCTGAGAGCATTGCAACCGCCCGTGCCGAGGGCGACCTCTCAGAAAACGCGGAATACCATGCCCAGCGTGAGGCCATGGGTATGCTGCAGGCAAAGATAAACCACATGCGGGGTGAACTTGCACGGGCCAGTATCATCGATCCCTCGAAGATGCCCAAGGGTGAAGTCGCCTTTGGGGCCACCGTGACCGTGAAAGATCTCGACTACGGAGATGACGAAGAATTCACGCTGGTCGGCGCCGGGGACGAGGATTACGACGCCGGCCATTACCTGATCACGAGCCCCATCGGGCAGGGTCTGCTGGGCAAGAAAAAAGGGGACAAGGTAGAGATCGACGTGCCCAAGGGAAAGCTGCGATATGAGATTATCAAGATCTCCTTTGATGGTAGCTAGGATCGCCACTGCATCACATCACTCGCAACATTCCTCTTCCACGTACTGATTAATCCTCTCCAGTGCATCACCGATCCCCTCGTGGAACAGGAGGTCCGCGATATCATCGTGAGGGGTCTCATCCCGATTCACGATCACGACCCGTGCCCCTTGGCCACGTGCCATGCGAGGCAAGCTGGCTGCCGGTTCGACAACCAGTGACGACCCCATGACCAGGAATAGGTCTGCTCGCTGCGCCAACGTCATGGCGTGCTCCAGCACTTCGGGAACCAATGATTGGCCGAAGGAAATTGTGGCATGTTTAATCATCCCACCGCACCGCGGGCAGTCAGGCACCTGTTCTGTTGCGAGAAACTGCGAAACCATCTCCTCGGCATCATAACGTTCCTCGCACTGCAGACAGGCAATCTGCCTCGCCGTCCCATGCAATTCAATCACCTGGGAACTACCCGCCAGTTGATGCAATCCGTCAATGTTCTGTGTCACCACACCCTGTAGCAAGCCACGCTTTTCCCAGCCTGCCAACACCACGTGCCCGACGTTCGGCTGGCTGCCTGCAAAATCACGGTGAGCCGCTGCTTTCTGTCGCCAGTATTCGCAGCGAGATTCGGAACTCGCCACAAAATCGTCAAAGTAAACGGGCGTGGATGTCGCCCAGATTCCACCGGGCGAACGAAAGTCTGGAATCCCACTCTCGGTGCTAATACCGGCCCCGGTAAAGGCAACGACGTGCCCGGATGAACACAACCATTGGGCAACCTGTTGGTAAGGATCCATTTGATTGTTCTCCGCGTGCCGGGCCTACCCGGAGGATGTTCATGACAGGTTAGTCATCCTGCCGATGATTCTAATATCGCCTGCCTGCCCCCTGGAATCAATCCTGGTTTCCTTTCATGAATTCTTCTCGACCACCCAACGACCAGGCGGCAGACTTGCGCAACGCACGCCGCGAGGACATCCCCACCATCCTGCATCTCATTAAACCGTACATTAAACAACATGTCCTCGTGCCACGTGATGCAAGCGATCTCGAGAAATTGATACCTCATGGTTTCGTTGCAGAGGCTGCGGGACGACTGGTCGGATTTGCCGCCTTGGAAATCTACTCCAGCAAACTGGCAGAAATCCAGTGCCTGGCTATTGAAGAATCCTATCAGCAGCACGGTCTCGGAAAACAGCTCGTGGAAGCCTGTGTCCAACGCGCACGCGACGAACAGGTCTGGGAACTTCTTGCCATTACATCTTCCGACGGATTCCTGCGATCCTGTGGATTCGATTACTCGCTTCCCGATCAGAGACGGGCCCTGTTCTTGCGAACCGGGGACCAGACAGGCCCGACCCGCCAGTAACCCGTTTCCACCTGCCAGCGATCATACTTCCGGTAACAGCCAGGGCTTACGGTATTCCGGTCGCGTACGCAATTGATTTGCTTCATTATCATCAATGAACCGCTCGGTAGTTGGATCCAGTTCGAGCTGGCGTCCCAGTCTCCATGCCACGTTACCGGCATGACAAAGAATGGACGTCGGATGCGCGACGGTCTCCAGGTCCGCATTGGGCTTGCGCCGTGTCTTGACGCAATCCAGGAAATTGCGGATGTGACTGGATCCATCATTGTTACCAGCCCCCTCCTTGAGCAACTTGTGCTTGGGACCATACGCACGCCATCGCCGATTTCCCAGGACGATATAGCCCTGGTCACCATAGACAACGGCCCCCTCCCCTTCATCGTAATAGTTGTAGGGAGTCCAGATTCGCATTTCATAGGTCAGGATTTTACCGGCCTGGCCCGAGGCAGGCTCATACTGGTAGTTCATCTGGTACGTGTCGGGCCATTCCTGGATATCATCGAAATACCATTTTCCACCGAGTGCCGAAATCTTGGTCGGCAGCGTCAGCGGGGCCTCGCCCTGGGCTTCCACCGCCGCACTTAATGCCCAACGTGCAAAGTCCAGGCGATGGACCCCATCGTTACCAAGATCCCCGCTCCCATAGTCAAAAAACCACCGCCAGTGACCATGAAAACGACGTGGATTGAAGGCTCGCTTGGGGGCTGGACCGAGCCACATATCGTAATCCACACCCGCCGGAGGGCTACCATCAGCCGGGTGACCAATAGAACCCTGTTGCGTGCTCTCCCAGGCCTTGGCCACCAGGACTTTCCCCAGCGCCCCGGTCCGGATGTATTCAATCGCCGAAAGAAAATGCTCCCCGCTGCGAGCCTGCGTACCCATTTGAACAATCCGCTTGTGCTTGCGCATCGCCTCGACCATTCGCTGCCCCTCGAGCATGTTATGCCCGTCCGGTTTTTCGACATAGACATCCT
>JAYGDH010000160.1:0-11184 GCA_046583055.1 Pirellulaceae bacterium | reverse complement strand
TCTCCGTAAGGGGAGAGTTGGCTGGTAGGTCAGGAGGATAAACCGGATGAGCCGCTCGCTGACGACGCGGAAGAAACTGTGCTTTGCTCTGCTGGTAACGGTGGTGAGCGTCGGGGGCATGGAAATCGGAGCTCGGCTCTGGCTGTCCCTGCTGACCCCATCGTCGACCCTGCTCGATGTTGGCACCGAGAACGATCGACTCGTGCAGACCATGCGAGGTGACCTGGAGAACGAGCAACAGGGACAACAGCTGTATGCAACCGACCCGCAGTTGTTCTGGAAATTGCAACCGCAGGTGCAACTCAGGGTCCGTAACAACGTCTACCAGATGACCGGCGAACCGGTTTACTGGACCATCCAGACAAACCGGGAGGGGTTTCGAGGTATTTCCGTACCGCCTGGTGGAGCCCCTGCAGCTCCCCTGGTACTCTGCCTGGGTGATTCCTGTACCTTTGGTTTTCGAGTTGACCAGGAACAGACCTATCCGAGTCAGTTGCAGGCATACCTGCGATCCCAGGGGCTGCCTGGCGCGGTGGTATTGAATTGCGGGGTACCGGGCTACTCCTCGTTCCAGGGAGCCCGGCTGGCCCGCCAGCTGCTCTCACGAGTGCGGCCGGATTTCGTGGTCATTGCTTTCGGTGCGAACGACCTGGAACAGGCTTTGCGGAGTGACCAGCAGCGCGGGGAGTTAACTGGCCAGGTACCCGGTATGCTTTCGGGATTACGGAGTCGACTGGCTGTTGCCCGGTTATACGATCGCTTGTTTCGCAGTCAGCGGGTTGCTCCCGAGGTGAATTCACAGGCCATGTTTCAGCGTGTGAACCAGCAGGAGTACGAGAGTAACCTGTCGTCCATGATCACGGCGGCTCAGGAGGTGGGGGCAGAAGTTATGGTCCAGGACCTGGTCTTCGTGGCTCCTGTTTACGCGGCACAGATCGGTCGCCTGGTGCAACAGAAACAGGTTGCCTACCTGGATGGTCGTCAATTACTTGCGGAGGGGCTCCAGGAGATCATGGCCGGCACTCGTTTCCAGGAGCAGCGCGCGGCGATCGATCGGTTTTGGGACGTGGAACTTGCTAAGTATAATTTTGTCTACTACAGTGAGCGTTACTATCAGCAGCTGTTGAAAATTCCCCAGTGGCAGGGTTATTTGCGTTACCTGCTGGTGGAACCTGTCCACCCGAGTCCCCTGGGACATCAACTTATTTCCGAGCAGGTCGGACAGTGGATTCTCAGTAAGAGCGGGGATTCTCAGTAAGAGCGACTTCCAGGACCATTGAAATGAGACCCTGGCCGGGAACTTCGATGCAAGAAAAACTGCCCGAGAGCGATCATGTTCGTCGTCACTGGACGATGATTCTCGCCATCGCTGGCCTGGTACGCCTGCTTTACCTGGGCTTCTTCCTGGCTTCGCCACTGCATGGCTACCATTTTGCGGACCACATCTACTACCGTAACTGGGGTATGCAAATTGCCCGGGGAAACTGGTTCGGGGAAGAGGTGTTTGAGCAGGGTCCTCTCTATGCTTACTGGCTGGCGATGGCGTTTCAGCTGGGGTTGAGCGAGACGTTGGTACTGGTGGTTCAGCTGGTTATCGGTTTGGCGACTCCGATCCTGATTTACGAATCGGGTCGGCGGCTGTTTGACCAGAAAACGGCGTTGGCAGCAGGTATTCTTGTGGGGATTTATGGTCCGCTGGTTTTCTATGAAGGCCTGTTGATGAAGTCATTTTTGTTGCCGTTACTGACGGCAGGTGTACTTTATTGCAGTTTGCGGTACCGGGAGAAACTGCGTCCGGGTTGGCTCTGTGCGGTCGGTGTGCTCATCGGCCTGGCCTGCCTGGTTCGGGAAAACCATGTGCTTTACCTGGTTCCCATGAGTGGTTGGATCTGGTGGTCTGGTGCTGGCGGTGATGCGTCGCAGCAGGAGACTTTAAGGATCGCTCCCTGGAGGCGTGGTTTGCACCTGGGAGCGTTGGTCGGTTCCCTGGCCCTGGTTATTCTTCCTGTTACGTTGCGCAATTACTCGGTAGCCGGGGAATGGGTGCCCGTGACTTCTGGTGGAGGTGAAGTCCTGTACCTGGCACATGGACCGGAGGCAAACGGTTATTTCCATACGGTTCCGTTCGTAAAGCCCAGTCCCTGGCGAGAGCATGAGGACTTTCGCGTGGAAGCGGCCCGGCGGACGGGGAAATCGCTCAGTCATGGAGAGGCTTCGCAATTTTGGCGTCAGGCGGCCTGGGATGAGGTCTGGCTGGATCCAGGCCGTTCCCTGCTGCTCACCTTCCTGAAAGGTCGTATTTTCTTTCACGACCTGGAAGTTCCTGATTCGGCAGATTACAAGCTGTGGCGTAATCATGTTCCGCTGATGTGGCTCCTGCCGACCTTTGGTTGGTGTCTTGGGCTGGGGCTGCTGGGTTGCGTTGTTTGCCTGCGAAGTCCGGGTAACTATCAATTGGTGCTTGGGTTGATCGCAGTTCACCTGGTTTCCGTGTTGGTGACTTACAACTTCGGCAGGTTCCGTATCGGCATGTTGCCGCTGCTGTTGCTGCTGGTGGCCCATGGCATGATGTGGCTGATCCGTGGACTAAAGGCATCAAGTGGTAAACGGAGAGCGGCCTGGGCCGGACTGATGTTGGCATTGGTGACCAGTGGCTGGAGTTTTACCACGCCTCCTGGATACTCGCTGGAGGCCTACCAGGCCAAGGTTCCGATCACGGTCAGGGGGATCGAAGAACAGCGGCTTGCACGCCAGGACCTGGCGAGTTTGCAGCCCTTGTTATCCCGTCGACCTACGGATGGTCTTCTCTATTCACGCATGGGACATGCCTACACCCTCCTGGGATATCGTCAGGAGGCGATCGATCATCATGAGAGAGCGATTTTACTGGCACCTGGCAGCGGGGAGGTTTTCATGGGCTATGGCTATGATCTCGTGACACTTGGTCTCCCACAGCTGGCCGTCCAACCGCTGGTGCGTAGCTTGGAATTGAATCCTGATTTTGATGTGGCTCACAAGTTGCTCGGTGATTACTACCGTGAGCAGGGAGATTTTGATACGGCGATTACCCATTTTCGTGCAGCAGTGCGAATCAATCCCCAGCAGCAGTTGCTGGCAGCCAATGCACTGGCCGTGATGTTGGTTACCCATCCAGATCCCGCCTCACGCAACGCAGCGGAAGCAGTTGAGTTGGCAAAGCATGTTCACCAGGCACTCCAGGCACAGGGACAGCCAAGTCCGCAAGTACTGTTTACGCTGGCAGATGCTTACGCCGAATCTGGCCAGCGAGAACTGGCGATCCAGACAATCCAGGCCGCGATGCGTTTGGCGCAAGCTACGGGCCAGTTACAGTTTAGTCAGCAACTCGAGGTTCGTTTTCGACAATATCAGCAGATGCCATGACTGGATCACGTGGTTCCTGGAGTCTACTGACCGGGAGAAGAAAACCATTCGATTCCCCTCTTTTGCTTGTAACGAGCTATTTGGCAGAGGTATAATTCTCGTTACTTGGTTTGGAGAATGAGTTGGTGGTAGAACGTGAGTCTGCCCTGGCGGACTTTTGGTTTTTCTCGATCGGCCACGTTTTTCATTTACAGCCAGGCGGTTGGGCTGTCGCGTTGGCCCCTTTCTTTCTTGGCCTGGAAAGTAAACCAGAGGTCAGCGGTAAATCTTTTGGCGGGAGACACGTGGTGAGTAAGAAGCTGTATTGTGGAAATCTAAGTTACAGCGTTCGAGGTCCTGAACTCGAGGCCTTGTTCTCTACGTTTGGCACCGTTGAAGGTGCCCAGGTGATTGAGGACCGCGAGAGTGGACGCAGTAAAGGATTTGGATTTGTGGAGATGAGCAGTGACGAAGAAGCTGCCGCCGCAATCGAAGCCCTGGACGAAACCGAACACGATGGTCGTACGATTCGGGTGAACGAAGCGCGCCCACGTGAACCGCGTAGCTATTGAAGTCATTTTCTGACGGTAGGCAGGGCAGCCCCGTCATCATGGCGATGGTACCCGGTGGACCTGGTTTAAAGTTTCCAACCGGCACGGTAATGGTGCTGGATGTATTGGTTTGCGCCTGGTAGGTTCGTGATTTTCATGCTCTTGGCGTCCCAGTGGATGGTCGCTCCCGTTCGGAGAGCCACGTTGCCCAGTAGAATGGATTCGGTCATGGGACCTGCGTAGTCGAAGTTGGAAAGCGCGGGTTTACCTCCCTTGCAGGCGGTAATCCACTCCTGGTAGTGATGACTGTTGAAATCAGCCGGCTTGACCAGGAATTCCTCGACCTGTTTGAAATCCGCGGTCTTGGCGCCGGAAAGAAATTCCCCGCCGCCCCAGTAATGGGGAATGTAGAGGGTGTCCTTGGTTCCCACGAAGATGCTCCCGTTGGCCGGTAGCTTTCGACCCTTGACCAGGTCCGTGGA
Organism: Pirellulaceae bacterium; assembly: GCA_046583055.1. Taxonomy (GTDB): domain Bacteria; phylum Planctomycetota; class Planctomycetia; order Pirellulales; family Pirellulaceae; genus JAZADA01. The sequence continues at coordinate 6,770 of JAYGDH010000160.1, read as the reverse complement.
AGGTTTCTTGCCACCGTCGTACCAGACCAGTTTGACCGGGGCACGTTCACCACGCTGGGGAAAATGAAGTGTGATGATCGACCACTTGGGAGCGGATTCCTGGTTCACTCCGGAACACTCTGCTTCGACCTTCGTGGGATCACGCAGGTTCAGTGCCCAGTAGGCCAGGTCCTGGTTGTGACATCCCATGTCTCCCAGGGCACCGGTGCCAAAGTCCCAGAAGCCGCGCCATTTAAAGGGGGCATAGGCGGGTTGGTAGGGTCGATTGGCGGCTGGTCCCAGCCAGAGTTGCCAGTCGAGGGTTGCGGGCGTGGAGGCCTGTCCCGTCGGGCGAGCGATCCCCTGGGGCCAAATGGGGCGATCCGTCCAGATGTGGACTTCCTTGACCTGGCCCAGTACTCCTCCCTGGATTAATTCGACCAGGCGTCGCGAATCAGGATGTGAATGTCCCTGGTTGCCCATCTGGGTCGCCACCTGGTGTTTTCGTGCCAGTTGGGTCAGGGTACGTGCTTCATCCACGGTGTGTGTGAGCGGTTTCTGGCAGTAAACATGCTTGTTGAGCTTGATGGCCATGGCGGAAGCGACGGCGTGCGTATGATCCGGCGTGGAAACCGTTACCGCGTCGATGCGGTCGCCTTCCTTCTCTAGCATGACCCGGAAATCCTCGTAGCGGTTTGCCTTGGGGAATTGTTTGAAGGTCTGGGCGGCGCGAACCTGGTCCACGTCACAGAGGGCAACGATATTTTCCCTGGCACACCCGGCGATGTCGACCGCGCCTTTACCGCCAGCACCGATGGCAGCGATGTTCAAACGGTCATTGGCCCCAAAGGCGGACTTGTTGACAAAGGTGGGGATGGCCAATGCGGTAGCGGTTCCCACGGTTTTCTTGTTGAACTGACGGCGCGTAATGGTTGGTTTCAGGGGCATGAGTTTCTCCTTGACGTTGAGGGGGTAGCCCTGATTATTTACCAGCACGTGAACGGAGTCAATCAAGGACTGTCGATGATCTGTTACAATGGTGGAAGCATCTGGTTGAAAGTGTGGACTGGCCGTCGCGCCAGGGGAGAAAATGTTCGTAGTGAAATGGTCTGTAGATAACCTGTTGAGCCTGCTGAGCCTGCTGAGCCTGGCCCTGGCGGGTTGCCAGTCGCCTGAGACACCGGAGCCTGGCAAGAAGGGACCATCCGATGGTCATCAACGGATGCTGGAACTGCTGGATCAGATCAAGGAGAGCCAGCCGAATTCGATATTCTTCGGTGACGAGAATCTGCGGATGGCCCAGCAGATGCTGGACGAGATGTCGGAATCAGCACCCTTGATGGAACGTATCTATGCTCACCAGATGGTTGGCGAAGAGCAACTCAAGCAAGGTCGCAACCAGGCCGCGCTGGCAAGCCAGGAACTGGCCCTGAAGTTGTTGGAGGAAAACGGTGATCAGCTTGTTGATGACGCGCAACGACTGGTTGATATTGAATCCCGCATGTTATTCCTGATCGCGTTGACGCACCTGCGCATTGGAGAAGTTGAAAACTGCCTGAATTGTCGCACCGGGGAGAGTTGTATCCTGCCGATTCGCAAGGGAGGGGTTCATCGTCAACCTGGTGGTTCTCGCCGGGCTATTGAATACCTGGGACGCGTGCTGGGGAAAAATGCGGATCATGCGGGAGCCCGGTGGTTACTCAACATTGCTTACATGACACTCGGTCAGCATCCGGATGCGGTGCCGGAAAAATGGCGGATCTCGTTTGATACTTTTGATGGCCGCGATCCATTTCCTCGGTTCCCGAATATTTCCCGCCAGCTGGAACTCAACGCCATCACGTTGAGTGGGGGCGTGGTAGCGGAGGATTTTGATAACGATGGCTGGATTGACCTGGTGGTTTCGAGTTGGGATACGGCCGGACAGATTCTTTATTACCGCAACAACGGGGATGGAACGTTCAGCAATCGGACCCGCGAGGCCGGCTTGCTGGGTTTGTTTGGTGGGTTAAACCTTATCCAGGCCGATTATGATAACGACCACGATGTTGATATTCTCGTCCTGCGCGGAGGCTGGCAGGGTGCCTCGGACAAGCCAGTTAATTCGTTACTGCAGAATGACGGACAGGGACGGTTTCGTGATGTGACCTTTGCAGCGGGGCTGGGCGAACGACATTATCCCTCGCAAACGGCAGCCTGGGCAGACTTTGACCAGGATGGGAATCTCGATCTGTACATCGGTAACGAGGATCACCCTTGCCAGTTGTTTCGCAATAACGGGGATGGGACGTTTACCAACGTGGCCCGTCGCGCGGGCGTGGAAAATGGTGGATATACGAAGGGAGTGATCTGGGGTGATTTTGACAATGACCGTGCTCCGGATCTGTACGTTTCCAATTTCGGCACGCCTTCCCGATTGAGAGGTGCCACGGGCGGGGATGTCGATCGTGCTTTTGGGGCAGACCGTGGCGCGGAGAATCGCCTGTATCGTAACCAGGGCGATGGAACGTTCGTGGACGTGGCCAAGGAACTCCGCGTGACACGTCCCTTCTTTAGCTTTCCGACCTGGTTCTGGGATTACAATAATGACGGTGTCTTGGATCTGTTCGTGGCGAGCTACCACGGTACGGTCGATGACCTGGCACGCGAATATTTTGGCGCGGGGAGACAGACCGAGGCTTCCTGCCTCTATCGCGGCGATGGCCAGGGTGGCTTCGAGGAAGTGGCTGCCAGTCACCAGTTGCAGCGCACGAGTCTCACGATGGGCGCCAATTTTGGTGATCTGGATAACGATGGTTTTCTTGACTTTTACCTCGGGACAGGTTCTCCGGAGTACGACTCGTTGATGCCAAACCTGATGTTTCATAACCGCCAGGGAAAACAGTTTGCCGACGTAACGAGCGCAGGCGGCTTCGGTCACCTGCAGAAGGGGCACGGCATCGCTTTTGCGGATTTTGACAACGATGGAGACCAGGACGTGTTTACAGAACTGGGAGGTGCTTACAAGGGCGATGCTTTTGCCAATGCATTCTTTCAGAATCCTGGTTTTCAAAACCATTGGCTGGCCGTCAAGCTGGTGGGGCAACAGTCCAATCGCTCGGCAATCGGTGCACGCCTGCACGTGGTTATCGAGGAGGCAGGCAAGGAACGGTCCATTTATCGATGGGTGAACAGTGGCGGCAGTTTCGGTGGTAATCCACTGCGACAGCACATTGGCCTGGGGAAGGCAACAGGCATACCAAGACTGGAAATCTACTGGCCAACTACCGATCAAACCCAGGTTTTTCGAGACCTGCAGGTGGACCAGTTTATCGAGATTACCGAGGGCCAGGGAAATTACCGGCAGCGGACCATGGCACCCTGTCAGTTTCCCTCCCCGCCGGCACCAGTTGCTGACACGGGAGTTACTCGTTGAAGTAAAGTACGGCCTGGGAGAGACTTTGCGGGGGGCCTATGACGGTCAGGTGGTCCCCGATCCGCAAGCGGTTGAAACCGTGCGTGATAACGACTTTTCCATCCCGGGTTACGGAGAGTACCAGCAGATCCAGGGGAAGTTTCAGGTCGCGGATAAAAAGACCATGCAAGGAGGGATCTCGGAGTTCGATTTCCAGTACATCCTGGTCGGGTTTCAAGCCCAGTAGCATGGACGTTCCTGTTGGAGAGATTACGAAATGCTCCAATAGATTGACCATGGCCGTCCTGGGGTTCACGACCAGGGCATCCAGTTCTCGGAAGGGTTCCACGTCCGTGGCATGATCGGCCAGCTTGACGAGCATACATTCGATCCCGTACTTATCGTAGTTCAACTGACAGATCTCGAGGTTCTGGTCGTCGGGCAGCAGGGCAATGAGCGCATTCGCGTGGGCCAGCTCGAGTATTTCAAACGATTTTTCAGACAGGTCGTCCAGGCGAATGACCTCGATGCTGGAATCCACCTCCTTGGATGGCGTGTGGTCATCAAGCACGGCTAGTTTTACGTTCCAGCCGTGAGATTCCAGGCGATGAGCCAGCATCCAGGATTGCCCGGCGGCCGTGCCGAAAATGACGGCATCCATCGCGCCATCGAAGGCTGGCGAGCTGGCTCGCGTGTGAGCTTCCTTGACGATGATAATCGCCCATTTCATCAGCGGTGGACCGATCAGCTGATTGAACACGATGACGGCTATCAGCAGGGTGGCTACTTCCGAACCCCAGGTATCGAATTCCGTGGCGATTTTCCCAGCCAGCCCGATCCCAATGCCGGCTTGAGTGACAAAGCCCATCCAGCCAATGGAACGGTGTAATCGCGAATCCCCGGCAACCAGTCCTCCACCAAATGTGCCCAGGAAGATTCCAACCAGGCGAACCAGGAACAACATCAAGGCCAGGTACCAGTTTTCGATCAGCACGTCTAACTGGATTGAAACCCCGGTGAGCGTGAAGAAGGCCAGGTAGATCGGTGGTCCAATCTGTTTCAGGATGCGGGAAAATTCCACCCGGTATGGACTCGTGTTACTGACCAGCACACCCGCGATCATGCAGAGCAAGAGAGGTTCGATGAAGAGTTCAAAGGGCCAGTTCTTGTGGCTATACTCCCGCAAGCCGTCACTGGACAGGAAGACGCCCAAGCCGATCAGTAGCAGGATGATTGATTTCGTCGGGCGGGACAGGGAGAGTGAAACCAGCCAGGAAATGATTTTCCAGAGGATGCAGCCACCGATGACGGAAAGAGCGAGTTCCAGTATCAGTAATCCAGCAAAACCAAGATTGAAGTCGACATTGGAGTTCACGGCATGAGCAAACTCAGAACTGATGGAAAACAGTACAATCACGGTGGCATCCATGATGACAGTTACACCCAGGACGGTCTGGGTAAAGGGGCCTTTCGCACGCAGTTCGTTGATAATAGCGATTGCCGAGGAAGGAGATCTGGCGACCAGGACCACGCCTACCATGACCGAAATGGCCAGCCGCGTATTGGGTGCTAACGTCGCCATGAAGGGAATGTGCTTGGAAAGCAGGAACGTAGCTGTTGTGCCCAGGCTGAAAGTGATCACGACCAGGCCAATCGTGATCCAGGTAATACTGCGAAAGCGACTGCGGAATTCTTTCAGGACCAGTTCATTTCCAGCAGCCAGGGCAATCACGGCCAAGGCCAGGTGGTTGATGAACGAGAGATGGCCCAGGCTGTCTTTCTCGACAATCTTCAGAACGTCTGGTCCGACGAGAATGCCCGCCAGCAGAAAGCCGGTAATGAGTGGCAGGTGAGCAATCGAGCAGAGTTTGCCGATTTGACTGGCTGCCAGCACCACTACGCCGAAAACGAGAAGGGATAAGAATAAGTCCACGGGTTTAACTGTTTCGATTTTCCAGAAAATGTTTCGCGGAATGTTCAGCTAATCAGTCGGTGCTGACTGCACGGTGGCAGAAGCGAAATTATTGTACTGATTTTCACAAAAATCGATAACGTTAATCAGATGAATCTTGGGCGGATGGCGTTAATTGCCAGAAATTGCTGTGGAATCGATAACTACCGTGCCTATTACCGGGGCCAGGGACCGGTCGATTCCAGGGGCTTTAGTCGGCACTGACACAGCGATCAGCTGCCCAGTCTCGGATCTGTTGAATGTCTTCGGCCATCAGGACTGCCAGGGGGCGAGTTTCCTGGATGGCTGCGGCCAGGTGCTCGCTGGAGAGATCGACTTTTTCCGTGAAGGCGTTGAATAGCCCGGAGACGACGACTTGTTCCAGTTCGGCTCCGGTGAATTGCTCGGTGATGTCTACCAGGCTATCAAGATCGAAATCGTTGGGATCCCGTTTTCGACGAGCCAGGTGAATCTCCAGGATTCGCTTGCGGGCCGCCGGCGTGGGGACATCAATGAAGAAAACCTCATCAAAGCGTCCTTTTCTCATCAGCTCCGGTGGCAAAGAGGAGATATCGTTGGCCGTGGCAATGATGAAGATAGGATGACGGTGATCCTGCATCCAGGTCAGCAACGTGCCGAACATGCGTTTGGAGAGTCCACCGTCTGCCGTCGAACTGGATGCCGAGGCGAAGGCTTTTTCGATCTCATCAATCCAGAGAATGATCGGTGCCATGGCCTCGGCCTGCGCCAGGGCCTGTCGCAGTTGACTTTCACTCTCCCCGATAAATTTCTGGTAGAGGACACCGGGGTCGAGCCGCAGGAGCGGCATTTTCCATTCCGCCGCGACGACTTTCGCGCAGAGGCTTTTTCCGCAACCGGGAACACCGAGCATGAGAACGCCGCGCGGAGATTCCAGTCCGTACTTGCGGGCTTGCATGGTAAAGCCGCCACGTCGCTTGGACAGCCACTGTTTCAGGTGGCGAAGCCCTCCGACATCCTTTGGGTCAAAATCAATGGCGATAGACTCCAGGCAGCCTGCCGAGCCCAGTAGGGTTCGCTTTGATTCAACCAGCCTGGGAAGATCCTCGGCAGTTAGTGCAAAATCGTCGTAGATCGCGGATGCCACGACTCGTTCTGCCTCGCTGCAACTCAGGCCCCGCAGGCAGAGGACCAGGTGTTCCAGATCACTCTTCTTTAAAGTGATATTGATCTTCTGCTGGTTTTCCTTGCGAATCCGTTTCACGGTGTTGCGTATGCAGTCCTCGAGCTCGGCAGGGGATGGCCAGTCGAGGTCATAACGGATAGTGAAACGACGAATTGGTTCGGGCAAGGGCCGTGATTCGATCAGCAGGACACTGGATCGCAATTCCCGGCAGGTAGGCAAGAGATCCCGGATTTGCCGATAGACGATCGCATCACTGCAGTGTGCGCCACTGTCAAGAAAAA
>JAYGDH010000609.1:0-3187 GCA_046583055.1 Pirellulaceae bacterium | reverse complement strand
GTGGTCGCGGAGAAAAGCCTGACCAGACGGACAGTCTGCACGCGGTCATTACTACGCCCATCACCGACGGCGAACATTTTTACGGGACCTGCAGCTACGGTGAATTGCGGGGACTGCAGCTGAGCGATGGCAGTCGGATCTGGGAAAAAAAAGATCTTACACGCCAAGGGCGCTGGGGGTCGATGTTCTGGGTCAAGAACGGTGACCGATATTTCGTCAACAACGACCTGGGCGAATTGCTGATCATGCAGTTCAGTTCCAGCGGTCCGACGGTATTGGGACGTACCAAGTTGATTGAAGCCGATACGCATTGTGGATACGGTCCGCGCCGCTTTGCGGATGACATGGTGAACTGGGTTCAGCCTGCCTATGCCAACCGGCACGTGATCATTCGCAATGACACCGAGATTCGCCGGGTTTCCCTGGAAGCGAGCAAGTAGTATTGGCGGGTTCCCTGCACGGAACCTCTTGTTGGAGCATTGTTGCGGTGTGATGTTCTTGACGAGGTGAGAAAGAATGGATTACGAAACGGAACCTGGTAGTGATCAAGGCTACCCTGCTACCCCCGACGACCTGGCAGAGATTGGTCACCCGGAAGCTGAAGAGGTCGCTGGTCCGCCCCCGCAGCAACTGAAACGGCCAAAGGCCGGGCAGGCCCTGCAGATCTTGTTGGCCTACATTGGGGTTCAGCTGCTGTGCGGCGTGGTATTAGGGATCATGGTCGGGGTCGTGGCAGCAGCAAGGGGAGTTTCTCGGGATCAATCCGAGGAATTCAGTAAGATCACGGCGCAGTTGTTGCAGTATAGCCTGGTTCCTATCATGATCGTTTCCGGTCTCGTCCTGCTGTTGCTGACGCGCCGAATGGCAGCGGATGCGATGAGCGACGGAGATGCCTGCGGTGTCGGTTGGCGACCGTCCTCCCTGGGGAACATCTGCGGTGGTGCCTTCCTGGGATCTCTGATCTCGGGGGGATTCCTGTTGGCAGTGATCGTGTTGTTCAGCGGAGAACAACCTAGTTCAGCAGGACCACTCGCGGAGATGGCCAGCAAGCCAGGTGTTCCCCGAGCCCTGTTTGCAATACTTGCCGTGATCCTGGCTCCATTTATCGAGGAGTTCCTCTTTCGAGGTGTGTTGCTGGCCGGGTTTACCCGTTCCTTCGGGTTGCCGATTGCCGTGGCACTATGCACGTTCCTTTTTGTCGTATTGCACATTGGGGAGTTGCAGCGGTTTCCGCCGGCAACCTTTGCACTGACTGGGCTCGCATTGCTGGCTATGTGGCTGCGGCTCAAGACCCGATCCCTGTGGCCTGCGATTGCCGCACACCTCGGCTACAATGGTCTGCTCGTGGCCGCTGTTTACCTCGCGGCCTTACTGGCACAGGGATGAGTCTTCACTGGGCCCGGATCGTCCAGCAAACGTGACCGGGTAAAACCGGTCAACGTTACCCGGCAACTGCTATTCACAGAGGAATGGTATGGGCTTGCAGAGCTTCTTTTTCTTGCAAGCGACCCGCTGGCATTTGCGGCAGATCAGCGTGGGCAAGTCCGACCGATCGTAACCATGCTTGCGGCCAGCTTTACGGCCTTTCTTTTTGCACAGTTGTTTGCCCATGAGATGATATCTCAATATCAGGATAAAGGAGGGTTCGCAGTGGGGTTGGTTTTATCGCTGTTGAAACAGGGATAAAATGAAATCCCTGTTCGCCCGCAAGGGTTAGTGAGACTGCGTCTCAATAGGTAAAAGGATATGAAAATGGGGCTGTTGCGTCAAGTGGGCAGCCGTAAAAGAGGGAAAGATCTGCGATTTGTAAGTCTTCAGGGAGTCTGGGACGGGGGAAGATTTGGCCCACGGACGCTGCTGGAAGAGGGGGCAGGTGCAGGGGAGGTAGTCCGCCCGGGCTTAGTTTCAAGGGGCGACCGTGACCAGGTACAAATCGTGGCGACCGGCGCGTTCCGAGACGATGGCCAACTGTTTTCCGTTCGGGTGCCAGGTCGGGAAATCGTCTCGCTCGGGGTGATTCGTCACGCGTTTCAGTCCGCTGCCATTCACGTTCATGACGTACACCTCGAGGTTTCCATCCCGGCTGCTGGTAAAGGCAATCCGTTTACCATCGGGTGAAAAACGAGGCCGCAGGTCCTGAAACCGGGACCGGGTCAGTCGTTGCACGTCCTGGCCGCCGACTTTCATCGTGTAGATTTCGTAGTTACCGTCCCGCGTCGAGCCAAACAGGATCCGTTGGCCGTCGGGTGAATAGCTGGGCCAGTAGTTCATGCCTGCCTGCCGGGTTAATTGTTGTCGGTCCTTGCCCTCCAGGTTTACCGAGAAGAGATTCTGGTAATTGTTCTCGGCAAAGGAGTAGATGACGCGTTTTCCGTCAGGAGTAAAGGCGGGGGTGCGAAACCCGCTGAATCCACCGCCGGGAGAGACGGAGGCCTCCTGTTGTCCTTGCTCGTTGCGGATCATCAGTGTGACGCTGAGGGTTCCCGTTGCCTTCAGGTAGGTGCACCATTTTCCGTCGGGTGAAAACGCAGGTTCCAATTCCTGGGAGGCAGCCTTGGGATGAAAGCGATCGACATGCAGGTCTCTTATTCGCAGTCGTTTCAAAGTGGTCAACTCTGGCTTCTCGAAATCCACGTACACCAGTTCGTCTGCATTGAGGAAGACCGGGGTTAGCTTGATTCCGCCATCGTTGGTCAGGCGTCTGGGCTCGCCGGCGCTGGCCCCCTGCAGGGCAACCATGACGATGAAAAGCTGCCAGGAAATAGTGGTAGCGAGACGTGGCATACTAGATCAGGCCCTCGATCAGGTGGCCCCCCTCGAGCACCTTCATTTCCGCGCGAGCTTGTGCATCGATGCCGGCTAATTCCGCGATGGTCGTGCCGACCATCTTGGGCGTGACCGGGTCGGTCAGCGGATGTTCTCCGAGCCGATTGCTTGTTCCAATCACGCGTCCTGGTTCGATACCGGCGCCAGCCCACATGGAAAAATAACACTGGGGCCAGTGATCACGGGCTGCCCGGTTGTTAATCTTGGGCGTGCGTCCAAACTCGCCCATGCAAACCACCAGGTTGTCCTTCAAAAGGTCACGTTGTTGCAGGTCGTCCAGCAGGGCGGAAAAGACGCGGTCGAGGATTGGGCAGTGGAGGTCCTGCAGGAGGTCGAAATTGTAGATGTGCGTGTCCCAGCC
>JAYGDH010000012.1:0-8888 GCA_046583055.1 Pirellulaceae bacterium | reverse complement strand
CTTGAAGTGTATCCTGTTCCGAGGAGAGTTGATTGTTAAGTATAACCAAATCAAAAGACCTTGTGGAGTTATTCGAGACGCGTCCCTGCAATTGATCACAGGGCAGGTGAAAAGAGACGTGTTTCGCTGGGATGCGTGTGCTGTTCACGCGACAGTTTGAGGCCATCACGCAATGATCGGTTTGACGACCGAACCGTGCACATCGGTCAGGCGGTACCAGCGCCCCTGGTGCTTGAAGGTCAGTCGCTCATGGTCGATACCCAGCAAGTGCATGATGGTAGCTTGCAGGTCATGCACATGAACACCGTTTTCGACAATATTGTAACTGTACGGATCAGTAGTTCCGTAGGTCGTGCCCGCTTTGACTCCGCCACCGGCCATCCAGATGCTGAAACAGCGGGGATGATGGTCGCGGCCAAAGTTGTTTTTCGCCAGCTTGCCCTGGCAGTAATTGGTGCGGCCAAACTCACCACCCCAGATGACCAGGGTGTCGTCCAAGAGGTTACGCTGCTTGAGATCGGTGAGTAGGGCGGCCGAGGCCTGGTCGGTTTCGCGGCACTGGGTGCCGATGGCCTTGGGTAAATTGCCATGTTGGTCCCACCCCTGGTGGTACAACTGGACGAATCGTACACCTCGCTCGACCAGTCGGCGAGCCATCACGCAGTTGGCTGCATAGGTCCCCGGGTTGCGAGCGTCCTTGCCGTACATGTCCAGGATGCTGTCCGGTTCCTTGGATAAATCCGTCGCCTCCGGAATGGAAGCCTGCATGCGAAAGGCCATCTCGTATTGCGAGATTCGTGATTCGAGAGCCGGGTCGGCATTGTTGGCCAGTTGCAGGCGATGCAGTTCGTTCAGGCGATCCAGCATCAGGCGGCGACTGTTGATGTTGATTCCTTCCGGATTGTTCAGGTAAAGGACCGGTTCCTTGCCACTGCGGAAACGGACTCCCTGGTACTTGGACGGCAGGAAACCACTGCCCCAGAGTCTCGAGACCAGTGGCTGGCCGCCCTTGTTCTTGGTGACCAGCACAACAAAGGCGGGCAGGTTCTCTGTCTCGGTGCCCAGGCCATAGTCGAGCCAGGATCCCATGCTGGGACGCCCGGGAAACTGTGATCCGGTTTGCAGGTAAGTGACTGCCGGGCCGTGGTTAATGGCCTCCGTGTGTAACGAACGAATCACGCACAGGTCATCAGCAAGTTTGGCTGTGTGAGGTAATAACTCGCTGATGGTCGTACCACTCTCACCATGTTGTGTGAACTTGAACGGGGAGCCGGCCAGTGGCAAGCTTGCCTGGTTGCCGCTCATAGCAGTCAGTCGTTGACCACGACGGATTTCCTCGGGTAGCTCCGTGCCATGTTTCTCGTTCAGGAGCGGCTTGGGATCGAGCAGGTCAATCTGGCTGGGGCCACCGGCCTGGAAAAGGTAGATAACACGCTTGGCACGTGGGACGAAATGAGGTTGTTTTTCAGTCGGCGCAGCCGCTGCTTCGCCCCCCACCAGGTTCGCCAGGGCGATACCACCCAGTCCCATCCCAAAGCGGTCCAGGAAGGTGCGTCGATCCAGGACCTGGGGTGCATCGTAGCCAGTACATTGTGGATGGAGCATGGTATCGGATTCCAGGGGTTTGTTATCGTCGCATCACGCATTCATCAAAGTTCATCAAGGTATTGGCCAGCATGCCGATGGCGGCCAGCCGAACCACGGGAATCTTCGGGTCCCGGGCTGTATCACCTGTTTTTAGGAATGCCTCGGCACGCTTGGGATCCTGTTGGAAGTAAGCGACCTGCTCTTCCACCAGCTTGTCCAGCACGGCGGTTTCCTCGGCAGTCGGACGTCGGCTGGTCAGCAAGCGAAACATGTCGACGATAATGGCAGCCGTGTCATCCTGGTGCTGCTGGATGAGTTTCTGTGCCAGCACGCGAGCGGCCTCGACGAATTGTGGATCATTCATCATCACGACGGCCTGCAGGGGAGAAGCGGTCCGTTCACGCTTGACGACACATACATCTCGCTTGGCCGCGTCGAGTGTCATCATCACCGGTGCCGGGCCGGTCCGTTTCCAGAACGTGTAGAGACTGCGACGGTACAGGCCATCGCCCTTGTCTCGCTCCACGGGCTTGAAAGAAACAGCCACCTCGTAAGGACGCACCGGCGGGCCGCCAACCTTGTTGATCAGAAGGCCACTGACGGCCAGGGCATTGTCACGCAGCATCTCAGCCGGGAGTTGGAATCGTGGGCCCCGGGCCAGCAGGCGGTTGTCGGGGTCCCGTTCCTGCAATGCCACGGTGACCGTCGACTGCTGGCGATAGGTTGTGGACATGACCATGGTCTTGAGCAGGTACCGTAGATCCCATTCATGCTCGATCAGGTCGCGGGCGAGCCAGTCCAGTAACCCTGGATGACTGGCCGGTTTTCCCTGGCTGCCAAGATCTTCCGGCGTACTGACCAGCCCCTGGCCGAAAATCATCTGCCAGTAACGGTTGACCGTCGTGCGCGCCGTCAGTGGATGGTTGGGAGCCACCAGCCAACGGGCCAGTCCGAGGCGGTTGCGAGGCTGGTCCCGTGGGAAGGGAGGTAGCGCGGCCGGTGTTCCGGAGTCAACACGCTCCTGGGGATCGTCGTAGGCACCACGTTGAAGCCGGTACGTCGAGCGTGCACGGTGTCGCTCTCGCATCACCATGATTTCCGTGATGCCATCCACGGTCTTGCTGCGTTGCTGACGTACCTGCTGTAACTGGGCCAGTTGCTTCTGGTAATCGGTATCTGCCGTGGCCAGGTAGTAACTTCGCAGTTTGCTTCGCAAGGAAGCGTCAATCGTATCCAGCGGACGGGCCAGCGCCTCCTGTAAGGTGGTGCCGTCATGAACCTGCTGGAGTTCGAGCAGCGTCAGTTCTCGATTGTAGACACGGAATTCATCGACCAGTCCATTGGTAAATCCGCGGTCGCGAAAGCGTTGGCCAATCGTGATGTTGTCGCCACCACTGCCCGTGATATTCTTGTACAGGTTGTCGCGAACCATTTCCTGGTCAGCGGGTTGTCCATCCAGGTAAATCTTCAAGCCATCGGCCCGGCTGGAGCCATCATACGTGATGGCGACGTGCACCCAGGTCTGGGCCGCGATTGGTTTGCGGGTGCGGACCCGGATCGCGTTGCCTGGCCAGAAATGAATCAGGGAGGCACTCAGGTGCCCTTCTTCCATCAAGAGCTGGTAGCCACGGCTGGCCGAGTCGGTCCAGGCACGCGAGCGGTGGAAGATAACAGAACGTTCCTTGAGGTCCGGTGTGTTCATCCAGAGTGCGACGGAAAAAGGTTGAAAGCGGGGGAAATTTCCGACCTTCAGGCCGATGCCATCATCACCACTGAGCTTCACTCCCTGGGCAACTTTTCCAGGCACGCTCTGGTTGGCTCCACTCTTGAAATCCTCGAAATGAAGATGGGCGACTTGGCCTGGAATGTCCGCTTTCTCGGGGCGCTCTTGCAGCCAGCCGTGGAAGGACTCGTCGCGGCCCTGGGCCACGGTGGTCAATTGCTTTTCAGCGGCCTGGATACTCGCTTCCAGGTCACGTATTTTGCCCTTGGTGGCATCATTGGTCAGCAGCAGCGTGGGAGTGGGTACCGAGGACGTGAAGTAGGCGTAGAGCCCTGATTCGTCGATGTTGTTGAAAAAGGAGAATAGCTGGTAGTATTCTTTCTGGGTGACGGGGTCGTACTTGTGGTCATGGCAACGGGCACATTCCAGGGTCAGACCCAGGAAAGCCATGGCCGTCGTTTGCGTTCGATCCGCCACATACTCCACCCGGAACTCTTCCGGTACGCTGCCCCCCTCGACCTTCTGGGGATGTAATCGATTGAACGTCGTTGCCAACACCTGTTGATCGGTGGCCTGGGGCAAGAGATCCCCGGCCAGTTGCCAGGTAATGAAATCATCATAGGGCAGGTTGTCATTGAAGGCCTTGATGACCCATTCTTTCCAGGGCCAGACGTAACGATCGCGGTCGACCTGGTAGCCGTAGGTATCGGAGTAACGTGCCACGTCCAGCCAGTTGGTTGCCAGCCGTTCACCGTGGGCCGGGGTTTTCAATAGCCGATCCACGGCGTCTTCATAGGCCTTGCCGGAATTGTCTGCCAGGAATTGGTCCAGCTCCTGGAGCGTTGGTGGCAGGCCGGTCAGGTCGAAGGTCAATCGTCGCAATAACTGTTCCCGCGTAGCGGTCGGTGACGGTTGCAGGCCCTCGCGTTCCAACCGGGACAGTACGAAATGATCAATGGCATTGCTCGGCCAGCCCGCTTTCCGGGTCGTCGGAAGGGTTGCCTTGCGGATTGGTTCGAAGGACCAGTGCCGCTGGTAGTTTGCACCCTCTTGAACCCAGCGTTGCAGGGTTTCCTTCTCGGCAGCCGTCAGCGCCAGCTTGGAATCAGGAGGTGGCATCTGGAAATCAGCATCTTCGCTGAGGATCCGCTTGAGCAACTTGCTCTTGGCCGGCTGGCCAGGCGACAGGACCGGCTTGGCTGCCGCAGCATGATCGAGCCTGAGCTCGCCTTGCCGAGCTTCTCCATCCGGTCCATGGCACTTGAAGCAGTTGTTGGAAAGGATCGGGCGGACGTCTCGGTTGTAGAGGACCTGGGTCTCGTCCCCTTCTGCTGCTGCCACCTGGCCCGTCATGGCCAGCACCAGCATGACCACGTATCGACATGGTATCGGGCGCAACGACGGTCGAGGAAAGAAGGTTGAGTAAGGCATGGCTTTGTTTCAAGGGTTGGGGCAGCCCCAGGCGTTTGCCAGGATATAGCCATTCTAGCAGGATCGCGAAAACATGGCGATCTGCTGCCTGGTAAAGAGTGTCGGTGCCTGGTCACCTGATTTTAACTCGAAATGTCTAGAATCCCAGCACCCGACCATCGACCAGGCTGACGATGACACGCCCCTGGTGATTCACGGCAATTCCCCAGGAGATCGGAGCGGCTGGCAGATCAGCGGTCCAGAGAGGGGTTCCCTTTTCGAGGTCCAGGGCGGTTAGCCCGTAACGAACAGGTGCTTTCTTTTCAGCGTCCGGCTGGACAGCACCGATTTCACCGGCCACCAGGACGACATCACGAGTCAGCGCCAACGCCCGGGGGTCACGGAAGGTTTCGTTTTGCCAGAGCCCAATCGGTTTCCCGTCCGCCGTCTTGTCGGGAGACAGTCGCACCACGCGGTTTCCCGTGGCACGAATGACGATGTTCCCAGCAGCAGCCTGCAGGAAATGCCCACCATGGTACCGCGACGGACCGTACTTGGGCGGCGAGTAGAGCAACTGGTCAAAGACGCGAACCTTTCCGTCGACCAGGAACAGCTCCCGGCCACGGGGAGATCGTTCAAACATTTCCTTGCTGCTCTTGACCGGAAATTGTTCCTTGGCATCGGCAGGTCGCTTCCACCATTCATTCTTGAGTTCGTTCAGGCACTTGCCCGTCGCGGAGTCGTAGATGGCTGGCGAAACGACGTTACCACCAGCCAGGTAAAGCTTGTTCTCGTGCAACAGCAAATGCCCCTGTACGCTCACCCCGGTCACCTGGTCTTCCGCCACGAGTCGACCGGACGTGTTGTTCTGCCAGCGGATTTTTCCGGTGCGGGCATCCAACGCGTAGAGATGCGTGCCGTCATAGCTGGTAATGCCTGCTGCCGCGTAGACGAGGCCCTGGCTGGGATCGACGAGCACACCGCTGCCGATCGGCCAGTTGGAAAGGAGGCGACCATGTACCAGGATCTTGCGTTCTGCCGGAGCTGCACGGAAACGCCACTGCAGCTTGCCGCTGATCGCGTGAAAACAGTAAACCCAGCCGTCGCTGGACCCGACGTAGACCCGATCCTGCCAGACTTCTGGCGGGAAGCGGACAGGGCCGGCCGTATAGGCGGTCCAGAGCAGCTTGCCGCTCTCGGTGTCGGCAGCTCGTACCACTCCGTCCAGGCCACTCCAGTAGACGCGGTTGCCCGCGGTGACCAGGGCGGTTGATTCTGCCTTGCTGCGGGAGTTGATTTGCCAACGCTGCGATCCGTCCGCGCTCACGCTGGCGGCCGTGGCAGCCTGCCGCGCGGGGCCGCCGCGGTAACCGCTCCAGTCCTGGCTGGCAGGATCGCCCGGGCCCACGGGTGTCGTGATGAGCGTTTCCAGTCGCGTGGCATCCGTCGCCTCGGCGTTGAACTTGAAATCCCCGGCGGATCCGAGAGCGATCATGCCGATCAGTGAATGATTGCAATCGCACATCCAGGGGCCCCAGTAGAGCATGCCGTCAGAAATAATGACGCCGTCCTGGCAGGCTGGACGCATCAGTGGCAGGCGGCGGGCCTTGGTTCCCGAGAGGTCCAGTCGCATGGTCCCGGTATGGCGGTAGCCGCGAGTGAAAATGCTGTCCACCGTTCCGGTGGCTCGTGTGCAATTGCCGCGATAACATTCCAGGTCCGCCAGTATCTCGCCACTAACAAAGTCGAATTTTTTGCTGGTTTCTGTGCGACCCATTGCATAGAGCGCATCATCACGCAGGATCAACTGGAAATTGCCGTGCGGGTAGTCCCAGAGCAACGAACCGTCGTAAACGGAAACGGCTGCCAGGCGGGAGCGTTGCGGACCGGCAAAGTAGAGTCCCTTGTCATTGGCTTTCATGAAGGCGGAGCTGCCAAATCCCTTGATCGGGGTCTGGGCCCGGTCATCGGTTCCAATGGCAGCCAGCGTCTTGGGGTCGGATTTCTTCCAGACCTCGCGTCCCGTGGCAGCATCTACGCTGGCCAGGTACTTGTGTGGGCTGTAGAGGAATAACTGGTCCGCTGCCAGGCAGACGGCCCGACTGTCAATGGGATCCTTGCTCTGGTAGGTCCATCGTATTTTCTGACTCGCCACGTCAATGGCCAATAGTACACGACCAAATCCCCAGGCATACTTGCCGGCATATCCCTTGCCGAGGCCGGACCAGGGCCAGCCGGGAACCTTGCGTTCACCACGGATGACGGTATCCAGCGGCTCTGGCGGGCCAATCACGGCATACAGCGTTCCCTTGTCCAGGGCCATCCATTTCCAGACGCCGTCAGGATCAATCTCCGGTGGAATCTTGATCTCGCTGCGCACTTCACCGGTGGCGGCGTCCAGCAACTTGCAGGAACTGTCATCCCCCAGGTAGACGGTATCGGGAGTGGCGATCAGGGTACTGCGATGAATCATGAAGCCGGGTTTGAGGGGACGTTTCCAGAGATGAGTGCCGTTGTAGCCGTTGATGGCCACCAGCGAGTTGAGCCAGGGCCACTCGCGTTCCTTGAGGGCAATATGTCCAAAAGCCTTGAAGACGCGTCCCCCGGAGGAGACGGTGACCTGGGGCATCGGTACATACCACGGATCGGTCAGGAACTGTGTCAGGTACGGTGCCCGAGCCTGTTGGTCACGGGATTGAGGATTGTTGTCCGGTCCGTGGTAGGGATGGCTCCAGTCATCGGCGCCGACGGGCCGTGGTTTTGTGATGGTCGAGCCAGCAAGCCATGCCCGGGCGCGTGGATGCAGTACACGCAATACTTCCTGGCGAGTTTCAGGATTTGCAGCGAGCCTGGCATCAGCCACGATCGCGCCGTCTGCCAGGTTGCTGGCCAGGTGAATCTTTTCCGGCTGACCAGCTTCCACGTAGATGCGGGTTCCCAGCAAGCCTGCCTGGTAAGCGGCCTGGCGTGTTGCCTCGAGTACCCCGCTGTCGGCAGCCTGGACATACAGGATCAGCTTGCTGGCTTGAGCCAGTTGTACCGGCAACTGGGGATCATGAGGGCCAAGCAGCAGGAGGATCCCCTGTTGCAGATCAAGTTGCTTGAGCGACGAGACGGGGTCTTGCTGGCCCCAGGCAAGGCTCACCTGGGTCGCCAAGCAGATGCCGACAAGGAGGTAAAGACAACTGGCCCGACCGCGGGAAACGAGTGAACGCATGACGCCAACCTTCCTGCAAAGACAGTTTCGCTGAGCAACGAATTGTCAGTATAGCCCAGTGGCTGCCGTGAGTCACATCAGGCAGGAGGTTCTTACCGCGACAGATCGAAGGAATCCCAGTTGCCAATGGGTTGGCCATCTCGACGATCTCCCAGCCTTTGATAGGTATGATAGTCGATCAGTTCGGAAAGCAAGTGGACGGAGCCGTCGGCAAACACGAACTGGGCACCACCCGGGTGCTGGGATCGAAATCCATTGGAGGTTTGCCAGTTTCCCGCATTGCGGCAATCCTTTTTTCCGGGGTAGCCGGGTTCACCGAGGCCGATCGTGGGGTAATTCATCGGGGCGACGGTAGCGGTCCAGTTTCCATTGAAAGACATCCAGCCCAGTCGCTGGTGAAATGACTTATTCGGCAGGGTTTCACCCAGGGCAATGACCTGTGACGAGCCATCCGTTATATCACGCATTTTGGCGGCCCAGGACCCGCGTGCGAAGGCACCTGAAATCTGATAACCTCGAGCATCGTTGCCGTGTTCTGCCGGACCGGTACCAAACGTGTTGCCGGGATAGTCCGTGCACCATGACTGTCGAGATGGCATGAACTGGCTGCCAATGGAGGTGGAATAACAGGAGATGGCAGGATCACGGGCCTGGTTAGTGCCATCCAGGTGCGGATCAAGTCCTGCCGAGGGGCACAGGAGATGAGGTATGACCCAGGATCGCACCAGTTGCCCGGAACTAATTTTCTGGAGTTCGAACTGTTGATCTTCTTCAGGGCCGGCCATCTCAAAATCAAGCATGTTGTAGATGGGGTCCTCTTCCATGAAGGGGAGTAGCTTGACGAAAGGGCTGCCCCGGGAAGTATTGTGCCAGGTGTAGGCGTTGTGGGATTGCCTGTTCCAGAAATAAAGGCCGTTGGGTGGGAATCTCTTGTAGGTGTCATGGTAATTG
>JAYGDH010000489.1:0-8745 GCA_046583055.1 Pirellulaceae bacterium | reverse complement strand
GGCACTGGGGGGAAACTGTAAGCCGGTTGAGTTGTCCCAGATGCATTTGCATTACCAGTGGGCGTATGACCTGATTGCCCATCCCCGGATCCTGGATGCCGTGGAGAGTATCCTGGGTGAAAACCTGGTGGCGTGGTCGGCCGGCTTGTTTCCCAAGCATCCCGGCCAGGGAACATTCGTTGGCTGGCACCAGGATGGTACCTACTGGAATCTTGACTCGCAGCAAGTGGTGACCGCCTGGCTGGCCTTGAGCCAGAGCAATACGTCGAATGGTTGCCTGCGGGTTATTCCCGGGACACAGCAGTGGTCCATCCAGCCGCACCGGGACACGTTTTCCGAGGAAAACGTGCTCAGTCGCGGCCAGGAAGTCGAAGCGGAGTTTACGGAAGACGAAGCACTCGACATCGTGCTGGCCCCGGGGCAGATGTCATTGCATCACGTCAACCTGGTTCATGGATCGCAACCCAATACCTCCCAGTTGCAACGCACCGGGTACGTGGTCCGTTACGTGGCGCCCAGCGTGAAACAAACCGGCGACCAGGCCACCGGGGTGCTGGTGCGGGGTGAGGATCATTATGGTTACTACCAGCTGGCCGGACCGCCGGAGTCAGTCAGCCCGGAAGAGGCCCTGGCAAGGATGAAGGAATCGGCTCGTGAGCAGTTGGCCTCGGTGATGAAGCATATGAACGGGGCGGGGGATGACGCATGAGCGCCCTGGTCTGGACCGTTGTACTGGGGATTAACGGTGCGATTATCCTGTTTGGCATCTGGAAGTCTCGTGAAACAACCAGCGCCGCAGACTGGTTCCTGGCCGCGCGCGGTTTGCCATGGTGGATGGTTGGGTTGTCGATGTTTGCCACGGCCGTGGACAGTGGAGATTACGTGGCCGTGGCAGGTGAGTCCTACCGCAGCGGGATGTCCTATATCTCGGCCTGGTGGATTGGTATCGGCGTTGGCTGGCTGATTGTCGCTTACCTGGTCCTCCTGCCCATGTACCGGCAGGGTATGTACACGAACTCCGAGTACCTGGAATATCGATTTGGGCCGCTGACGCGGTTAATTAGTGTCGGTATCCAGATCCAGTACCGAACCAATGTACTGGGAAACGTGGCTTTTTCGCTCTACCTCGTTTTTGCCGCCCTGACCGGTTGGGGAGCAAACACCTGGTGGCTGGTGGGAACCATTGCTGCCGGGGCCGCGGTTTACACGGCCAGTGGCGGCTTGAAATCCGTCGCCTTAACGGACAGCCTGCAATCGATTGTCATGATGGCCGCGGCCTTTCTCCTCTGGTGGAGCGTGTGGGACGCCGTGGGTGGCTGGTCTGGCATGGACGAGCGGTTGACCAGGCAGTCCCCGGAGATTGCCCGACAGATGTTACATGTGGGGGCGGAAACGGATGAAGGCGTTCCGGGTGTCCTGGTCGTCATCGGTTGGGTGATTGTCTTGACAGCCTATTGTGTCGTCAATCATTCCCAGTCGATGCGGATGTTGGCGGCCCGTAGTGAATGGGATGTGAAAATGGCGGCCGTGGTGGCTGCGGCCGTGACGGCGCTGGTCATGTGGTTCAACGTGACGCTGGGCCTGATGGGACGTGGACTTTACCCGGACCTGGAGCAAACAGATCGTATTTTCCCGCTGCTGATCCAAAACCATCTCTCCGAGGGACTCCTGGCCGTGGTGCTGGCCGGTCTGCTGGCCGGCGGGATCTCGACCTTTGATTCCATTGGCTCGGCGCTGGCAGCAGTTTTTACGCGCGACGTTTATGCACGCTTCCTGGTGCCCCGGGCCAGCGATCGTCATTATGTTCGCATTTCCCAGGTGACGACCGTGGTCGTGATTGCCCTGTCGTTTGGTTATATCCCGTTCCTGGGAGTCGGGATGGTTGAACTCTACCTGCAATTGATCGGTGTCGCCGTGATTCCCTTGCTCACCGTTTACATGATGGGCATCCTGACACGGGTACACCGTAGTGCTGGAACGATTGGCCTGGTCGTGGGAATACTGTGTGGCTTGACACGTTTCCTGGACAGCCTGCCGTTTTGCTGGACTAACAAGTGGTGGGGATACCTCTGGAGTATCGCGGTAACTGCCCTGGCGATGTTGGTCACTACCTGGATACGCGGCAGGGCAACTGAGCGAGAAGTTCGAGGTTTGACTTACTCCACGAGCCACTTGCCGCGAGAAAGTGCCCCGGTGCAGGCGGCTGCCGTGCCAGCGAGCGAGGGATGGTTGCATGAATCCCGGGTAGCACTGTTGCAGCAACGTTCGCAGTGTGAACCAGCCGTGGGCTGGTATGCCAATCCGTTGCTCTGGAGCATTCTTGTTTTTGGTACGATCGCTATTTTGAATCTGGTGGTTTTCTGGTAGCAGGCGAATGGTCTTAACCGTTGCCGGGCGCTAACTCCGAGAGGTGAATAGCAACCGATTCGGCCAGCGCATCCAGGTGGTATCCCCCTTCCAGGACGCTGACAATCTTGCTCTCGCAGTGGATTGCTGCAACCTGCCGGACAAGCCGGGTCAGATCAGCAAAATCCTGGGATTCGAGTCCCAGTGAGCCCACGGGATCGAGTCGGTGACAGTCGAAACCTGCGCTGATGAGAACCAGTTCAGGTTGGATGCGGTTGGCGAAATCGACCAGGCCTCGTTCAAATTCTTCCAGGTATGCTGACCTGGATATTCCCATGGGCAGGGGGAGGTTGCAGGTGGTCCCCAGTCCGTCGCCACTGCCACTCTCCTCGGCAGATCCACTCCCCGGGTAGAAAGGCCAGCGATGAGCGGAAAAGAATCCGACCTGGGAACTGGTCCAGAACAGGTCTTGTGTACCGTTGCCGTGGTGCACGTCCCAGTCAACGATCAGTAGTCGGTTGAGGTTCCATTCCTCCAGCGCAAACGTAGCGGCCACGGCGACATTATTGAACAGGCAGAAGCCCATGGCACGGTTTGCCAGGGCATGATGTCCCGGCGGTCTGACCAGGCACAGGGCATTTTGGTCGTGACCCTCGAGAACCTGGTTGACGGCATCGGTCACAGCTCCGGCAGCCAGGCAAGCGGCCTCGTAAGAGTGTGCGCTGACGATCGTGTCCGGATCCAGTGCCCCACCCCCTGCCGCGCTGGTTTCAAGGACCGTTTGGTGATAGGCCGCCGGGTGGATGCGTTCCAACCGTGGCAGGGTGATGGGTTGCCAGGAATCCTTCCTTACCACGCCGACCGGCAACCCCTGCTGCAGCTGCTCCTCAATGGATGCCAGCCGTGCTGGACATTCCGGATGTCGACCGGTCTGATGCAATTGCATGCTGCGGTGGCTATACAGTTGTGTCATCAAATAATGGACCAGGTGGGAATTTCAGCAGGTGTTCGGAAAGGCCTGTTTTCGCATGTAAATCCTTGCCATACAAGGGTTTTAAGTTGACAATTGCGCCATTCGATCCGTATGATAGGAATTATTGGAATCGTCTTTATACTTGGCTCGATTCAGTCTCCATCATTCGTTGGAGTGAGCTAGAATTTAGTAGTAAAATCAGGTACCGACAGCTGGTTATTTCGCATATCATGCGGGGCAATTGCAGACGGTATTTACATGTGGACGATAACCTGTTTGGCGGTCCCCCAAGGGCCGGGGAACAGATCCAGTGAATAGGAGTCAACCAGGGGGTTCTTGGAACGGGGCCCAGGGTGACAGGAAAACCGGGTGGAGGCACGATCTATGTTCACTTATCCAGATAATTTAGTTGGTTCGATCTGCAAGGCTTTGTTGCCGTGGAGCTTGGTGCCAGTTCTTTGCCTGCTTCTGGGCAAGACCTTGTCTGCCCAGGATGCGCCGGCAGCAGCGGTGCCAGCAGCAGCGGTGCAGTACCAGGTCTTACCAACTCATCCGGCTTTGAGTGGTGACACGCCACAGGCCCGGTTGGTGCGCAGCCGCGTGGCTGGTGAAATACGCCAGATGCTACGTGGTGATTTGTCCTGGGATGATGACGCCAACAAGAGCAAGTTCAATGCCTGGTATGGACAGTACGTGTTTGCTGCGATGACTCAACCAGCTAATTTCTCCACGCTCGACGTGACCAGGCAGAAATTCCTACGCCAGGACCTGGGTACTGCCAAGGTCCAGGTCGTGCATGACTACCTGGCCAAGGAATTGACGTTACCCCAGATGACGAGCATTGTGCGGGGGAACTTTCACCCGGCAGTTCGTTATAACGCCATGTTGATTATCTCCAGCCTGAACAACGTGGAAGTTCCCACGACCGGACGGCGTATTCCTCCGATTCCCTTGCTGGATTCCTTGGTGGTGATCCTGGATGAATTGAAAGATGAAAAACAGACGGACGCAGTCAAGTTGGCTGCCTGGATTGGTGTGTTGCGACATGTGCAACTGAATCGAATCAATAACCAGATTCCTCCCAACGCAATGCAGATGATTCGGGATATCTCGAAGGCAATCTTGTTGCAGAAGGAACCTCCGATCACGCGTAGCTACAGTGGTCATGTCTGGATGCAGCGCCGGGCAGTCGACGTTCTGGTTGCCGCGGGTACGGGAGCTGATGCAGAGATCGTCGGCCAGATCGAAGCCTTGACCTCGCAAGAGGATGTTCCCATGTCCTTGCGACTGACAGCCGCACGGGCCCTGGGGGCCCTGGAGTACAAGGTCGGGGCGAGAACCACGCCGTCCACGGCTGCCATTAGGTTAGGTGCCCTGGCTGCAGTAGTTTGTCGAGCTGAAATGGAACGGGTTGCAAACGAGAAGAAGGCCCTCGAGCAGGAATTCCGGGGAGTGGGTTCCAGCGGTATGGATGAGATGATGGAAGACGAAGGTATGGAGGGTGAAGACACTGAAAGCATGGCGGAAATGTTTGGCCAGGGTGGTGCAGATGGTGGCCTCGAAGGAGGCGGAGGGTCGAATCTTTCCGAGGAGCAGAACGAGGAACTGAGTTATACGAAACGGATGCTGAAATACCGGCTCTACTATGTCCAGCGCGGACTCGGTGAAGAAATCGGAAAAAGAGGGGTGGTCACAAAAACAGGCTTGTTTGCAAAAGTCAGCGACGCCCAGAAACCCCAGGTTCAGCAGATTTATTCGATGCTCACGGGTATCCTTGCAGAACTGGAGCCCCCGGAGCCGGAAGAAGGCAAGCCGGCGATTTTCCTGGATCGGGATCAACTGCTGCAGAAATTGCGGAAACAGGTGCGACAGTTGGAAGCGGCGACCGGCCAGGCAGCAGGCGGAGCCCAGGCGAAATCCGGTGATGGGGCACTTCCAGGTGTCGGTATCCCTCGCACCAACAAGTAACTATGAGTGGCTTGCTAGTTCAGGATTGCTCGACTGAAACACCTGGTAGCTCCAGGCTTCTTGCCATGACCAGGGCGTGGCCTCCGAACAACACAATGGTGAAGAGCAAGTCTCCGCCCATCGTGTAGCGGAAAAAGGGCAGGGCCTGGATATAGCATTGTGCCAGGCCAGCAAGGTTGGCAGTGTACCAGGTGGCCTGCCAACAGACGGCCAGGTTGGTGACCAGGAAAAAGGCGATGGAAGCCAGTAAACTGCAGCCGACAATGCCCAGGCTTGAAAAGGCCATGGCCCGTGGTTGGCGTGGTGAAAAATTCAGGTGCCGGCGCAACACCGTACGCATCATGACCGGCAGTGCCAACATGCTGTAGACCACGATCATCAGGCCAGGGTTATACGTACCCAGCGTGAAATCACTGATCACCATTACCAGTACCGGAACCATGATTGCGAGCAGGCGCGAGGAGAAAAAATATCCGGAAAACAATGCCAGCGCCGCCACCGGAGCAAAATTCGGCAGATCCCGACATAATAATCGTGCACCGACTCCAGCAGAGATCAACCCACAAAAAACGAGCCATTGAACTCCCTGTCGAGATTCGGCTGGTCGAGCAACGTTATTGTGGTCGCCAGGTGTGTCTCGACCAGTGTCCTGACGCTGTTGTTGATTTTGATTCATGGATCAAGTTACTCAAAAGGTCAATGGATTTTCATGAATAGGACGTGGCTGATTACCTGGATGGTTATCAGTGGAAACGGATTCTACCGGTATTTGCCAAATGTCCACAAGATGGTGTCCGTTGGTTGAACAGTAAAAGTTGCGAAACTCCGATCTCCCAGTTTGCCATTGACTCGATAAATCCAGTTGCGGTCGCCTCCCCGGTTTTCCAGTTTGTCGATGCTGGTGAGAAATGCTGTCTTACCCTTGCCGCGATGCTGGAAACGTATCCCCCGGGGATGCTTCGTAGCGGCCTGCAGGACCTCCAGGATGGTCATGTCATGTGTCCAGGTAATGGCCGTGAAGCGTTTCTGAAAGTGGTCGCCAAAATCAATAACCAGGACCACCTGGGATTTCTTGGCAGGGCTGACTTGTTGGCCCTCGGCGACAGGTGCTGTCAGCAACAACAGGATGCCTACCAGCAGCAGTTGACATGGGGTGACCGAGGATGCCTTGGTTGAGGTGGACGAGCAGGCTGTGGGTGGTTTCCTGCAGGGTGAGCACAAAAGACGGCACATGATGTTTCTCCAGGAAAAGGTCTCAGTAGCGACATCATACCAGTTGGCAAAAGACGCGGGCTATCAGGGGCCGTTCGTCGCCAGCTATTTTACGGAAAAAGAG
This sequence comes from Pirellulaceae bacterium, assembly GCA_046583055.1. Lineage (GTDB taxonomy): Bacteria > Planctomycetota > Planctomycetia > Pirellulales > Pirellulaceae > JAZADA01. Next base: position 2,122 of record JAYGDH010000489.1, on the reverse strand, counting down.
ATTCCTGCTGGCAGGATGACCAGAGAAAATAGTCAGGGAGGGAATAGCGGGCTTTTCGTCTGCGTCAAAGGGGGTTAGCATCAATGCAACTCCCGGTGCCCGGGTTCCACTGGTGACGTTGCGAGGGGCCCTGGTATACCCGGAGATCACCTGTCAGGTTAAAGGATTGGCACACGATGGCGAGTTCTCCAGCAATTCGTTGCACGATGCTCGAATCGGATATTGCCGTGTTGACACTTGATGTCCCGGGCAAGAGTGCAAACACCCTGTCGTCCTCAGTACTTCAGGAATTGTCGGATCACCTGGATGCCCTGCAACCGCGTGATGACCTTGCTGGACTGATTATCACATCAGGTAAGCCGGATATGTTCATCGCGGGGGCGGACTTGCGAGAGTTCGTCGCCTTCCTGGAGTTACCCAAGGAGAGAACCCACCAGTTATCTCGGGATGGCCAGACGTTGCTTCGTCGCCTCAGCCTTTGTCCCTTTGTCACCGTGGCTGCCATCGATGGGATCTGTGTTGGTGGTGCCTCGGAATTGGTCAGCTGGTGCGACCGGCGTTTACTGACTAGCAATGACAAGACCCAGTTTGGATTTCCCGAGGTCAAGTTGGGATTGATTCCCGGTTGGGGTGGTACCGTGCGAGCTCCGCGGTTGGTTGGTCTTAGCAACGCGTTGGAGTTGATTACGAGTGGAGATTCCATTGATTCGGATACGGCCGTGTTGACCGGCTGGTGCGATGATGTGGTTACTGTTGACCAGTTGTTGCCGGCGGCGGTCCGGTTGATTCGTGATGACCAGCGAACCGGGAAATATCTGGCTGACCGAAAAAAATGGGAACAACCCCTGGAGCCTAACGAGACGGAACTGGGTTTCCTGGGGGTGACGGCCTCTGCCTGGATTCGTCAGCAGACGAAGGGCCATTACCCGGCCCCGATGGCCGCGCTGGAACTGATGGCGGAAACTGCCATGTTGGATGTCGAAACGGCCTGCGAGAGAGAGGCCAGTCAATTGGCGGCCTTGTTTGGATCTCCTATCAATGCGGCACTGCTCAACGTGTTTTTCCTGCAGGATCGTGTCAAGAAAGATACCGGTATCGATGGAACGGAAATCGCAACACAACGGGTGGAGTCGGTCGGTGTCATCGGCGCCGGGATCATGGGGGCAGGTATTTCAGCTGCCAACGTCAAGCGTGATGTGTCGGTCACGTTATCAGATGCATCCCGGGAGTACCTGGCACAGGGTGCCCGGCAGGTGTTCGAGGAAATTTCCTATAACAAGAAGACGCAGGCCGCTGATGTCCAGCGGGCAATCGAGAAAGGCCCGTTGCTGAACCTCAGTCACTCGGACCATGAGTTTTCGAGTTGCAGCCTGGTTATCGAGGCGGTAGTCGAGAATCTCGAGGTCAAGCAGCAGGTGTTGCAGGCGGTGGAACAGCAACTGAAACCGGGTGCGATCCTGGCCTCCAATACATCCACGATCCCCATTACCACGCTTGCAGAGCAGTTGCAGAGGCCAGCTGACTTTTGTGGAATCCATTTCTTCAACCCGGTTCGAAAAATGCAACTGGTGGAAGTGATCCGCGGCAAGCAGACCAGTGATACGACAGTTGCCACGGCTGTGGCCTACACCAAGCAGATTGGAAAGTTACCTATCGTGGTCAATGATGGCCCGGGTTTCCTGGTCAATCGATTACTGTTTCCTTACATGAACGAGTCTATTGAACTGATCTGTGAGGGAGTCACCGTCGAGCAGATCGAGCGGGCAGCCAAGAGTTTCGGAATGCCGATGGGGCCCATCACGCTGTACGACGTGGTGGGAATTGATACGGCTGTCTATGCAGGACGCACGATCTATGAAGCGTTTCCCGATCGTTGCGTGGTCTCTCCACTCTTGCCGGCGATGGTGAAGGCGGGCAGACTGGGGCAGAAAACGGGCCATGGGTTTTTCAAGTATCAGAAAAAGAAGAACCGCGGACAGCGTGATCCCGAGTTGGAAGAATTCCTGAAGCCGTTCGTGCGGAAAAAGGAAACATTGACCCCCGAGCAGATCACGGCCCGCCTGTTCATGCCCATGTTACTGGAAGCCACCCGCGTTCTCGAGGAAGGGATTGTTCGCAGTGC
>JAYGDH010000421.1:0-10781 GCA_046583055.1 Pirellulaceae bacterium | reverse complement strand
GTGTGCGGTTTCTGACTCGATGTCCGTGTTTAATTGGATTCGCAGGCTTCGTTTTCCATGACTTGCCCAGTTGCGATCCGCGGCTGCCTGAGTTGCCTCCTGGTCATCCTTGGATTCACGCTTGGATTCACGCTTGGATTGGTCAGGCGAGGTTGCTGAACTGGGTTCCGGTGCGCGAGGTTTCGCCTCGCCAGATTTCGGAGGGGATTTATCCGGCGAAGGATCTGGTGACTCAGCCTTTTCTTTTCCCGCGGGGGCATCGGCAGGAGGTTCTTCAGCCTCGGGCATGGATTCTTCTTCTGTTGCGGATTCCATGTCCCCAAAAAGATCCATTTCCGTGCCTCCACGGAATCTGCGGGATCCATTCTGCGAGGCATCGCGATGGGGAGCCAAGGGACTACGTGTCGCTCGGGCCGTTTCCATGCCGCTGTCGGATTTCATGGTTGTGCGAATGCCACCACCGGCAACGAGAATTGCCAGGGGTAATTCGTGGCGAGGTTTGAGCCAGCCATTTACCTCGGTCATGTAGTGGTGATGCGCCTTTTTCTTATAGGGCTGTCCGATTCCCACGAGGCCGTGGCTGTTGGGAACCACGAGGCGCCAATTGGTCTTGGTAATCGGGATACGTTGTTGTTCCGCTGTTTTCGGGTTGGTTGTGCGATCAAACCGGTAGAGCCGTGGTGCCAGCAGTTTTACCCGGGCACCATGGTCAATAGCCTGGTTGCTTTCATACACGATCGCAAGATCTGCAATCGGTAGATTGTTTGCATCTGTTCTTGATTCGCCGGTAAGTGAAGAGAGGTCAACAAGGAAGCGGTTCTCCTGACCTTGCCCGGATCGCTGTGGACGAATGGCCTTGTTTTCAAGGGTCACGGTCCAGAGCTTTGAACCTTCCGGCAGTTCAATCACCACGTAATCGGTGCGCGCATCGAGAAATAGCTCGGCCAGGTTTTGTACCTTGCCAGCCCGGGATATATAGGAAGTGATATTGCATTGGTTAACGATGATCCGCGGCAGGTCGAATTTTCCTGGTTCACTGATCTCGATGGCTATAGCGGGTGGTGTGCCAACGTAGCCGTAGGCACCGACTCGCCGCCGACCCACCACGTAACTCGAGGCGGCTAGTTCCCCGACATCCACGCGCTGGGCCTCGGTAACGGGAGTGATCTGTAATTCTGCCGAAGCTTCCAGTGATATGACCCCGGTCTGATAACTCACGTCACGCGCCTCGATTCCGGGCAGATCGATTCGGCTTTCTTTTTCTGGTACAGGTAGTACGAAGCGGACAGAAAGAACGATATCGTCACTGGCCATGTCAGTGAGGGTGACATGCCAGAGCCGTTGACCGTCGGCATCGCTAGACGTGAATCGTTTCACGTGGTTATTTCCGATGCCGTCAATAATCACGTCGCTGGGCGTGGATTCGGGTAGTGCGAAAACGAGTTGATCTGTGCGGCCTCGTTGTATCTCGAAAGTGATTTCATAATTGCACTGGATTTTGCCGGGCTGCACATGAAAGAAAGAGGCACACCGGGCGGCGTAAAGGGGCTTGATGCGACTGATCACGAAAGTGGCATTGTATTGCGGTTGCTCGTAACGATAGGCCAATTGTGTTCGTGTCTCGCCGAGACCGAATTTGGCCTTCTCTCCTTGGGAGACTGCGGTGAGACCGTCAACTTCGGACGTGCGTATGCGGAATACCTCCTCATAGCCAGGTGCGGTTCGGACTGCCAGGATGCCGATGTTGCGGTAGGCCCCCTCCAGCACGAAAGCCGGAAAGCGTGTGGTGAATTCTTCCCAGGCGTTAAGCCATCCGTTTGGTGTGTGAATGGCCTGGACGTGAATGGTACCTGTGTCACCTGCCACGATCTTGGTGTTCAGCTTCGCCTGGATAAACCGTTCTCCATCTTCCTCGGTAGTTACATGGTAGGGGATCGGCTTGTTGTTTTGATCCATGATGCTGAGTATTTGCCATTCTGCAGGCAGGCCAACCCGTGCCGTGTAAACATCATCTACTTCTGGTTGCAGCGTGAAGCTGCATTGCAGGTGTTGTCGTGTCGGTTCAATGGTGAGTAGTTGGTTGCAGAGAGCCGTGAAGCGGTTTTCCGGTCGAATGATCTTGGCAGCCAGGGAGTAATCTGCCGTGGCAGCGTAGTAGGCGTTGACCAGCCGGATCGCAGGAGCGCCCGGTTCGGGCGTGTAGATCGATCTGGGCAGAGCATTGTCCAGCACTGCATTATCCAAGGGAAGTAAGCCATTGGGGTTAACCGAGTGAACGGTTAGCGTTAACTCGGTTAAAACTCCGATGACTGATGAACTCGAGACGACACCGAGCGGCTGCACCTGGGGGAATGTCCAATCCTCGTACGTTGGAGAAATTCGGATTGCCGTGATGTTAATCAACTGGTCCTTGGTGGTTGTCTCGCTGAGTTCGATTCGTAGCACACGCTGCATTTCGTTTTCTGAAACGAGCCAGCGAGCCAGCAGCTTGGTTTGTACGTTGGTAATCTCGAAACCATCCGGGATCTGGAACTGCAGGCTGTCGACAGCACCATGCAACACCTTGACTGACGTGGAAACGTGGATTCGTTCGAATGCTTCAGCCAGTTCAGCAACCACGACGTTACGTGCTTGGAGAACACGGTCGGCCTGGAGTCGCTTGTTGTTGAGTGACATCACGAGTTGAACAGGGCCATTCACGGGAAGTAACTCGAAGTTCGTGACGTTGGCCTGCTCGTCGACACGACGACTTAGGACGCTGGCCCCGGACTTCAGCTCGATGTTACCCGGCACGGACATCGTAAGCCTGGTAGCCGCGGTATTGGGCAGTTGAAACCCAAGAGATTGCTGGGCCGCGGAGTGCTGTACGGGTAATTCAAGTTGTAACTCCACCTCGTGGATGCCAGGTTGTTCCAGTACCAGTTGAACCGGCTGGTTTGGCTGACGGACCAATGCCGTCGACTTGCCTCCGATGGTAACTCGCTTGATGGATACGCCCGTGATGGGCAAGGTTAGCAGCTGGACACCTGCTGCCAGTGATTCCACCTGTAACTTGCCATTCACGATGGCATGATCGTTATGGATTTCAAGGTGATAGTTAGCACCAGTCAGAGCCGTATTCTGAGGAGGCAAAGTGCCTGGTTTCAGGTTTGCCTTTTCCAGTAAAGCGGTATATTCCTGCCGTGTCATGAAAATGCGTTCTGTGCCACTGGCCAGAATCGTTTTCAGATCCTCGAACGGGATGAAAATCTCCCGATGGGTAGTGGGCCGGGCAGTGGGCCGGGCAGCTGCCTGTTGCGGTTGCGCCATGGTCGTCGAGGGTACCATGGAGGCTAGGAGTAGCAACGAATGGAGATAGAATCTTGGCATGTCTAGTTCTCCTCCTCGTTGGGGTCTGTAGCGTGATCCTGATCACTGTTCTCCTGTGACTCAGTAGCCGTGCTGGGATCGATTGCTTCTGCAGGCGGATCGCCATCGCCTGGAGGCTGCTGCTCCGCTTGGGAGGCAGGATCGAGCCGGGGGGTATCCGGCGTGCTGCTTTTGGATTTGACGGCGGGAGATGTGAGTTTTTCTCCACCTGCCTGGGAGGCGTCGCTGGATGGTAGCGCTTCTACACCAGCCAAGTCAGGCGCTTGTTTTCTGCGAAAGGACTTGGGAAGAAAGGACTTGGGAAGAAAGGACGGGGTTTTAGTAAAGGCCTGGAGGACATCGAGCGTCAACCAGATAACAGCGATGCCGAGGACGGTCGCAGCAATTTCGATGCTGAAGGCATTGGCAGAAAATAATGGCAGGATGATCCCGATTGCGATGCTGGCTGACATCAACAAAAGGAGCATGACAACCTGTTGGCCAGGCTTACGGCGTAGACCTCCAACGGCAAAAATGCCCAGCACGGTAAACAGGGTCAGGTTGAGCCACTTGGAAGCAAGGGTCTGAACCTGTAACGGTTGTTGCGGATCCAGCGAGGTGAACGGGATGGGGACACCAATCAAGGGGTTCTGGATAACCGTGTTGCCACCGGCACGTTGCTGCATGTTTCGGATGATCTGGTTTGGATCGGGTTGCGGTGGTTGCTGACCAAGCATCACACTGATCGTATTGGCTGCGACAAGATCAATCCATGAACCGGGCAGGTAGTCATCCCAGTCTCCCTGGTAACCCACCAGGTTCCAGCCCTCGGGGATTTGCAGGAAGAGATAGCAGTCATGAACGGCCGTTTGGTCATCAAATTTCAATACGGGGATCGTGCCGCCACTGTCCTTGATGCGGTAGTTTACTTCCAGCAATACTGGCAAATTGGTATTGGCGCTGCGTAGGGGAACGTAGTATTTTTTTCCCTGGTCGCCGTTGTCTTCGTACTCGAGGCTGGTCTCGACGCCGTTGATCTTGAGTGGCTCCGCAGTCATGTCTGCTCCGGGTGGAAAGGAGAGTCCGATCCGTTGGTTGACGCTTCTGACCAGCAGTAATGCCTGAATGGAAATGTTGTTGTTCTGGTCGAGACGTACCCGGTAGACAGATCGTTCAATAGCAGTTGGCTTGATCTCCTGGAGATCGTATCGCGTTATCTTGGTCTGTAATTTCCAATCCTGGTGGAATTCATAGGCTTGCGATGCATTCTCGATTTTCCTTCCTTCTGCCAAATCGTGTTCCGGGTCGATGGGGCGCAGGTTTTCCCGAAGGCTGGTTGGCACGACGTCCAGGTTCTCGGATTTACTGATGACAATTTGACCGGCAGCCCGCTGTACGTTTTGCGGAATCAGGTAGGGTAGATCTAGTAGTGTGGAAGACCCAATGTTCAGATCGCCAATTTCACTTTGCCAGTAAAGCGTTAATCGCTGGTGACCGATCAACTCCTGGCTGCTCTTCAATTCCCAGGCTGTGTATCCCTCGGCTACATCCGCGGGGGGAGGGTCCAGGGGTGATTCCTGGATGGTGCTGCTTGTGTTGCGAATGGTACCCAGCAAGGAGGTGGGGACATCCACTCGCAGGGTTTTTACTCCACTGTAGAAGATCTGATAGTGAAGTTCGATGTTGTAGGTTGCAGTTCCTGATTCAATATTGACGTGCATGAGTTGGTCGACGTGGACCTCGGGCTGACGGCGAATCAGCGAAAAAGCTCCAGTAAAGGTCTCTGCGGAATACTCGTAGGAGTGCTGAGCTCGCAGTTGTGAGGGCAACTTCTGTGAGCGGGCAATATTCCGGAAGGCTTCATTGAAGGAAACACTGCGTACCCCCGTCAGGTTGCCGGGGGTGACTCGCAGACTGATCGGAGCATTGACCACGAGGTTCCCATTCACTCGGTCAACACGATCTGGATCGACACGTGGAATTTCCAGCAGGTAATCGCTGGACTCGCCCGTGGGCGCGACCAGGTTGGGATCGGTGATGGTTTTCTCGATGTTGACAATGAGTCCCACCTTGCCTATCGCCTTGCGGGTCAGGTTGACGTCGTAGTGCGTTGGCTCCTGCTCGTCTTGATGGTATCCATCGATCTGGAGAGGCTTGGCATCGCCGATCTGCTGGCCACGCAGGGCGCGAATACGATATCCTTCCGGAATCAGCAGCCCCAGTTGAAACACTCCAGCACGCTTGATATCAAAGACAGCTGTCAGGGTTGAGCGAACGTGTTGGGGAGAGAACTGGATTTCGGCCAGTTCATGTGAAGAAATCTCAGGAGATACCTTATCCACCTTTAACTCGAGAGCAAAGGGTAACGCGGCATAACGGTAAGCGAATTGCCAGTTCTTGCCGACGACATCGTTGGCATCGACCTGCAACAAGCCGGCACGCCGAGAGACTTCGGCCTGGAGTCCTGGGCCCAGTTGTACAAGTACGATCCCCTGTTGGCGAGCGACTTCCAGGCTTTCAATGGTGGGGATTGCGACGATGGCAGACTTCATGTCTGCTGCCATGCCGAGCCCAATATCAAAGCGTTCCAAGTCCACGATCAGTTTTTGATTACCAATCGCAGGTTCAAACAGCTGGATTGTCACTTCTTGGCCATCGGCGGCTTCGACGACTTCCCATTGGCGAACATTGTCGTCAAAGACTCCAGTGATCTTGTATTGCAGGGGCACATGCAGTTTCAATTCCGTCAACTTGGCGCGACTTATTTGGTAGATCAGTTCAGCCTTGGTGCGTTGTACGCCCTCGGAAATGGTTACCATCTGTCGCGCCTGGACGGTGGCAAGAGCTTTCAGGCCACTGGCACCCTCTGCCTTGGGAGTCCAATTGATCACCACCGTTGGAGTGGCACCAAAGAATGCATTCAAGACGGTTTCTTCAGCTGGTGCGAGGGGGGGCTGTTGACCGTCAACGTTCGGTTCTTCGCTCGCTGCCACCATGGGTTGGACCTGGATCTTGACGCCCTTTTCCGGGATGCGGATTTTCCAACGATTGATGGATGCTTGGGGTGCCTGGATCGATAACTGGTTCAGTCCCGGTGTGCGAGTAAAGGCCTTGGCGTACTGGATGACTAATTGGATTTCAGTGGGCACTGGCAATTTGCCCTGGGGGACCTCGAGCAATAGCGAGTAACCGCCGTCACGTCGTACCACGCGGGCATTCTGGTCACCTACCTTGGCGCTGAGAATAGCGGTGTCTCCAAGGTTGAGCGGCACTTCATGCCATCCGCCACCGAGTAATTCGATGGTTAGGTTGGCGGTCACGATTACCACGTCCTGTCGTACGTTGGCTTCAGATTCAATGACCTTGATTAAGGATCGCAGTGGTGTGCGTTGACGCTGCGGGGAAACCGTGTTCTGGTTGGCTTGTTTCCAGAGTTGCTGAAATTTTTCGTAAGGTAAGAATACACCGCGACCCGGTTGTTCAAATACCTTGTGCAGCTTGTCGTAAGGGATATAGATTGTTTGTTCGTGGAGCGTCTGGGGATCCTTCTTGTCAGCAGGATCCACTTCTTGTGCCGGTTCCGGCGGTGCGTTTGCTGGCTGTGCAAGTGCCTGCGGTGCAAGGTCTGAGAGAAGGGAGAAGGTCACCGCCAGGAGTATCCAGCGGATACGTTTCATTGAATTCACGATTTGATAACTCCATCTAATAGGCCTGGTACCGTGGTCACGGGCCGGTTTCAGAAAACAGCTGCTGTCTCAGGGGTGTCGGAAAAGTACGTAACGACTATTATAGACGCAACAGATTACCAATTGGTTCCTGAAAAACCCAATTAACCGTTGCAAGTGTAACTTATCATGGGCCGGGGGCAGCTGATCGTCAACCAACATCATGTCACGAGCATGTAAAAACTGCGAGTCGCGGTTTCTCGAGTTGGCCGAGATGTTTACTGGGCCACCTGTCTCGGGGTGTTGGAGTCGATCTTTCCTTGTAAGAAGATACTCAATCCCTCAGTATCGTCCGTCCCGATACGGATGACCTTGTCATCCATGGTGGTGATTTCGACGCAATCGAATCCCCACAGGTTGTAGGTCCAGCCTCGTCCCGGAATGTAGTGAATGCCCCAGCCATCGATAAACTTACTGTGACCGGGTTCGGTCGTTGCGATATTCTGGTAGGGAATCTGTTTGGAAAGGATGGGAAGCGGTCCAAATCGTAGTGCCAGGTGGTCCTTGTTATCGTAGATACGAAGCGTCATGACGCCGAAGGCAAAGAATTCGATGATAGCAATCGTCAAACCGGCAATTGGATAAGCAATAGTTGCTGCCTCGCGGGGACTGACCAACACGATTATCAAGAGGGTGAACAGTGACGAGGCATGGCATACCCAGTGCAGCTTGCCTCGCTGGGTATGGTCGTATGATGGGTTGGTCATCATATGGGATCCTGTTTAGCGGGTTTTCCAGGCGTCGAGAGCTGCCTGATAATCACGTGCCTGCTGGACAAAGTCCAGTCCCACGTAATCTTTCCAGGCTTGCATCAGTTGTTTAAAGACGGGGCCCGGGGTTGGATCAAGATCCTGGTCCTCGAAAGCGGTCGCATGCACCAGGCAGAACGATGAGGCCGTGCAAAAGATCTCGTCGGCGGCCCGCAGGTCGTCCACGGTCAGGTTGATTTCCCGGGTTTCGATCCCCAGTTCGGCTGCCAGTCGGAGGGTTACCTTGCGACTGACTCCCTTGAGAATGTTGCGAGGTTCGGGAGTGGAGAGGACTCCCGCGCGAACGGCGAACACGTTGCATCCGGTTCCTTCCGTGACGAATCCGTCAGGATCGACAAGCAGGGCCCAGAGCCCCTGGCCGCGGGCCTCGACCTGGTTCTGGGCAATACGGTAATGTTGACGACTGCGGGTCTTGGCCTTGACGTCCAGCAGGTCTTCCGGGATGGCCTGCTGCTCGGGCACCACGATGCGGATCCCTGTTTCATAGGTTGGCGCAAAGCTTCCCGTGTGGGTGACCAGGGGCCAGGCACTGATGGTCACCGTCGGTTGCATACCGTCGGGGAAGGCTTTCTCGTAGACGGGCAGGGGGCCCCGGGAGATATTATGCATCAACCACCAGTCCATCTCGGGTCCTTCCGAGGGCAGGTTGCGCTGGAGTGTCTCGAAGGTTAGTTGCTGGAGTTCTTCCTTGCAGAGGCCACAGTCAATTTGCAGGAGGTCCAGCGAATCGTAGAGACGATCAAGGTGGTCTTCCAGGTGAAAGGGGACCTGGTTGAAGGTACGTGTCATCTCGAAAGCCATGTCACCAAACATCAGCGCCGAATCAAAAATCGACACGCGGGCCTCTGATTCAGGAACCCATTGGCCGCTCAGGTAGGTTACTCGATCACTCATGGTTACATTCCCTTCGCTAGCCAGCCGCCGTCCACGTAGAGATCCTGGCCGGTCATGTAACTGGAGGCATCGGAAGCCAGGAAAACGACTGCCCCGGCAAGGTCCTCGGGGATTCCCCATCTCCCCAGTAGGGTACGATCGGAACGAGCTTGGCGCCTCTCCGGGTCGGCCCAGCTCTGGGCGGTCATCTCGGTGCGGAAATAGCCGGGGCCGATCGCGTTGACCCGCACCGGGTATTTTGCCAGGTCCGCTGCCATCGACTTGGTGAGCATCTTGAGGCCCCCTTTGGCAGCCATGTAAGCAGGATTGGCCGGTAGGCCCCGTTCAGCACAGATGCTGGTGGTGTTGATTACCGATCCCTTTCCGTGGTCTTTCATCAGGTCCAGTAGGCCACGGGCCAGTCGGAACGGCGTAGTCAGGTTGATCTGCAGCGTCCGATCCCAGAGTTCGTCGGGATAATCTTCCATGGGGTGTCCCTCGCCAATCCCGGCATTATTGACAAGAATGTGCAACTCAGACAGCTTCCCGTTGAAGGCAGATACTAGTTGGGAAACTCCTTCTCCGGTGGAAAGATCGGCCTGCCATCCGCTAGCCGAGAGTCCGGCATCCTGTAACGTGGTGGCCGCAGCCTGGATCGTCTCCTCGACGGATCCCACCAGGTGAACATGAGCTCCAGCCTGGGCCAGGGCGGTGGCCATCGCATTGCCGAGGCCACGGCTGGCACCGGTGACAACCGCCTGGCGGCCGCCCAGGTCAAAGAGTTGTTCCAGGTAACTCACTGGTAGATCACTCCAGGTATTGTGTAGTGACAGGTGAAGGCGTCTTTTTCGGCTGCAGCACGATCATAACGGTCACTGGTTTCAGTAGGAACCCGGTGGTCATGGGGAAAATCATGCTGACGTGGTGAGCCAGGTTCGATAAGATATACAGGGTAATAATGCAGGATAAACCAGCGCGTAGTATGATGCCACGAAAATCTCATCAACATACGATCGGTGTCACTCGGCGGGAGTTGCTGCAGGTTGGTTATTCCGGCTTGCTGGGAGTGGGACTGCCGTCCGTTCTCGGGCACCGTCAACAGGTGGCTAGTGCAGCCCGTTTCAAGGGTACCGTCAGGCAGGCCCCCAAATCGGTCGTGATCGTTTTCCTGACCGGTGCGGTTAGTCACCACGATACGTTCGATATGAAACCAGATGCACCGGCAGAGGTGCGGGGGCAGTTCAAGCCGACGTCAACGTCCATTCCCGGATTGCATGTCTGTGAACACCTGCCGAAACTGGCAGCCCAGGCTGACAAGTATGCGGTCGTGCGGTCTCTTTCTCACAAAGACAATAATCACTTGATGTCAACGCATTACGTGTTGACCGGGGAATGGCAACCGGGAGGATTCTTTGACAAGGTGGCTTCTCGTGACGACTGGCCATCCTATGCCGCGGGGCTGGCCTACCAGCAGCCACGGACCGATGGGATTCCGACGGGCGTCAATCTTCCCACGTTTCTGACCAGTGGCGTGCTCACCTGGCCTGGTCAGCATGCTGGGTTGCTGGGGCCCAAGTACGATCCCTGGCAGATCACCAAGGATCCCAACAAGGACGATTTCCGGGTGGATAACCTTTCGCTCGGAACCGGGTTAGACGTGGACCGTTTGTCGGAACGTCGTTCCCTGTTAGGCCAACTGAACCAGCAACGTGAGCGGCTGGCGAATGCCAGCGTGGCTCGGCGGATGACCAGTGAACTGGACCTGGCTTATTCGATTCTCACGACCAGCAAGTTGTCGCAGGCGTTTGAATTGAAGCGAGAAACAGATGCCATGCGGGACCGTTATGGCCGCAACACGACCGGGCAGTCGTTATTGCTGGCCAGACGGCTGGTCGAAGTGGGGGTACCGGTGGTCCAGGTCAACGTGGGACGCGTGCAGACCTGGGATAACCACAGTAATATTTTTCCGACGCTGAAGGATCGCCTGTTGCCTCCGTTGGACCAGGGGGTATCGGCATTACTCGAAGACCTGGATGCCAGTGGTTTACTGGACGATACGCTTGTC
>JAYGDH010000398.1:0-6954 GCA_046583055.1 Pirellulaceae bacterium | reverse complement strand
GTAGGCTGGCGGGCTGCCAGCATCTCGATGGCCTCCTCGGGAGTCAAGGCATCGGTGATGTAACGGAAATCAATACAGCCAACCAACTGCTCCGGGGTCATGTCCGAGAGTAACTTCCAGAGAGGTTTTTGCTCGGTTTTGGCAAACAGATCCCAAACGGCGTTCACCACAGCGGCCGTGGCCATATGGATCACGCCCTTGTCAGGTCCCACCCAGCGTAACTGGCTGTCACCGGTGATTTCTCGCCAAAATCCAGCCATGTCAGCTGCGATCGATTCGATGTTTTTTCCAATGACGAACGGAACCAGTGCTTCCACGGCCTTGGCACACAGTTCGTTGCCACGACCAATCGTGAAAGTCAATCCATGGCCAACCAGATCTCCGTCGGTTTGCAGCGTCACGTAGACGGCTGAATAATCCGGATCGGGATTCATGGCATCGGAGCCATCCAGATCTCTCGAAGTGGGAAAGCGAATGTCCCGGATGCTGACCCCGGTGATCGTCAACGGCATAATGTTTTCCCTTGAGAAACCTGTATTTTAGACCAAACTTGAGGCGATCCCCGCTTGTCGAGTGTGGCCCAGTCCCCGATAACTTAAGCGAAGTTGCCAGTTTCCGTTTCAGCCGAGGATCGTGAAAGGTTCATGATACGCGGAAACAGGAATTGGAAAAGATAGGGGGAACCAAAAGCTGATGACAAAACGTCTTGATCTGAAACGATTTCATGCCGTCCAGCTGGTTCCGGTTACTCCCTTTGGTAAGGATGGGCATGTCAACCAGGATGCGACACGACAGTTGTACGAACGACTGGGTAAGGCGGGAATTCGTGTTTTTATACCATGTGCCGGAAGTGCAGAATTTCATGCCCTGCAGGTAGATGAAATTCTCAGCGTGATTCAAATTGCCCGCGAGGTGCTGGGGCCAGAGGCCACTATCGTGGCTCCAGTCGGTTTTCGAGCTGAGCTTGCCGTGGAATTGGGTAACCGTGCCTGCCAACTCGGGGCCGACGCAGTCCTGGTGATGCCACTGGCTTTTCCCTACCTTTCGGATGCAGGAGCGGAGGACTATTACCGCTGCCTGCTGGATGAAATGGAATGTCCCGTATTTATCTATAAGAAGGGGCCGATTCCAAGCGATGATTTGCTACTGCGCTTGGCGGAACATCCCAACCTGGTGGGAGTTAAGTACGCGGTCAATGACCTGGACTCCTTTAACCAGATCGTGGCTGCAGACGCAGGGCGCATTGACTGGTACTGTGGTTCGGCAGAACGCTTTGCCCCGTTTTTTGCCCTTGCCGGTTCTCGTGGTTTTACCAGCGGCGCTGGAAATATTTGTCCCGGATTAGCGCTGGGTTTACAGGCTGCCCTGGAGACTCAAGACTGGTCGGAAGCAATGCGGTTACAGCACTTGATCCTGCCGATTGAAAACTACCGGGATCGCCAGGACAGTTCGTTTCACGTTTCCCTGCTGAAGTACGCGGTCACCTGTACGGGAATCGACTGTGGGAGTCCCCGGGCTCCTCAACGCCAGCTGACCTCGACGGAAGAAAATGAAATCCGTGAACTGGTCGAGACGGTTAGAGCAGCCGAAGCGGGCTACCTGCAGCAAGCCAGCTCGTGATCAGTACTGACCTCTCAGCCGTTCTTGCCATTGCTTTCCAGGTAGATAGCCGGCCAGGGACTGCGGGTGGCTAACCGTGCTGCGTGTCGACGCGTGGGGACGAACAGGAAACCGGCTTCGGGTGGCAGCTTTTCGAGAGAAAGTGTGCCCGGGTAACGCCATTCTTCTTCAATGGACCAGTCCCAGCGGGGAGCGCCCGATGATGTGTTTCCAAAACGATGCTGAAAGAAAGGTCGCTGGTGTTCTGCTAATTGCTTCCAATCATGATCACTGCCATAGATTACCGGTTGTGCACCGCGTTTTTCAAGCCAGCGGCGCTGCAGACATATTCCGTAAGGTTCAAAATCCCACCGTCCTCGATGAGGGCGGTAAGTGCGCAGGGAGTCCCAGCGAATTAACGGACTGGCCGTGAAGCAAACGACCTGGTAACGTCCCCTGATCGAGGCATTGGTGGCAATCAATTGTTGTTGCTGAACAATTCGATGCAGGCTCATCAGTGCAGAGCGGTGTCGATCCGGTTGCTGGAGAATCAAGGTGTCGAGCCAGTGATCCGGGTCCTGGTCCGGCCAGGGACCATCCTGGCGACGTGTCCAGTGAGAAAGGTATTCCCAGGGAGAATGCAGTAGCGTTGTTTCATGAATGTGACATATTTTTCGTGATGCCGTTTGATGAAGTTTAGGATCGATAGCGATCGAATGACGGCGGGAAGGCACGCTTGGAACACGGGGGGCAAGGTTCCTGGAAGATGCAATCGTTGGCCGTGGCCGGGTGAGAATGCTGCCTGGTGGTGACCAGGGACTGTTGAAACGTTCCGTGACCAGGTTTTGGAGAATCCCCCGCGAACGCAAATGGCAGATCCAAACCTGGCTACTGCCGGAAATGAGAGTGCGATCACGTGCGGGTGTATTTTCAAGTTTCTCGAATTTACGAGGAGTTGTCACGAATTCCATTCGTGGACTAATAATGGCAGACCAACATGAAGAAGTTGGTATTCCGGAACAACTATTCCAGACCAGTTTTCCCCAGTAACGCCAGCGAGAGGAATCAATGATCGTCGTTTGCAGGCAAGGTAAATTGAATAATGCCGCGGCGCGATTGACATAAGGTGCTGCTGCTGTTGCTGAGACTGTCAGTAATACCTGTTTCTCTGGATCGAGTTGGTGACAGTAGTGACGCAGGGTTTGAAACCAGCTTGGTTTTTCATCCAGTTGTCGTCCCAGTCGCGAACTGGCAATGCCCACCAGTTGCCCGCCAGGAAGTCCGGCCGGGGACCAGCACAACCTCCATCCCAGCCATTGCTGAAAACCTTTGCCGAAATGGTTGCCTGCATCCAACAGCAATTGGCCTCCGCGCAACAGGGACTGTTCTAAAAGTCGGAGGCGTCTGTCGTTATTCCTCTTTCCCGAACGCTGATCATGTTGCCCTGCAGTCGCTTGCCATTGCTGAACCAGTAACGGTAGCAAGTCGATTCGACGAAACCCTGGACCGGTGAGGCCGTTGAGTCGATCGATAAAAGAAACAGGTTGAACAGGCAGTAGATGTGCAGATTTTAGGCAATGTGTGATTGTTGCGACAAGGTTATGCATGGAGATAGAAACGGTTGATGGTCAGGACTACGGAATGTGCAATAGACCCTTCCCATCCCCCGGTCTCCATGAACATGGTGTAGGCAGTACCATGCTCAACTGAATTGTAGGCGATGTGCAACTATTCTGGAGCACCCGATCGGGGCGAAAACCTCCAGGCAGTGACAGGCTTATGTCACTCAGGCCGCGCTGGGCAACCATTCTCGCATCCACATTTCCAGGAAGAGGACAGCCCATAAACGTTGGCTGTGGTCCTGTTGGCCACTTTCATGCTGTTGCACCAGTTGCTGGATGGTTTCCGGTTGAAAGAACTCGTGGCAGCGGGCCTGGGGGTCGAGCAGGACATCGTGCGTTAGTGGTTTTAGTTCATTTCGAAACCACTGGTCCAGTGGTACACCGAAGCCCATTTTCTTGCGTTTCCAGATTTGATTTGGTAGCTGGTCAGCAAATGCTTTTTGCAGCAACAGCTTGGATGTCTTGAGTCCTAGTTTCATCTTGATAGGCAGGGAAGCTGCGAATTCAACCAGGCGGTAGTCCAGGAATGGCTGCCGACATTCGAGTGAATGAGCCATGGTGGCGATGTCTACCTTGGTCATCAGGTCGCAGGGTAGGTAGGTAGAGAGATCGGTAAGAGAAATGGCGGTAATCGCGTCTCGGCGTTCGTATTGTTGCCAGACAGATTGCAGGAACCATCCGGAGTCAGCATCTCGAAGTTGTTGGTAGAAGTTGTCATTGTAGAGTTCCAGCCGCTGGGAGTCACCGAAAATCGAAATCCATTCGAGGTATCGATTGATCGGGGATTCATGCAGGGGTTTGGCAAAGCGTTTCCAGCGTCTCGCGTAGGATTTGTAGCGGTTGGAGCCAGGTAATCTTTGCCAGAACTTGGCAGCTGCCAAATGCTTGACCGGTTGCATGCGGTCAAACCAACCGGCGAGGCGGACTGCCTGGTAACGCGGGTAGCCGGCAAACAGTTCGTCTCCCCCATCTCCGGACAATGCCACGGTAACATGCTGCCGTGTTTGCTGGGCAACATACCAGGTGGGGATAGCGGAGCTATCCGCAAAAGGTTCATCGTAGTGCCAGACAAGCTGGGGCAGGATGTCGACGGCATCCGGTTCTACCCTGAATTCGTGATGGTCGGTACCGAGGTGTTCAGCCACCTGGCGAGCATAGTTGGTTTCATCGTATTCCCGGACCGGGAATCCAATAGAGAATGTCTTGACCGGATTCGACGATTCCTGTTGCATCAGGGCCACGATCAAGGAGCTATCGACACCACCGGAAAGGAAAGCTCCCAGCGGTACGTCACTTTGCATTCTCATGCGGACGGAGTCGCGCAACAGGTCAACCGTTCGTTGCTGGGCTTCCTCGGGATCCCAGGAGGCTTCACGCTGGCCAGGGAGTTGCCAGTAGGGCTGGACCTGGAGCTGGTCATCCTCGTAGACGGCATAATGTCCGGGTGGTAATTTCGAGATGCCTTCGAAAATGGAATGAGGGTGAGGAATGTACTGGTAGGTCAAGTAGAGATCGATGGCGTGTGGATTAATGGTTCGCGGGGTTCCCGGTACTTCAAGGATTCCCTTGAGTTCGCTGGCAAAGGTTAACCGTCCATTTTGCTGACGATAAAAAAGCGGTTTCTGACCAAATCGGTCGCGCGCCAGGATGAGTTTTCTCTGTCGTTGGTCCCAGATGGCCAGGGAAAACATCCCGTTGAGTTGCTGGAAACAACTCGTACCTTCCTCCTCGTAAAGGTGCACGATCGTTTCCGTATCACTTTCTGTACGAAATTCGTGGCCCAGCCGTTTCAGGCGATTCCGCAGTTCCTGGAAGTTATAGATTTCTCCATTGAAGATTACCTGGATGGAACCGTCCTCGTTAGCCAGTGGCTGATTGCCCGTTTGCAGGTCAATGATGGCCAGTCGACGAAATCCCAGGGCCACTCCCGGCTCTGATCCACTAGCGGGTTCCAGTTGGACGTCCTGGAGATAGGTTCCGTGGTCATCGGGCCCGCGATGGCGCAGCGAGGTCATCATTTTCCCCAGCACGTCCTGGCTGATGGCCAGTTCGGGTCGGGTCCAGACGCTTCCAGCAATGCCGCACATAGATCCGGTTAGCCATCAAAAGAGAAATGATTTCAATGAAGCTGGTTAGCTGAGGATGTGACCTGGAGAGGTTCTCTGCCGGTCCGGCTCATTGGTGATGAAAACGAACGATTACTACGTAAAAAGTTGTCCTGGAGGTCATTTATTCTGATTCCCGATCCTTGCTGGTGGAGCTTTCGTGGATCACGCCTTCAATCGTTTCAGATTGACGATGATCGAGCAAGATCATTTGAAATCAACCGCCTCGGGTGGAAGGGTCAGGCCAGGTGGTGTCAGCGGTTCCCACGAGAGAGAGTCTGGCCAATGGGTAGCGCCTGGTAAATCTCGTGATGACCGTGGACCATTTGGTCGATCGTGCAATATTGTGCCACGTGCTGTCGAGCCTGTTTTCCCAGTTGTCGGGCCAGGGGGGTATCGTTGAGTAGTTTCCATACCGCACGCGCCAGTGAACCACAGTCGCCGCCGGGGGCCAGAATTCCATGCTCATGGGGCGTGACCAGTTCGCGATTGCCTGGGCAGTCGATGGCAACCACCGGCAGCGAGGTTGCCATACCATGAAGGATTCCCGGTGAATGGCCCAGGTGGCGAGTTGTTGATACGTAACAATCGATTCCAGGAAGCCACCGGGCAGAGTGACTTGAGTCATCGATCCAGTGCACGTGGTCCTGGATCTCGACCTGTTGCGCGAATTTCTGTAAACGCCGGCGTTCAGGACCGTGGCCATTCATGACCAGGTGGATATCATCAGTTGCCACCTTCAGCACGGCAGTGATCCAGATAAGATCCTGAAGCTGTTTCCATGATTGCAGCGGATTCAGACTGCCAATCAACCGACTTTCAGCAGGCAGGTCAAGATCAGCCAGCTGAGCGGAATGTCCTGACGTGATCCGAGGCAGTGGTACAGCGGAGGGGATCACGGCACACTGTTGATCCGTAATTCCGGCCGCTACGAGTCGGTCTCGCAGACAGGATGTAGAGGTGATGAACTGGTAAGGCCGCTTGCAGATTAGTTGAGTTGGCAGGTCAGGATGCTCGACTAAGCGGGGAACAGGATCCTGTAAACTGACTGCCAACGTACCACGATGGAGGATATCGGTCAGTAGTGTGGTCCAGGCAAAATCGAACGGTTGCCAGAGGTGGATGATTTGTGGCTGCAGGCGCCGGAGGTAACTGCGAAATTGCCACCAGGCAAACGGGTCGCTCTGGCTTCTTCGGTTGATAGTGGTCCACTCGTGACTCGCGGATTCTTCAGGTTGGTTGGTGATTGACCCGCGTGAAAACGACAGGACATGAAGATCGTATTGTTCAGGGGGCAGGCCCTCCAGGAGAACGTGCAAGGGGCTAAGATCCCCGGCAGCATCCAGGTCTGGCACTAAAAACACGATACGGGTTGTCATGGCAGCAAACTCATGGCTTAGCCAACTAGTTGTTCAAATAGCTTCAAGTGTGCGTTGGTCATGGAGGTCAGGGAGTACTGATCCTGGACGGTTCGGTAAGCGGCCTTGGCCCAGCCCTGGGAGCG
The DNA here is from genome assembly GCA_046583055.1 of Pirellulaceae bacterium. Classification (GTDB taxonomy): domain Bacteria; phylum Planctomycetota; class Planctomycetia; order Pirellulales; family Pirellulaceae; genus JAZADA01. The sequence continues at coordinate 124 of JAYGDH010000398.1, read as the reverse complement.
ATCCGGATTGGCCAGTGCATGGTGAATTGCTTGTGAGATTGCCTGCACATCACCGGCTGGTACCAGGCAGCCATTGACACCAGTTTCCACCAGGTCCCTGTTTCCCGGGATGTCCGATGCAATG
>JAYGDH010000373.1:0-32703 GCA_046583055.1 Pirellulaceae bacterium | reverse complement strand
GATCGTCAATCGTATCAGTGACATCCAGCAACTGGTGACATACGGCAGCCTGGCCGACGTGGCGAATCAATCTCGCCAGGAGTTTGAAAAGACCAATACGGAATTCAAGGCAGTTACCGGTAAGGTGGCCAAGTTGTCGACAGATCTGGCGAGCCGGCAGTTGGCCTTGCAGAAAGCACGACAGGTAAATAGCGATGCCCGTCAGGAGATGGTTCGCTTGCAACGACGACAGGTTGCCTTGAATCAGTTGGCCAAGGCATTGCCCGGGATCGTAGGCAATTTAAAGACAGCTGCGACCCAGATACCGGAAGACCAGGAAGTGGTGCTGGTTCGCAAGCAGTTTGAACAACGCCTGGAGAAGCTGCCCCAGGACAGCAACGAGGTGACCAGGTTGTTGTCCGTTGCCGATGCAATGGTGAAGGACTCTTCCCGGCAAATGACTGAACTGCAACCGCAAGTTGATGCAACCAGCAAACAACTTGCCGAGATCACACCCAGGGCAACGGAAGTCAAGAAGCGGTTTGAAACAGCGCAGGTTGCGTTGCAATCTGCCGAGGAAAAACGAACGGCCGTTTATGACAAGATGCTGGTCGCCTGGGAACGTCGATTTGGCGTCGGTGCTCTCAAGCCGATGACTCCCGAGCAAATGGCCTGGAGCATCATGCAGGTGCTGGGCGTCATCGAGAAGCAACGAGTTGCCTCCGAGGCCGAACTAGACAAGAAGAGTCCGTTGACGGACGAGGCGAAAAAGGATCTGACCAAGGTGGCGGAGCGAGAGAAACAATTGGAAGCCGCGGTGTACGCCAAGCTGAACAGCCACGTGAAATCCTTCGTGCAGTTGTTTGGAGCGGGTGCCGGGCAGCCGCAGGGCGAATTCTTTGCCACGGTAGACCAGGCTTTATTTATGGCCAATGGAGGCCTGGTTCGCGGTTGGTTGACTGCGAGTGGAGGGAATTTAGCGGACCGCCTAAATAAACAAACTGACCTGACGAAATTCGTCGAAGAACTTTATGTAACCGTTTTTTCACGGCTTCCGACTGAGCAGGAAACTGCCCAGGTGACTCAGTATTTGAGTGATCGTGGAAAAGAGCGTTCACAGGCGATTCAGGAAATGATGTGGGCCTTGGTATCGTCTGTCGAATTTCGATTTAATCACTAGTAGCATGAACGAGCTCAATTGTTTGAGGAGAAACAATAATGAAGTGTAAATATGCTTGTGGTTCCCCGGAACACCTGGTAGCTCGTCGTCAGTTCATGGGCGGCATGGTCGCTGCCACGGGTTCCGTGGTGGGTGGTCTTGGCTGGTTAGCTCAACCGGCATCGGCTCGGCGACTGCGCAAAGACCAAAAACGTGTCCTGGTCGTCAATATGGCTGGTGGGCTCAGTCAGTTGGAAAGCTGGGATCCCAAGCCGAAAACGCCGACGGGCGGACCATTTCGGGCCATTAATACCTCCGTGCCTGGAACCCAGTTGTGCGAGTTATTGCCTTACACAGCCAAGCAGATGCATTTGCTGTCGCTGATCCGCAGTATCAATACGCGCGAGAATGACCATGGTAAGGGGCGTCACATGATGGAGACCGGCCGCCGTCCGACACCGGCTGCCCAGTACCCAAAGTTAGGTGCCGTGGTGGCCAAGGCGCTCGAAGATCAACGTTCCTCGTTACCGGGTCATATCCTGGTATCCAATGGTGGCGGTGGTGCTCGCAATAATGATGCTGCCTACCTGGGCCCGAAATATGCCAGTATTACCGTGGGTGGTAAGCCGCCTCAGAATTCGGCACGATCCGACAGCTTGTCAAAGGTGATTGATGTGCAGCGGAATGATTTTCGCCGTCGGGTTAACAGCCAGTTCCAGTTGCGTCGCCGAACGGCCAAGACCGATGCCTACACGGAAAACTACGAGCAGGCTTTGCAGCTCATGGAAAAACGGGATGTGTTTGATGTATCCAAGGAACCGGCGAAAGACCATGATCGCTATGGCAAGCATGATTTCGGTAAACATTGCCTGCTGGCGAGGCGATTACTGGAGAACGATGTAACCTTCGTTCAGGTCACCCACTCGAACTACGATACGCACAACGAAAATTTTAATTTTCACCTGGAACAACTGGGTGAGTTCGACAGGCCTTTTGCGACTCTCGTGGCCGACCTGGAAGATCGTGGCTTACTGGACAGCACGTTGGTCGTGGTGCTGTCCGAATTTGGTAGAACGCCAAAGATCAATCCGCGTTATGGACGTGATCACTGGGGAACCGCGTGGTCCGTTTGCCTGGGTGGTGCGGGTATCCAGCGGGGAGCCGTGATCGGTAAAACCAATGACCACGGAACAGCTGTTGCTGATCGCGAGGTCGATCATGGACACCTCTTCCATACCTACCTGCAGGCATTGGGACTGGATTCGACCGACACGTTTGACGTGGGAGGTCGCCCGATACCCCTGGCAGATCCCGCCTATAAACCGATCGAGGAATTGCTCGTATGAGCGGGGAAAACCAGTTGTCAGCAGACAAGATCGATCCCAAGGCTTCGCACGTGGCGACGCAATGGAAACATGGTCGCCCCATGATCTCCTGTCGGTTTGATCCCACGGGTGAATACCTGTTCGGCGCCTCGGAAGACAACATGATCGTGCGCTGGGAAGTGGCGACTGGCAAGAAAGTTGTCATGGAAGGACATGATACCTGGGCCCGGGGTATTGCTTTCTCACCGGATGGAAAGATCGTGGTTACCAGTGGCTATGATGACCGCTTGATCTGGTGGAATGCCCGCGAAGCACAGCCCAAACCGGTTCGGACGGTCGTCGCGCATGACGGTTGGATTCGTACCATCTCGGTCAGCGCGGATGGGAAATGGTTGGCCAGTGGTGCCAATGATCGGCTCGTCAAGCTCTGGAATCTTCAGGATGGTAAGATGGTACGACAGTTCGTTGGCCATGAAAGCCATGTTTACAGTACCCTGTTTCATCCGGATGGGCAGCACCTGTTGAGCGGTGATTTGAAGGGGCAGGTGAAACAGTGGGAAGTATCCAGCGGCAAACAGGTCAAGGTGTTTGATGGCAAGGCACTTCATACATACAACGGTGGCCAGGGTGTCGATTACGGGGGTGTCCGCAGCTTGTCCTTGAGTGCGGACAGGAAATTCCTCGCCTGTGCTGGCCTGCACAAGGCAACCAACCCGCTGGGGGCCGTGAATGAACCGTTGGTCATGATTTTCGACTGTGAATCGGGGAAAGTGGTCAAGTCACTCATCGGTACCGGTATCAAGGGAGTTGCCTGGAGAGCGATGTACCATCCCAACGGCTTCCTGGTGGGAGTTTCGGGTGGCAGTGGTGGAGGCTTCCTGGTTTTCTGGAAACCGGACCAGGAAAAAGAAATTCACAAGTTAAAACTGCCAGATACGACTCGAGAGATGGATCTGCACCCGGATGGGATTCGAGTTGCCACGGCTCATTTCGACGGCCACGTGAGGATCTGCAGGATAGCTGCCAAGGTGACATGAGTTCCGCGAGAAAACGCACTGTTACTAACCTGTTACAGCACGGGTTGGCGTGGAATCGTATCATGAGTCGATAAGCTGGACCGGGCGGTTTGATCCCATCCCGCGGTGGCAAGGAGGAAACGATCATGACGCGACGTACACTCTTAGCGACGATAGCGATCGTCGCCATGCTAACCCTGGCGTGGTTAACACCCGGCAGTGCGATATCCGTGGCAGACCTGGAAAGTGTCCTGATTCGCGGGGTTCCACACGTTCACCAACAGCCGGACTTTTGTGGAGAAGCGTGTGCGGAAATGGTCCTGAAAAAACTGGGCTTTCCGCAATGGAACCAGTTCGAGGTTTTCAATGTAGCGGGGCTCGACCCTGTTCGTGGACGGGGTTGTCATACCCGGGAACTTGACCAGGCCCTGACACGTATCGGTTTCAACACGGGTTCTGCCTGGTACTCGGTACGCGCCCGAGATTCTACGCGTCAGCTAAGTAACCTGTTTACCAGTCTCCATGCGGACCTGAAGGCAGGTATCCCGTCGATTGTTTGTATGCGGTATGACGAACAGCCTGAAGCCACGGAACATTTTCGCTTGATCCTGGGATTTGACCAGGAAAAAGACGAGGTTATTTTCCATGAACCAGCCCGGAAACGCGGTGCCTATCAGCGCATGAAGCGCAGTACCTTCCTGGCGTTGTGGCCCTTGAAGTATCGAACTGATCGTTGGACGGTGATCCGGCTGCGATTACGTCCAGGACGAATCGGTCGTGTGCCTGAAAGTACGGGTTTCACGAATGCGGATTATGCGCTGCACATCCAGGAACTCAGGAAGAAACTTCCCAGTGCTGAATTTCATGTCGTGGTCCAGAAGCCGTTCGTGGTTGTTGGTGATGAATCGCTGGCCCAGGTTCGATCGCGGTCCGTCAACACGATCAAGTGGGCGATTGACCGATTGAAAAAAGATTTCTTTGCCAAGGATCCAGACCATATTATTGATGTCTGGTTGTTCAGGGATAAGACCAGCTACGAGGAAAATGTACTGGCCCTGTTCGGATCCGCGCCCTCGACACCTTATGGATATTACTCGCCGCGCCAGCGTGTCCTGGTCATGAATATTTCGACCGGGGGTGGAACGCTGGTTCATGAAATTGTACATCCATTTGTAGCAGTGAATTTTCCGGCCTGCCCTGCCTGGTTAAATGAAGGCCTGGGGTCGCTGTACGAGCAATGCATGGATCACAAGGGACATATCTGGGGTCGCACCAATTGGCGACTGAAAGGGTTACAGCAGGCGATCGTCGACAAGAAGGTGCGCCCGTTTGCTGCCTTGTGTGGAACCACAACCCAGGAGTTTTACGGGGAAGATCCCGGCACGAATTATTCACAGGCACGTTACCTGTGTTATTACCTCCAGGAACGTGGCCTGCTGGTTCGCTACTATCATCAATTCCGCAAGTCGATCGCCGATGATCCCGGTGGCTACAAGACACTCATGTCCGTACTGGAAGTGACGGACATGGAAAAATTTCAACAGGAGTGGGAAAAGTACGTGATGACACTTCGTTTCTAGCAGAGGCGAGGCAGGATTTCGGCAAAAAACTGAGCTCCCTTGCACCTGCTGCGAGTATTTCCTTATCATGGGGGTATCGTTCCATCGGATGTGAGAGAACCTCTGCCAAGAAATGAGGACGCGATGATTCACCTGCTGCCACGCTCCCGATGGCCAGTATGTTTGCTCGCTACACTGCTGTCGCTGAGTGCGGTGGTTGCCCAGGCGCAGGTCGTGATGCTTCCCACCCAACGAATATTTTCAACGTCAGGGAGCGTCCTGGTGCCTGATCGTGGAATGGCTCACCTGGGCTCGGTTAGCTGGGCCCGTGAAGGTAGTACTACGCGAGGGATCCCTGGACTGGCACAATTACCAGGAGTGGGTCGTCTCTTTCGCAACCAGGCATTCTCTCGAGAAATGGGAACGAGCGGTGCCGTGGTGACTGCGACTATTATCGATCTGCATGAACTGGATCAGCAGGTACTCGGCCAGGCACGGTTTCGCGTGCCCTCGCCCGAGGAACAGGAGATTGCCAGGAAATCTGATTTCTTGATTCGTAACCTGGCCCGGCAGTCAGCGGCTACTGTTCCGACAAAACCCTTGCCGTCGGTGAGGCCAGCGGGTGTCATGGAAATTCGTCGCCAGAACCATTTGGCAGCATCGCAGCGGCAGCAGGAAGCAGCGGAATTTCTCTTGAAAGCCAGGCAGTTGGATCTGGATGGCAAGCCAGGAGTCGCCCGCATTTACTACCAGATGGCAGCTCGTCGCAGTACGGGGGCACAGCAGCAGGTGATCCTCGATCGTTTACGACAGATTAGCAGCCAGCGAGCAGCCCGGGTGGCACAGCAGGTCGGTCGTTAGGTCCACGCTGCCAACAATCATCAGGTCAAGTGATCTGCAAAAGTGTCGGGGTGAAATCCCACGAACAGTTTCTTGCCCCGTCTAATGGCTGGGGCGCGCAGGGATCCGGATGGCCCGAGCAAGGCTTTGAGCAACTGCTCGTTTGCGGGTTTTTCTTTCCGGAGATCAAAGTGAATTACCTTTTTCCCCCTGGCTGCCCAGACCTGTTCTACCGAACGAGCCAGCTTGAGAGCTTCCTGATCACCACATTTTGTTTTTCGTGCGTCGACTTGTTCGACAATCGTTGCTTTGGCGCTGGCAAGAAACTCTTGCGACTTGGTGCAACTCTGTCAGCTGTTACGGTGGTAGTACCAGTCAATGCGTGGTGCCATGGGTGCCTGTCTTTCTGGATGTAAGTAAGGTGTTTGTTCCTGCTGGGGAGCGTACCAGTTCGCTGATCGCACGACCAGTATAGTGCTGGTTGTCAGTTGGCTTAGAGGAGGATGTCATGGAGGACACGAGATTCCTCCACTCCCGTCAGTTTCATCTCCAGCCCCTGGTACTTGAAGGCGAGTTGGCGATGATCGATACCTAGCTGGTGCAACATTGTTGCATGCAAATCGCGAACGTGGACGATGTCCCGTTCCGAGTGATAACCGAGTTCATCCGTGTCACCATAGGTAAGGCCACCCTTCACGCCACCCCCCGCCATCCACATGGAGAAGCCTTTCATGTGGTGATCACGTCCGGGTCCACCCTTGCCCTGGAACATGGGGGTACGGCCAAATTCTCCACCCCAGATGATCAGTGTTTCGTCGAGCATGCCCCGTTGTTTCAGGTCCTGTACCAGCGCGTAGGCAGGTTGGTCTGTCAGGCCACAGCAGATGTTCATGTACCGTACCAGGTCACCATGGTGGTCCCATCCGCGGTGATAAAGGTGGATGAATCGCACTCCCCTCTCGGCGAGTCGTCGTGCCAGCAGGCAATTCGAGGCAAACGAACCATCGCCAGGTTTAGCCCCGTACATGTCAAGTACCTCTTGTGGTTCGTCGGAGACGTCAACCAGTTCCGGAACGGACATCTGCATCTTGTAAGCTAGTTCATAGGCCTTGGTCCGAGTTTCTATTTCCGGATCCTGAAGAGTCTCGTTCCGCTTGCGATTCAATGCCGAGATCGTCTCGATGACCGCCTTTTGATCGACTTGCTTGACTCCCGGCGGGTTACGGACGTAATGTACCGGGTCACCAACGGAGTTCAGTTCAACACCCTGGTATCGACCAGGGAGGAACCCGGCAGACCACTGCCGCTGGGCGATGGGTTGCGGGTTGCGGCCGCCGACACTGGTCAGCACGACGAACCCAGGAAGGTTTTCACTTTCGCTCCCCAGTCCGTAGTTGATCCAGGAACCCATGGAGGGGCGTCCGCTAATTGCAGACCCTGTGTTCATGAACGTATGGGCCGGGTCGTGATTGATCTGTTCCGTGACCATGGATCGCAGGACACAGATATCGTCAGCCATCTTGGCATGCCATGGCAGGAAATCACTGATTTCCTGCCCGTTCTTACCGTATTTCTTGAATTTGACCAGGGGACCCTGGCACTTGAGTGACTGTCCCTGCAACTGTGCGATCGGTTGCCCTTTGGTGAAAGATGTCGGCATGGGCTTGCCGTCCAGTTCCGCAAGTTTTGGCTTGAAGTCAAACGTCTCCAGGTGGGATGGACCGCCTGCCATGCACAGGAAGATCACGCGTTTTACCTTGGGAGGATGGTGTGGTGTTCCACCGGTCCCCGGTTTGGCAGCGGGTCCTTCTCTTGCCAGTAGTCCACCCAGGGCGGCAGCGCCCAGCCCCACTCCGGCTTGACGGAGAAACGTCCTTCTCTTCCATTGCAGGGAATCCATGGTTGGCCTATCTATTTCAGTTTCTGGTAATCGTCTCACTGAGATTCAAGAGCACACGGGAAATCGTGGTCCAGGCAGCAATCTCGGTTGTCTTGAGATGCGCAGCAATCTTCTGACGGGCAAGTCCCACCTTGGTAACACGGTCTGCCTCCTGCGGTGATTCCTCGTACCGTCGACGAGATTGGTCAAGGAGTTGCAGCAACGTGCTTGACTCGAACTGTGTTGGACTCCGGGACAGTGTTAATCGGAAGGCATGGACTAGCCGCGCCGAGTCGGTATCACCACCCTCCTGCAGCACGCGTAATGCAAGGGACCGGGCTGCCTCGATAAATGTTGGATCGTTCAACAAGGCCATGGCAGCCAGCGGCGTGTTGGAGTGTGCTCTCTGGGCCGTGCACTCTTCGCGACTGGGCGCGTCGAACGCCCGCAACATGGGATGAAGAAACTGTCGCTGCCAATGCATATAAACACCGCGACGCCATTGATTGCGATTCGTATCCGACTTGTAGGTCCGCTTGGGAAAATTCAGGTGCCGATAATATCCAGCTGGTTGGTAAGGCCGAATGGAGATGCCTCCCAGTTGGTTTACCAGCAATCCACTTACGGCCAGTGCATTGTCTCGTATCATTTCTGCGGGCAAGCGAAAGCGTGACTGTCGGGCAAATAACCGATTACCAGGATCCTTGTTTAATTGTTCAGTCGTTGTCCTTGATGACTGGCGATAGGTTCGAGTTAACACGATTTCTCGAACGAGATGTTTCAGGTCCCAACCGTGATCAAGCAACTCCAGGGCGAGTGCGTCCAGCAGTTGCGGGTGCGTCGGAGGTTCACCCTGGCCACCGAAGTCATCCAGGGATCGCGAGATACCAGCGCCCATCAACAGGTACCAGATCCGATTTGCCAGGACGCGTGCGGTCAGGCCGCCAGCACCCTTTTTCGGGTCCACCAGCCAGTTGGCCAGATCGAGTCGCGTGGCACGCTGGCCGCCGGTATGGATCTGGCCGAGAAATTCGGGGACAGCCGGTGACATGATGGGGCCGCTGTCATCCAGCCAGTCACCTCGTGGCAGCAGTCGAATCTCGCGTGGCTTGATAGAGACGGTGATCATGGACGGCCTGGCCAACTTGCGTAACGTGGCAAGTTCACTTTTAAGCTGTTTTCGGCGGGAACTTTCTCCCGGATCCTTGCCGGAGGATTCGATCTGGGCCAGTAGCTTTGCTTCCGCTGCGCGCTGCTGGCGACTTAGTACCGTGATTTCTGGAGGTCGACGCGTGGGAAGTGCATTGGAGCCAAGCTTGAAGTGTTGGGCTTCATCAACATCAGCGAAAAATGCAACCAGCGAATAAAAGTCCTTGAGGGTATAGGGATCGTATTTGTGGTCGTGGCATTGGCAGCAACCCATGGTGGCGCCGAGCCAGACATTGGAGAAATTGCGAACGCGATCTGCAGCGTAGATGGCAAGATACTCCTTGGTTTGGACGCCCCCCTCATGCGACGTTTGCAGCAAACGGTTGTAGCCGGTTGCTATCTTCTGGTTGACGGTCGCGTTTGGCAGCAAGTCGCCAGCAAGCTGTTCGCGGGTGAATTGGTCAAAGGCGAGGTTTCGGTTGAAGGCATCGATAACGTAATCGCGATACGGCGAGATCGCATGGTCCTGGTCACCGTGATAGCCGACCGTGTCTGCAAAGCGTATGAGGTCCAGCCAGTACATGGCCATCCGCTCACCGAAACGTTCGGATGAGAGTAAGCGGTCCACGACAGTGGCCAGTGCCTCCTTGCTCTTGTCGCGGAGGAACCTCTCTACCTCGCCAGGTGTTGGTGGTAAACCGATCAGGTCGAAATAGACGCGACGTAACAATGTGATACGGTCAGCGTCTTCTGCGGGTTGCTCACCCGCCGCTTCCATGCGAGCAAGGACGAAGCGATCGATCCAATGCATCGACCAGCCAGTGTTTTTTATCCGGGCAGGAGAGGATCTCTTGGGAGCGACGTAAGCCCAGTGAGGTGCGTACTGGGCGCCACTCTTGATCCATTGTTTTAGCAGGGAAATTTCCTTGTCGCTCAGTGTTTTGCCCGATCCCGGTGGGGGCATTTGCAGTTCCTTGTCAGTGGAAGTGATCCTGGCAATCAGCTCACTCGCGTTCACGTCTCCAGGGACGATCACGGATTCCTTTGCTGAAGCCTCGTTATCCAACCTCAGTTTCGCCTTCCGCTGCTTCTCGTCCGGTCCATGACAGGCAATACACTTGTCTGAAAGAATGGGACGGATGTCACGAGTGAACTCGATGAGCGGGCGAGAGGTGGTCGCTTTCGGGGCCGCACCATGCGCTGCGTTCCATGTTGCCAGGACCAGGAGTGTGGCCAGCAATCGTGGCATAGTTGTCCTTATCATGGGACCTGGCCCTGAGCAATTGACGAGGCGTTTCATGGCATCTTTCCGAAAAGAAAACCCGTGAGTTAACGCAATGCGGACACTTCCAGTATACCGCAATCGCGATCTTCAGGGAGTATGGTCGTTACCACAACAGACTCATTGCCGGAAAGCCGAGATCGAAGTTGATGTTCAGGATACGATCCGTGAAGCTGGCGTGCCAGCCACCAGCTTTCTCATTTCGCCGGCCAGGTAAAAAGATCCCGTGATACAGATCAGATCGTGGGGGCCGCCCAGCGTCGCGACCCGCTCCCAGGCAGCGACGGGATCTTTGCAGGATTCGATAAATGGAATGGCATGATCCAGCTCGCGGTCTTCCGAGGAAGCCAGGACCGCCTGGCACTCCCGTTCCAACTCCTCGACGGCCAGTGCCCGGGGATTGGTCACGTACCGGGTCAGGATGACATTGTCAAAGACAGGCAGCAGAAACCGCAGCATACCACTCACGTCCTTGTCACAACTGGTTGCAAATACCAGGATGTTGCGAGCTGCTTTGGGTCGTGTTTCCAGGTACTGGACCAGCGAGTGGACCGAGGCGGGGTTGTGAGCGGTATCGATTAATGTCACGGGGTTCTCGGCCACGATTTCAATACGCGCTGGACAGTGCACTTCGGCCAGGCCACGATGGACTGCCTCGTCCGGAATATCCCAGCCCTGCTGTTGCAGGCAGGCTACGACGGCCAGGGCGACGGCCGCATTGTTCCGCTGGTGTTTGCCGAGCAGACCCAGCCGGAGTTGCTGCCAGGTTTTCTTTTCTGAACCGACTGCTACCAGGCAATCAAAGGTTTCGTGGTTCGCACCGGGATTCTCGGCAAAAAAATGTTCCTGGATATTCCAGAGAGGTGCTCCCCGCCGCTGGGCAATTTCCTGGATGGTGGTCCTGGGTTCTTCTTGCTGAACCCCACTGACTACCGGTATCCCCGGCTTGATGATCCCGCCCTTTTCCGTGGCGATCAGGTGGAGTGTATCTCCGAGGAGATGCACGTGGTCGTAGCTGATACTGGTAATCACGCTGACGCAGGGTTGGCAAACGTTAGTTGAATCAAGCCGTCCTCCCAGTCCGACTTCCACGACCGTCAGGTCGACTTTCTGTTGATGGAAATACAGGAACGCGATGGCTGTCGTGATTTCAAAGAAAGTCGGTCGACCAACGTGCTGTCCAGTTGTCTTGGCCAGCTGGTCCATCTCCTCGACGACGGGACGTACCAGGTCGACCAGTTCAATCAATTCTGCCGGCTGGCAGGCCATCCCATCGATAACGAATCGTTCTTCCAGGTTTTCCAGGTGGGGCGAGGTGTACAATCCACACCGCAATCCGGCTGCCTGGAGGACGGAGGCGATCATGTGCGCAGTGGAACCCTTTCCCTTGGTCCCTGCAACATGAATAATCCGCAGATGCTGCTGTGGGTTTCCTAACCGGCGCATCAACTCATGCATTCGGTTCAGCTTGAAACTTTTGACACGCTGGGGCGTGTCCTTACGCTCATAATCGATACGATCGTAAAGGAACGTGAGAGCGTTATTCCATGCTTTAACAATATCTTTCATAGGACTGCCGGATTCCTTCTTTCAGTTGCTGGCAGTGTAACGGTAAGCTGAAGAATTGTCGTGGGTAGAGTCGACAATTAAACTCGTCCCGTCGCAGGAAGCGATCTCGTTGTTTATAATCCTTGCGACGATGCAACAGCTTATTTATAGTGAATGGGATACTGTTGACAACGGAAATACAGTAATTCCAGGGACGCTATTCTGTGTCGCACAGCATTGAACCAAGATGCGCTGCGAACCGTAGAAAAGCCGAATTTGTTACGTGTTTCGGTACCAAAATGAAATACTGCCGACGACTGGTTTTCAGCGTCGGAGTGATAAGCCTGAACAGGTTTTTAGGAGTCCATCGTGATGACTACCTCTGATACAGCGACCGAGTCGGTTGGCAGCGAAGTGAAGCAACCGGAAGTTGTCATCGAAACTCGGAACTTGACCAAGGTATATCGAGATTTCTGGGGGCGCCCCAAGGTCCGGGCACTCAAGGGACTGGACATGGAAGTACGCCGTGGAGAGATCTTCGGTTTACTGGGACCCAATGGTTCTGGGAAATCGACCACCATCAAGTTATTGCTGGGCCTGTTGTTTCCCACCAGTGGGCACGCCTATACGCTTGGCGTGGATGCGACGGATGTTGCCAAGAATTCCCGGATTGGTTACCTGCCAGAAGAGTCGTACCTGTACAAGTTCCTGAATGCCGAGGAGACACTTGATTTCTATGGTCGCCTGTTTGACATGCCGGCCAGGGAGCGGAAGGATCGGATTGATGAACTGATCGAAATGGTGGACCTGGAATGGGCCAAGCGCCGGCAACTCAAGGAATATTCAAAGGGGATGACTCGTCGTATCGGCCTGGCACAGGCCCTGATCAATGATCCCGAGTTGATCCTGCTGGATGAACCCACGACCGGCCTGGATCCCATTGGTACTCGTGACATGAAGGACCTGATTATCAAGCTCCGTGACCAGGGCAAGACCGTCTTGATGTGCAGTCACTTGCTGGCAGATGTCCAGGATGTATGTGACCGGATTGCCATTCTGCACCAGGGAGAATTGAAGGAACTGGGACGGGTCGATAGCCTGTTGTCAGTCCAGGATGTCACGCAAGTGCAGGCCAGTGGTCTTAGTGAGGAAGCGGAAGATGAGATTCGGCAGGTGATTGAAAAGCACCAGGGGAAGCTGATTTCCATGGATCATCCAACCACCACGTTGGAAGACCTTTTCCTCGATATCGTACGCGACAGTTCAGCTCGACCGGGCAAACGGGTTCACAAGGAAGAATCGGGTACGGTGGCAGCAGACCAGGCAACGGAGGACGCAAAAGCGGGAACATCTGCGAAGGAAATAGACCGACTCAATGAATATGTGAGCGCCACCGTAGCGAATAAACAGGAGACTGGTGAAACCTGTCGACGCTTGGCAAATGACCCTGCTGCGATCGGGGAACTCCGGGCGAAATTGAAGGAGTCCGGATATCTCGAGTCGCCGTTCCAGGCCAGCGGTTGGGACTGTGCGCCCTTGATCACGACCAGCCGCAGTGTACGGGAATACCAGATCGGTGAGTTTCGTGGCGAGTTAATGACAGGGATCGAGGCCCTGGGAAGAATCCAGTACAGGCACCTGCTATGTATCTTCGAGAGCGGTGGTGCACTAGCTGGTGTCGTGGCGGCTGAGTTTTCGGCGTCTCGGCCAGCAGCAGGCCCCAATCTTTGCTTGTTGAGTGGATCGGGGCGGAGTAACCATGGAGAGAATCCGTCCTGCAAGGATCTCGATACGTTTGCGGTCCAGGCAGAGCAGTTGGTCCGCAGTAAGTTAAATATTGCACCTGAGTAAAGAAGAGAAGACAGTGCCTGGTGTCATAGTAAAATAGAGAGGGTCCGAGAGAATCTGAGAAGGTCGCGTTTATAGTCTCAGGTGGATAAAGATCATGGTTGTTGATACAAGTGAATTTATCACGCTGTCCGAGTGGATCGGAGGTGCGCTCCAGCAGTTCCTGGTTGCGACGCTCATACTGGTGGTGGCCGGAATTTTTATTGGATACCTCTATTCACTTTTCCGCCACGGACCAGTGGAATCTTTTTATGTTGTTGCGGGAGTTGTTTTCAATGCCCTTTTCGTGGATTTCCTCCATGTCTCGTTACGGCGGATCATGGCCATCGCTCGCCTGGCGGTCCAGGAAGCTATTCGTAAACGCGTGATTGTCGTTTTCGCGGTATTCGTATTGCTACTCCTGTTCGGCGGCTGGTTCCTGGACGTGGAAAGTACCCATCCTGCACGTCTGTACCTGAGCTTCGTCCTGACAGCATCCACCTACCTGGTGCTGGGTCTGGCAATGTTTCTGAGCGCTTTCAGCTTACCAAATGACATCAAGAACCGAACGATTTACACGGTGGTCACCAAGCCGGTACGATCGCATGAAATTATCCTGGGGCGCATTGTTGGTTTTATTTTTGTTGGTACGGTTCTCTTGGTATTAATGGGAATAGTGAGTTACTTTTTCGTGACCCGTGGCCTGGATCATGATCATTTCGTGCGAACTGACGAGACGGTGCTGGATAAGAAGAGCAAGGTCTGGATGGGAAACTCATCGGTGGCTTCATTTCACCAACATGAGTTTGCCGTGGATGAGCATGGCAACGGCAGGACGGATGAGGCGCGTGGACATTCGCATCCTGTTCAACGCATGGATTCCGGTGGGAATGAACGATACGTGGTGGGTACTCCGGAAGGAGAGCTACGGGCTCGCGTGCCGATCTACGGTGAATTGAAATTCCTGGATCGTAATGGCCTGCCCAGTGATCGTGGAATCAATGTTGGCAAGGAGTGGACTTACCGCAGCTATATCGAGGGAAATACGCTGAATACGGCCATCTGGAAATTTTCCGATGTGACCGCAGATAAATATCCCAAGGCGCTTCCCCTGGAAATGAATATTCGCGTTTTTCGGACCAACAAGGGGACTATCGTTGATCGAATCAAGGGCCGAATTTTCCTCTATAATCCCAATCCAAACGCCAAGATTCGCCGTTGTCTTCCGATAGATTTCGAGGCCAGTGAATTTTCGATTGCCCGGCTCACGATTCGTCACGAGGACTTACGATATCAGGACCAGCAGGGTGTGATTCACCAGATCGACCTGTTTAGGGACCTGGTCCATGAAGGCGAATTGGAAATTTGGGTCAGGTGCCGGGAACATGCTCAGTTTTTCGGAATGGCCCAGGCAGATGTTTACTTGCTGGCAGCGGATTCTGCCTTTGCCTGGAATTTTGCCAAGGCTTTCATTGGTGTTTGGCTACAGATGGTGCTGGTGACGCTGTTCGGGGTGTTGTTCAGTTCGTTCCTGAGTGGCGTGGTAGCCTTCAAGGCGACACTGGCCACGGTTGTCCTGGGTATGTTCAGTGGATTTATCATGGGCGTACAGACCGGTGAATACGCAGCCGGGGGACCGATCGAGTCCTTTATCAGGAACTTAAAACAGGAAGGTGTAGAAACGGAATTGGCACTACCGGAAATCCCCAAGCGGATGATCCGTTCCTTTGACGCCACCTACCTGAATGTCCTGACGACCGCGACCTACGTGTTGCCTCGGTACCCGGAATTTAATACGGTAGATAAAGTCGCTTATGGATTTAATATCGACAATGGACTGGTTGCTCGTCACTGCCTGATTACGCTGGCTTATTTCTTCGTGATCTCGGTGATTGGTTACTTTATTTTGAACACTCGGGAACTAGCAGCATGAACTGGAAAACATCGTTTGTTCGTAAGATCTCTTATATCACGGCAATGGTATTGCTGTTGTTTCCCCTTTTCTTGCTGGGGCAACCGGAGACGCAGTCCAAGGCGGGTGGAAAGCTTTCGCAACTGCGAACGGCCTATGGCCTCTCGCAGGCCGAGTTGGGTGATATCGATCCTGTTGGCGCATCCATGCAACTGGCAACCTTTGGTATGCGGGGCGTTGCCGCTGCAGTCCTGTGGGAAAAGGCAACGCAATACAAGAAGACTGAAGACTGGGACAACCTGACCGCCACGTTGAATCAAATCACGAAACTCCAGCCGAACTTCCTGAGCGTCTGGAAATTTCAGGCACACAATCTCTCGTACAATATTTCCAGCGAGTTTGATGACTATCGCCATCGCTATCACTGGGTCAAGAAAGGGATCAGTTTCCTGGTCACTGGCACCAAGTACAATCGGCACCAGCCCAAGTTGCTGATGGAAGTCGGCAGGTACACGGGCCAGAAAATTGGCCGTAGTGATGAGCACGTGCAATTTCGTGAAATGTTTCGAGACGACAAGCTGTTCCATGATTCGTTTGCAGATCACGTGGATGCCACGAGAGCCATGGGTGCCATGGGGAAACCAGACAACTGGCTGGTGGCTCGCATGTGGTATGCCGAGGCGGAAGTTGCCGTTGAGAAAGAGGGCATGCCATTCGTGGGCAGTTCCTCCGTGATCTTCTTTATGTCCAATCCCTTTGCCTTGATTCAGTATGCCATGGCCATTGAAGACGAAGGGATCCTGGATGAAAAAGGTCGCGAGGCTTTTCGGAGGGCAGGTCAGCAATGGGAAGCCTTCGGGAATCGTGAGATGGAAGGCCCCTACGGTGGGCGCATCCGCCTGAATGACGTAGCTGTTCATCGCCAGGCCAGCGCTGAATACCTCGCCAGGATTAGCGAGTTGTCTCCTGGTCTGGAAGAGAAAATCTACAACGAGAAACTGGCACGACTGGATGCCAGTTCGCGTGAGGCACTCGACACGCCGGCAGAGTCACGTAGTAAGTTACAACAGGAACTCGCGGGAATTGCCATGCAAGACCTGGAGATTATGCCGCAGGAACTGGCAGAACGGGTGCCCAGTGAATCTCGAAAGAAAGCCATGCGGTTGGCAGAACTGGCTGCCCGGCGAGATAAGCTGGCACGAGAAACAGAGTATTCCAAGGGCAACGTGAATTATGAATATTGGCGGACACGATGCAGGATTGAACAGACACGATTGGCTACCAGCGCCCGCAAGGCTGTGCGAGATGCCAATCTGAATTATCGCTCGGGTGACCCGCTTAGTGCCCGAAAGAAATTCGAGGAAGCATGGGATCTGTGGTATAGCCTGTTTGAAAAGAACCCAAGCATGTGGAAAAGTGAAACGGCCGAGGCACTGATGCCGGATATCCAGAGCTACTTTGAATGCCTGGAACAACTGGATGTCGATCGTCCCAGGGATTTCAAGTTGGTCAGGTTGTTGCAGCAATACGAGCTAAATGCAAATGCACGACCGACCGATGTTAAATCGCTGTTTCCATCGTTGTCAGAAGAAGAGAATCCAAACCAGTAATGGTGCTGGTGGTGCACACCGGTCCGCCCGGCATCGTGCCGTTGGAATTAACTAGAAATGAATGGGCCCCGTCCGCGAATCATATCGCTTCTTTCCAGTGCAACTGAGGTTCTTTTTGCACTTGATTTGCAGGAACATCTGGTCGGCACCAGTCACGAATGTGACTATCCTCCCGAAGCCCTCGCTAAACCACGGGTTACCCGTTCCCATGTTGATGCGGACCGGTCCAGCAGCCAGATTGACGAAGCCGTCCGCTCACAGTTGGAAACACGGCAGTCGCTCTACAGCCTGGACCGTGACAAGATCAGGTCGCTGGCGCCGGATCTGATTATCACGCAGGCCCAGTGTGAGGTATGTGCAGTACATTATGACGACGTGGTAAGCCTTGTCGGAGACGATCCGGCGTTTTCGGAAACCGATATCCTGGCGTTACAAACCAATGGGTGGGATGATGTTTTTCGAGACATGTTGGCCGTGGGGACCGCGGTTGGTCGTGAACGTGAGGCTGCCCGCCTCGTCCAATCCTATCAGCAACGAATCGGTTGCATTGCCGGGACGCTGCAGGACACCAGGGATTCCCTGACTCGAATCGCCTGTGTCGAGTGGCTTGAACCATTGATGGTGGCGGGAAACTGGGTTCCTGATCTGGTTGAAAAAGCAGGTGGAATAAACGGGGTCAGTGACGCTAATGTGCCGAGCCAATACCATGCCTGGGACGATGTGCGGAAGTTCGACCCGGAAGTTCTCGTGATCTGCCCCTGCGGTTTTGACGTCTCGCGATCCTTGCAGGAAATATCTTGCCTGCACGAAGTGAAGGGATGGCAACAGATGTCTGCAGTGAAAAATAATCGCGTCTTCGTGATGGACGGAAATGCTTACCTGAATCGGAGTGGCCCACGTCTCGTGGAAACCGTGGAAATCCTGGCACATCTGTTGCACCCGGATCGGTTTACTTCACCCCGTTTGCCGCCGACAACGAGTCCGGCCTGGTACCACTGGAACCAGGCCGAGTGATAATGGAATGCTGCCAGGATTTGCGTTCACTTTACCAGGATCCTATAGTGATCAAACCGGTTTCGGCAGGCGGATCGGTATGGATATCCCCGGTCTTCCACAGGAAGTGAGATAGCTCATGAATCGATTCCTAGTTAGCGCGATGCTGCTGACCGCCTGGACCACCCAGGCTGCTGAATTACCGAAACGAACATCGTTGAGCGATCCGGAATGTTCCTATCGTGTCGCTGGGAAACCGTATGCCACGCTGGCCCGCAATGGTGTTAAGGCTGTTGTTGTGAATAACCAGGCCGTCAGCGACGAGGTGTTGCCTGCGCATCGTGCCGGGTATAGCGGACTGGCCTATCTTGGACACCAGCAACGCACCGAGAACCTGTTTGTACCTTCCTATGCAGGATTGAACTTCGAGCATATTCATGATGGAACCGTGCAGGATCGAAAGATTCTTTTCGAACCACGCCAGGTGGCCATGCAATTGAGGATCGTGGATGAACACACGGTGGAACTGTACCAGGCACCGACGAGCCATTATGGCCTGGAAAGTTGCCTCCGTTACCACATGTTGAGTGATGGTGTCCTGGAAATGACCCTCGAATGTATTCCACGCAAACGGACATTCCAGCATGGCTACATTGGCCTGTTCTGGGCGAGTTATATCCATCAGCCTGAGTCACTGGATATCCATTTTCAGGGTGTGGCCACCCAGGCTATCAAGTCGTCAAAGCCAGCCTGGATCCAGGGAGTGACACCATCCCACGGCACATTGGCCACGCATGTGGGACTGGCAGATCAAAGACGATTCCAGCATGACGACGATTTTCCCCTCACGCTGGTTTTCAATCGATCCAGGTTTCGCTATGCAACGCCCTGGTATTTTGGTCTGAGCCACCAGATGGCCTGGGTACAGATGTTTCGACCCAAGGACCAGGTGCGTTTGACACAGTCACCTTCCGGTGGAGGTAAGGGAAATCCGGCATGGGATTTTCAATTCATGATTCCCGATTACCAGGTTGGCCAGCGTTATCAAATGGTCATGCGAGGTATGTATGTTCCTTTTGAATCAAGGGAACAGGTCCAGCGCGTGACAGCGCCACATCGCCAGGCACTGGGCATTGTCGATATCCCGTGAACTGGTCATCCGGGCCTGGATTTCTACGAGACTTCGAGAGATGACGCTGGTGAAGTGTTGCCCCGCATCAGGAGTAATCCCAGGATGGTTAGTCCAACGCCACTGGCTGTCAGCCAGGTCAAGGCTTCCCCGAACAGCACTAAGCCGGCAATCACGGTCATCCCAACCTGGGTAGCACTCAGGGCATTGACGTGCATTAACGAGGTTTGATTAAGTGCCTTGACCAGCGCCAGGAAAGCCACGGCATTCCAGATGCCTGCATAAAACATGTACAGCAGGTCTTTGTCGTCAGTCAGCAGGATTATCTCCAGGCCTGGATCGATGAGACTCAAGATCCCCAGGGAAACTAATCCGATCAGGCTGACGATACCCAGGGTCATGGGCAGGGAAACCTGTTGACTCTGTCCGTAACGAATGGCAGCCCCCAGTAACGCGTAAGCGGCACCAGCCAGGCAAGCTGCGGCGACGCCCCCCGTCAGAACCCACGGGGAGATAGAAGTCGAGCGTTGCAGATTAGCTTCTTCAGGTTTGACAGTTTTGTTTGCCTCGCCGGCCCCCAGGGAAAGCAGGAACACGGCGCACACTAGTAACGTAATCGAGATCAGGGTTGAACGCGTAAGTCGTTCCTGCAGAAAGCGAACTCCCAGGAAGGCTCCCGTCACGATCATCGTTCCCAGTGTTAGCGGCACGGCCAGCACCAGCCCGATGATTCCCAGTGACCACTGAAATACAACATTGCCACAGAGGTGCCCAACCAGGCCGGTTATTACAAGCAATAGCAGGGCTCTGTGAGCAGGCAGTTTTCGGCTTCCCAGCCACCAGCGAACCATGAGCCACGGCAGCACTAGTATCAGGGTTGGAATTGCCTTGACACATGAAATCCAGACGGGATGACAGTCGACCAGCGAACGCAGGTAGATATTGGCCAGGGTGTAACCGGCGGCGGAGATCAGCCCGTAGACGGTGCCCAGCCTCATCGCATTCGTTGAAATGCCTGTTGCTGGAGTGCTGCGGAGGCCATGATGGATCTTGTTCACGGGATTATTGTAAACTGGATAGTCGGTTTCATCCATTGGCCGTGGTGGTCGGTTAGATGGTAGAATCGACCTCGTCATCTTGCTGGTTCGAGGCGAGCAATCCAGAATAGGTTTAACGTGAATCTTCACGCTCGTGGCCTGGCCAGGGAACGTAATTAAACGCGGGAGGTCTCCACTTGGAGTCTGCACAGGAGAGATCTAATAATTTCCAGGAGGCAATCCAACCCCTCTGCCGGTTGAATGCTGATTTGCTGCGCCAACTGGATCTGCAAGTCGTTTTTGCGGAGAGTTGCACGGCTGGCATGGTGGCGGCGATGCTCGGTGGAACTCCCGGTATCTCCGATTACCTGTGTGGATCGGCGGTAACCTACCGGAACCGAACGAAACAGGATTGGCTGGGCGTACCCGCGGGTCTCTTGGAGGATCCCGGTCCAGTCAGCAAGGAAGTTGCTGGCCTGCTGGCCCGGGGCGTGCTTGAATCAACGGTCGAGGCAAACGTGGCCGTATCCATCACCGGGCATCTTGGACCAGGAGCACCTGCGGACCTGGATGGGCTCGTGCATCTTGGAGTTGCTTTCCAGGATCCACTGGGCACCAGGGATTCGGCAGTTGAGATAGTAAACCGGTCATGTCGATTGCAAACCGAATCACGATTATCCCGTCAACAGGAAGCTACCTGCGAGGTCATGTCGACGCTGATTGATGTACTCCAGGTGTACAGCGGCTGGCGCGAGTTGCGGTCAGGAAGCATCGAACGTCGCCGATTTTCCTGGCAACACCATGGTTGTGAGAATCCTGAACAGGATCATGACGCAACCAGCCTGTCGCCACGGTTCCTGTTTCCGGGTTCTTTCAATCCGAGCCACGAGGGACATCGGGCGATTGCCGAATACGTGGCCACCGAGTCAGGTACGACCGTTGAATACGAGTTGTCGATTGAGAATGTCGACAAACCTGGGCTGGGGTTTGCTGAAGCCCTGCGTCGCCTTTTTCAGTTTGCTGGAGATGATCCGATCTGGTTGACCGGCCAGGCCACTTTCGCTGGCAAGGCAACCCTGTTCCCGGAGACAACTTTCGTGGTGGGCGTGGATACGATCATCCGGATGGCGGATTCGCAGTATTATCCCGATGAGACATCTCATCGAGCGGCGATTGTCAGCATCAGGAATTCCGGATGTCGATTCCTGGTCTTTGGCCGATTAGTGAACCGGGCCATGCCGTCAGTGGGACTTGAGAGCGCTGGCTTCTGCCAGCTGGAGGACCTGGTGCTGCCCCCGGAACTAGACCAACTCTGTACCGCCGTACCAGGATCGGCATTTCGTCGCGATATTTCTTCCACGGAGTTGCGGGTGGCCAGGGGTAATGGAAATCATGTCACCGGACACGGCGAGTAAATGACGTCATTGCGGCTTGTTTTTCTCGTACCAGGTATTCCACTTGGCCTGGGCCGCTTCCCGCTTTTCTTCCTCCGTGAAACCACAGGTATACGTGTGGAACAAGGTGGTGGGACTGGTACGTAGAAGTTCAAAGCCGTATTCCTTGTGATCCTGCTTGGTCATATGGATGAGCAATGCCAGGACCACGTCTCGCACCTGGGTCTTGATCACGCCCGGCTGCACCTGGGGATTACTCCAGGTATGGCATACTGAAACATTCTTCAAGTGAGGTGCCAGCAGGGGAATGTCAGTTGCACTGCCGAAGCGAGCAACGGCGATTGCGGCATACTGGGTGGTTGAGTAGGAAGCTGTGGGAGCCTGTAGCATGCGTCGTCCGAGGGTCAGTCCCGTTTCTTTCATGTTATAGTTAAGTGTCAGCATGACCGAGTAATAGTTGCTGGTTGTGATGTTTTTCTTCAAAACCAGTCGACTGATCATCTTCATGATGATGTCGTTGTGCCGACTGCCCTGCACAACTTGTCGAGTAGAACTGGAGTTCAGCAGGTTAAATACCTGGGAAAAAAGACTCGCATTCGAGGCTATGTTGGATTCCGTGACGACCAGTAAGATCGCGGCCAGGGTAGCTGGGTGAGCCTGTCGTGATCCAGATGACTGGAAAGTAGTACTGCCTGGACGTAATTCCGAGAGACGTTTCATGAAAGTCGCTTGCAGGTTGATCGCCTTGTCGAAGGATTCCAGTAGTTCCGATTCCTGCCGTACCATGTCCGCGAATAGTTTTCGCGTGTTACGGTCACTGCCCATTGCCTCTCGAAATTGTTTCCAGCCTGGCAGGTCATGCTCCTGCTTGCCGTCCACGTCAGAGATGAAAGCAGCAATCCTGGCAGCAAACTCTGAGTGGAGCGATTTCAACAGGATGCGATGAGCACGCATACGAATTTCCAGGTCGGGATTGAGCAGGGCCTGCTTCAAATCTTTCCGGGCCTGGATGCCCCTGGACGTGAGGGTGCGCGCAGCATTCTCACGTACCGTGAATGATGTATGACCCAGTTGCTTGATTAATTGTCCGGTGGTTACCTCGCGCCCGGCAGGTGTTGGCGGATCCTCGGCTGCGACGGGTCCCCGGGTGGCAACAAGCAGGATGCCAGGCAGCAACAGGTATCTTGCCTTGATCAGGCATGGTGTCAGCCAATGAGCTAACGAGCTTGGCAGGTGGGCGGACTTGTTTGACATGCTTCGTTTTCTCAGAAAAAGTTTCTGGACGATCGGCAAAGCGGCAGGATTTTCCAGGCCCGCAGTGCGATGTTGTCAAAATAGCACCACGGGGTTCCGGAAACCGAGATGCTTCATTATAAGCCGCCGGGGTGCCGGTCGACAATGTCCGAATTCTCTGTCTGGGCTCCCTGGTGGAGCAACATGCTGTTGCAGGAGCCGTTTTGCAGAGTCTGAAACAATTGCCCAATGCTCTTTTTGCTCTTATAGTGAATGTTTCAGGATCAACAACCAGGTGGTTTTTAGATGCTCCTGGTCAAAGATGGTATCCAGTAGGTCAGGAGAGGTATTTGATGGCCAGTGACTGTCCACATGTGACTCCAGGGAATGCTCAGCGACCTCTTTTCGCGGGCGTGGACCTTGGAGGTACGGGGATCAAGATTGGCGTGGTGGATGACCGGGGCCACACCATCGGTGCGACACGAATTCCAACAGATCAGGAACGAGGTCCCGAGGATGGTATCCAGCGGATGGCAGATGCCATTGGGTCGCTGCTGTCCTCGGCCGGAATAGATCCTGCGGAATTAGTTGCGGTTGGCCTGGGTACCCCGGGGACCATGGATATTCCTGCTGGAATGATTCTGGAGCCACCGAATCTTCCTGCCTGGAGACACTTTCCGGTTCGAGATGCATTATCCGCTGCCTGTCAGTGTCCTGTTGCTTATGCGAATGATGCCGCTGCAGCCGCCTATGGTGAGTACTGGATCGGAACGGGACAAAAGTATGCCAGCATGGTGTTGTTAACACTGGGGACAGGTGTGGGAGGGGGTATTATCCTGGGTGACCTGTTACTTGATGGTGAAAACAGCCACGGCTCTGAGTGCGGGCATGTGATCATCGAGAGTGGTCCAGCTGCGCGAATCTGTTCCTGCGGTCAACCGGGGCATCTGGAAGCCTATGCGAGTGCGACTGCTGTCGTGAAGCGAACTCGCGAGGCATTGGAGACAGGCTCCTCATCTCGCTTGAACGAGCGGCTGGAGGACGGACAGGAATTGACCACCTTGATGCTTTACGAGGAGGCGCTGGAGGGCGACTCCCTTGCACACCGCATTGTGATGGAAACCGCAGATTACCTTGCTCTTGGTATCTTGACCCTGGTCCATACGATCGATCCAGGAATCGTGGTTTTAGGTGGGGCCATGAATTTTGGCGGTTCAGACAATGCCTTGGGCCAGGAGTTTCTCGAGCGAATTCGAATTCGTTTTAAGGAGCAGACTTTTCCTGTTCTGGCAGAGCGTACCGTCATTGATTTTGCTGGTCTGGGGAGTGCTGCTGGCTATATAGGCGCAGCGGGAATCGGGCGTCTGATGTACAAAAAGGGTTCTGAATGAGATGGTATGATCCTCTCGGTCCAGTAGCTCTAGTGAGAATTTGCACGGTAAAGCAACCGCAATCGGTAAATCGTTTGACTGGATGACCCTGCTTCATTTGTGAACGATCCGGAACGATTTGAATTGGTAGACATAATGAGTGAAATAGATTCCAGCAAGATTCGCAACTTTTGTATCGTGGCGCATATCGATCATGGAAAAAGTACCCTGGCGGACAGGATGCTGGAAATCACCGGTACGATTCAAAAACGGCAGATGAAGGAGCAGCTACTGGATGACATGGAATTGGAACGAGCTCGTGGAATTACCATTAAGGCCCGTGCCGTGCGTATGCACTACGAACGGGCGGGTGAACTCTACGAGCTGAACTTGATCGATACGCCAGGCCATGTCGATTTTCAGTACGAGGTGTCACGATCGTTGACCTGTTGCGAGGGAGCCTTGCTGCTCGTGGATGCATTCCAGGGCGTGGAGGCGCAGACCGTGGCCAACGCGTTTTTAGCGATGGATCATGGTTTAGCGATCGTAACAGCGATCAACAAGATTGACCTGCAGAATGCTCGTGTCGACGAGGTGTCGGAAGAAATTGAACAGTCGCTGGGATTGGATGCCTCGGAGCTAAAGAAGGTCAGTGCCAAGGCCGGGATTGGCATCAGGGAATTACTGGATACCATCATTGAACGCGTACCACCTCCCCAGGGGGATTCCTCGGCACCGCTCCAGGCGATGGTCTTTGATTCTCACTACGATGAATATCGAGGCGCGATCACCTATGTCCGTATCATGAATGGAAGTGTCGAGCGCGGACAGAAAATCAGGTTCCTGCGAGCTGGTAAGACCTACGAGGTCGTGGAATTGGGACAGTTCGTGCCTCAACAGGAATCGTGCGAGAAGTTGCAGGTCGGGCAGGTCGGGTACCTGATCTGTAATATCAAGTCACTGCAGACGGTTCATGTCGGTGATACGGTCAGTACCGCGGCGACTCCCGACGTGGAGCCACTGCCTGGCTACCAGGAACCGAAACGCATGGTCTACTGTGGCCTGTATCCTTCCGATGGCCAGGATTTTTCAGAATTGCGAGATGCCCTCAGGAAACTGGCGATTAACGACCCGAGTTTTGAGTTCGAGCCGGAAAGTAGTGATGCGCTCGGTTTTGGATTCCGTTGCGGGTTTCTCGGCCTGTTGCACATGGAGATCGTTCAGCAACGCCTGGAGCAGGAATCGGACGTGGACCTGGTCCAGACGGCACCCAACGTGACCTATGAAATCGTAGATAATACTGGAGAGGTATTGGTAATCCATCGTCCCCAGCAGGTACCAGAAGCAGGGGATATCGCTGAGTTTCGACAGCCGATCGTGCGCGTCAAGATTGTCTTGCCCACGGAGAGTATTGGATCGGCGATGAAATTGTGCCAGGATCGTCGCGGTGTTTACAGGAATACAGAGTACGTATCGACCACGCGGGCAATGTTGACCTATGACCTGCCGCTCGCAGAGGTGATTTACGATTTGCATGACAAGCTTAAAAGTGCCACCCGTGGTTACGGGACGATGGATTACGAGTTTCTGGGATACTTTCCCGCAGACCTGGTACGCATGGATATCATGGTCAATGGAACCGGTGTGGATGCGTTAAGCGTGATTTGTGATCGAGTGGATGCGGATGCCCGGGGGCGTGCGGTCGTTAAAAAACTCAAGTCAGAAATTGATCGCCACATGTTCGAAATTGCCGTTCAGGCTGCGATTGGATCTCGCGTCATTGCTCGCGAGACCGTGCCCGCGTTCCGCAAAAATGTTACTGCCAAGTGCTATGGTGGAGATATCTCGCGAAAACGAAAGCTGTGGGCCAAGCAACGTGAAGGGAAGAAACGGATGAAATCGGTGGGACAGGTGGATATCCCTCAAAAAGCATTTATGGCTGTGCTTGATTCAGGCACCAACAACAAGAAGTAACGATCCGTGTTATATCGGGGGCACGTTGTCATTGCGTCAACGGGTGGTACGATTCTATGAATGCTCGACAAGGTAATGCGGATCGGCCCGTGATCTCGCGGTACCTTGCCAGTTGCTTACTGCTGGTAATCTTACTGACGGTTACCGGTATCGCCATGCTGCAACAGGTGCGATACGCCGGTCTCGGACGTCCCTTTCGTATTCACGGTAGTTCCATGGCTCCCTCCCTGCCCGGAGAACACCTGGAAACAACCTGTGAGGATTGCACGTTTCCGATCCGGATGGCGCTCGATCTGTTGTCTGCCCCCGAGTTCCTGACATGTCCTAACTGTGGGTATGAAAAAAATCCACGTGAAGCGGCGGTACGCCAGCCAGGAGAGCGTGTCCTGATCGACCGCTGGTCCGGGATCATCTCGGGCATTGATCGCTGGCAGGTGGTGGCCTTTCAGCGGATGGTTGGCAGCGGTTCAGGGTCCCGACATGAGCAACTCACAGTGAAGCGAGTGATTGGTCTGCCGGGTGAGGAAGTTGGTTTCCAGGAGGGAGAGATTTATGTCGACGGAATCATGGTGCGTAAATCCATGCAACAACTTCGCGAGGTGGCCGTTCCTCTCTTCGATACCTACTATCGTCCGCGCAAGACTTCTGGACTGGTGGAACGCTTTCAGTCAGTCCGGCAGTCCAGTGGGTGGCAGCGACTGGCGACCGGCTACCAGTTTGATGATCCGGACGAAAAGAAATCTGCCAGTGACTCCCTGGAGGATCTCGATCAACTGATCTACCAGCACTGGGCCTGCATGGCCGAGGCGGTTCCTGATAGGGAACGCACTACAGCGTCCGCGATTTATGATCATTACACTTATAATCATGGACGGTCGCGCGGGCCGTTGCTGCAGGTTCATGACCTGTTGTTTCATGGTTCATTGACCATGCAGAACAAGGGCCTGCTCGTGGTGAGTCTCTTTTCCCGGGGAGATATTTTTGAAGTGGTGCTGGATACCGGGAAACGCCGTTACGAGCTGCGCCGTAACAGTCACTCCCTGGTACAGGGACGTTTTCACCACGCCCTGGACCGCCGACCGCATGAATTAGAATTTGCCGTTGTGGACCAACAGGCCATTCTTGCGGTGAACGGGAAAACCTGGTGTCGTCAAATTTTTGCACCGCGGAATGAAAAAATGTCGTTGCCCTCGTCGCCCTTGAACCGCGAACATCCCCTGATGATGGCGGCCCGTGGCCTCTCCCTACAGGTTCAGCGGGTTCGTCTGTCGCGTGATCTGCACTGGGTAGGACCAGGTCACCGTCCAGGCCCCTGGAAATGGCATCGTAGCCTGAAACCGGGCGAGTTTTTCGTAGTGGGTGATAACGTGCCGATCTCTGCTGACAGTCGTTACGAGGAGACGGGAGTTTTCAATAAGGCAATTATTGGACAAATCCTGCGATTTGAGCACTAGCATCGAGAACTAAAAGAGTCTCAACTCACTGCTATCAAGATATTTTTGTGAAGTTGGGTCATGCCGTGTAAGAGCGAGTTCAAGTATCGGGAAATCTGGTTTTTCGGTATATTTCTTTCTTCCCGGGGATCATTTTGCAGTGGGAATATTGAATCGGGGTGTTGGTCGGCAGTATCATGCGAGGGAGCTGATCCGGTGAACGCTTTTCCTGATCGTTTCGTAGAGTTTCCCTGGAGACATGAATTAAATTCGGGAACGAGTTGAGCAGCCAATGAAAACAACGACGCCCAGCCAGGGAGAATTCGAACCACGTGGTTATGGCGTGATTCGAGATTACGTGGAGTCGATCGCCATGGCCATCATATTGGCCTTTATCTTTCGCATGTTCTTGTTGGAAGCGTTTGTGATTCCAACCGGGTCGATGGCCCCCACGTTGCATGGTCGCCACATGGACGTGACCTGCCTGGAGTGCGGTTATCAATACCAGACAGGTGCCAGCTCGGAGAACCCGGATAGTCGCCAGAAACGAGAGGTTGTCGAAACGGATTGCCCCTTGTGTCGCTACTCGATGGAGTTGGACAAGGATTACGATCCCAATGAAAGGTCCTTCATGGGGGACCGAATCCTGGTGAGCAAGTTCAGCTATTCAGTCAGCGATCCAAAACGCTGGCAGGTTATCGTTTTCAAGTTCCCGGGAAATGCGAAGCAGAACTATATCAAGCGATTGGTAGGCTTGCCGGGTGAACGGATCAAGATTAGCGGGGGTGATATTTATGCCGTGCCGCCGGATGCCGTGGACCGGGAAACATTTCAGATTGTTCGTAAGCCTCCTGGGAAATTGTTGGCAATGTTACAGCTTGTCCATGACTCGAATTATGTTCCGGAGTCGTTGAATCTCGCTGGCTGGCCCGCCCGTTGGCAGCCCTGGTCGTCGGATGGAAACCAGGGGAATGGGAATTGGACGAAAACCACGAAGCCGGGACAATACATGGTCAAGGGTAACGGTAACCAGGTCTCGTACCTGCGCTACCGACATTACCAGCCGACACGCTCTGATTGGGCCGATGTGGAGTCAGCCGTGGAGCGGATGAAGAATGAAGGTCTTCAGGGTAAACTGATCACCGATTATTACGCCTACAATCATGGGAGTACCCGCGCCTACAATCAGGAGAGTACGCGTGAGGAATATTTCGGTGGAGAAGGGTTTGTCCAGAAATTTGCCCAGGAACGGTCAACAGGATTCCACTGGGTGGGTGACCTGGCCGCGGAATTTGAAATCGAGGTGATCAACAACCAGGGCCAGGTATTGCTGGACCTCGTGGAGGGTGGGACGCATTTTGTGTGCTCCATTGATATCCAGACAGGCCAGGCCACCTTATCTCGCGTCGGACCCGCTGGCAAGAAGGGAGTCTTTACCGATCAGCAGGGTGCTCAGGTGGAGCATCCCACGGGGAAGACGAAAATGAGGGGACCCGGTTCCTACGAATTGCGATTCTCAAATGTCGACAACGAATTGTTGCTCTGGGTTAACAATCGCCTGGTATCGTTCCAGGGCCCGACAACCTACCAGGCCGAGCCAGCACTGTCACCGCATTGGCGACCTGACGATCCAGGTGACCTGGCACCGGTCGGCATTGGTAACCGTTCAGTGGGCCTGGTGGTAAACCGCATGCGTGTACTTCGTGACGTTTACTACATCGCTTTGACCAGGGCCAGCCAAATGGCCACGGATTATGACGCCGACGACACGACAAACATGTACATTCGAGAGAAACTTGCAGACTACCACAACTGGGAACACACCTCATTTTTTCGTCAACGGATAGAACAGGTGATTCCGGGGCCAGGCCTGGCGCTGGGTCCCGAGGATTACCTTCCTCTGGGTGATAACAGTCCGGAGAGTTCTGATGGGCGCATGTGGCCACTTGATAACCCCGGGCAACAGCACACGGTCCATCGCAGGCTGTTGATTGGACAGGCGATGTTCGTTTACTGGCCGCATTCCTGGCGATGGGGACGGGTATCGATCGTTCCCAACTTCAGGCAAATGCGATTGATCAAATGACCCGGTCGATAAAAGAGGCGATGTTTGGTAATTGATTCAGCGGTATTGGATCCAGGAGGAGAGAAAATGCCCGTGCTTGAAGTCCAGGGCCTGATCAAGACATTCGGCCGCCGTCGTGTCGTCAATGGTGTTGATTTCTCCGTTGATCGCGGTGAAATAGTCGGTCTGCTGGGGCCCAATGGAGCAGGTAAGACGACCACCTTTCGCATGACCTGTGGATTGATTGATGCAGACCAGGGACAGGTCATTCTCAATGGACTGGATGTGACAAGTTGGCCCATGTACCGTCGTTCTCGAGACGGTGGCATGGGATACCTGGCCCAGGAATCCAGCGTGTTTCGCAAGTTAACCGTGGAGCAGAACCTGTTGAGTATGCTGGAATTGTTGAACGTCCGTGGCAAGGTGCGTCGCCAGCGGTGCCAGCAACTGTTGGAGCAGTTCTCGATTCTGCACCTCCGCAAATCCAGGGCCTCGAAGTTGTCTGGTGGAGAACGACGGCGACTGGAAATCGCTCGGGCGCTGATCTCGGAACCTGAAATTCTGATGTTGGACGAGCCTTTTGCCGGGATTGATCCGGTCACGGTACAGAACATCCAGGGAGTCATCCGGAATTTACGGGACCAGGACATCTCGATCTTGATCACGGATCATGCTGCCCGAGAAATTCTTGAAATCGTTGATCGCTGCTACGTGATCAACGAGGGAACCGTGCTGTGCCACGGAAACCCTGACCAGGTCAGGAACCACCCGGAGGTCCGCAGTAAATACCTGGGTGATTTCGATGGGTCTGTCTCGGCTGCCTGAAGCGAGCCGACTTACTTGCAGCGATTCTTTTATGTCTTATCGCAAAACGATTTTGCGCCTGCTTGGTTGTCGCGGGGGACTGCTTGCGTTAGGTTGAAACGCAGTCCAGTGTGCAGGAATGGCTTGCTCCCGGTATGACCGCGGATCGACCCCTTCATTCAGGTAGCAGAGGGCTGGTACCCATATCTTCGATGCTTCAGAACGGATAGTACGACTCCATGAGTGACCCTTATTTTCAAACATTGTTTGCGGATCGAATCGGTGGTGTAAATTACGGTAAAGGGACCGATATCTACAAGTTTGAGAAGATCAAACGTGCCAAGCGAAAGGCGATCCAGGATCATCCGAATAAGCAATTGCTGGACTTTGGTATCGGTGAAAATGACAGTCCGGCTGATGATGCCGTGCGAAGTACGATGGCTGAAGAAATTCATAAAGCTGAGAATCGTGGATATGCCGACAACGGGGTCCTGGAGTTCAAGGAAGCGGTTGCACGGTTCATGCAGCGTGAGTTTAGCGTGGAATTGGATCCCGGATCCGAGATCAACCACTGCATTGGTTCCAAGACAGCGTTGGCGATGTTGCCAGCATGTTTCATTAATCCCGGGGATATCACGCTGATGACGGTGCCAGGTTACCCGGTTGCGGGTACCCATACCCGGTACTATGGAGGCGCTGTCTACCAGTTGCCCTTGCTGGCTGAAAATAGCTACCTTCCAGACCTGGCATCCATTCCGGCAGATGTGCTGGCCAAGGCCAAGTTGCTGGTCATCAACTATCCGAACAGCCCCACTGGAAAAAATGCCACGGCCGAGTTTTATGAGCAGGTTGTTGAATTTGCCAGGACCCATAACATTGTGGTGATCCAGGATGCAGCTCATGTGATGTTGACCTTCGAGGGGGAACCGTTGAGTTTCCTGCAGACTCCGGGAGCCAGGGACGTGGGTGTGGAAATTCATTCCCTTTCCAAGGGGTATGACATGATCGGCTGGCGAATCGGCTGGGTTTGTGGCAGTGAACGGATCGTACAGGCCTTTTCGGATGTTAAAGATAACAGTGACTCTGGCCAGTTTATTGCCATTCAAAAATCTGCTGCGGCGGCATTGGACAACGAGAGTATTCCTGTACGGATTCGATCGAAGTACCGGCGCCGATTAGAGAAATTGGTGGAGATGTTGACACGATGTGGTTTTCAGTGCTCGCTGCCGGGAGGGTCCTATTTTCTTTACATGCCGGCCCCGAAGGGAATTGTTGGCGGGCCGGAATTCGAAACAGGTGAAGCGGCCAGCCAATACCTGATCACGGAGCACTCGATTGTTACCGTGCCGTGGGACGAGGCCGGGCCGTGCCTGCGTTTTTCTGTAACCTACGTAGCGGATGATGAGCAGGCGGAAGATGCCCTGATGGCAGAAACCGAGACGCGTCTTAACCAGGTCAAATTTGTATTCTAGAATGATGTTTTCGCGGGCGAAAGGTTTTCCGATGTTCTTATCAAGACGCCATGCCAGTGCGTATTTAACGGTCAGCATGGTCTGCCTGCTGCTGGTCTCCTGTGGGAAATCTGACGACAAACAGGATAGTTCCATACAGGGTCAGCTCAAACAGGCTATGAAGATTCAAAGCCTGCGCAAACGCAGCAAGACACTGGTGGAAATTGCTGACCGACAGTTTGAACAGGATGATGTCCTGGGCGGTACGGCCACGATTGGGTTGGCGGTAGATACTGCCCTGGGGATCAAGGGAGCTTACGAACGTGGTGCCGTGTTGAATTCGACGGCTTACGCTTACGGAAAACATGAGTTGGTCGACAAGGCTGCGGACGTGCTGAAGCAGGTTTACAGGACGCTTGAAGAGGTTGTGGAGGTAGATTTGTCGGTTGCCCTGATTGGTAAAATGGCAGAAATTGAAATCCGGTTCCTGGATCATGTGAATACGGGTAACGACCTGTTTGAAGAGGGAGCCACGATTGCTGAAAATGCCGAGAAGCCAGAGGAAAAAGTAATTGCCAAGTTGAATCTGGCATTTCACCTGGATCGATTAAAACGGACTGAACCACGAGACGAGCTTGTAGACCAGGCGTTCGAGGCCCTGGAACAAATTCCTGATGACCGGCAGCGCACGGATGTCACGGGCGATATGGCCAGTCGACTTGTTCAGATGCAATG
>JAYGDH010000182.1:0-3160 GCA_046583055.1 Pirellulaceae bacterium | reverse complement strand
TCCTTGGTCATCACTTCCTTGAGTGCATCGCGATCACGATCACTATTGACTCCCAAAAGTGCAAACGGTTTTCCTGCAAGACGTTTTACGAGCGACCGCTCGTGTGGGTACATAGCCCGGCAGGGACCTCACCAATTGCCCCAGAAATCGATCACCACGACCTTGCCACGGTAATCCGTCAGGCTAAACTTCACTCCGTCAATGTCCTCACCCTTGATTTCCGGAGCTGCCTTGCCGATTCCCAGGTTCTGAATTTCATAGAGCTCTCGTTTTGCCGCATCACCGATGGTACCGCGATAGTACTTGATATCTGCAAAATCGCTGATCACTCGCTTGGCAAATTTCACCAGTTCAGCTTCCTTGGCAGGGTTGGAACGAGCAGCATACTTGAGCTGCATCATCAGGCCAAAACAGGCCTGGCCTTTCGCTTCCCTGTGAGGGCTTTTTTCCAGGACCTGTTCCAGCAATTTTTTCGCCTGTGGCGACGTACTGCGCATTAACCGCTGACAAACTGAAACCATGGCCTTGTCTTCGATATAATTCTTGATCAGCAGATCAATGGCCTCACCAGCATCCTTACCGGTGCGTACATTGGAAACAATCCAGACCAGGGCCTGCAGGGCGACCGGGTCGTCCGCATGCTTCCTGGCGAATTCAATAAACTGCCCCGAGAATTTAGCCGGCCGGGGATACTTCTCCTGGATCGCTTGCTGTCGTTCCTCTGCCGTCTTGGCCTCTCGCAAGGCCTGCGAGTAAGCTAAGCGCTGCTTATTGACCTCGCCAAGCAAAGCCCGGTACTCCAGGGATGCCTCGCTGGCCGGCCCTGGCTTTACTTTCACCGGAACTTTCACCGGAACTTTCACTGGAACTTTCACTGGTTTGCGTTGAGCACTAAGGGTTGGTGTCATCATCAACACCAACAGCACCGCGGTCATCAAACGCCACATATCGTTGTCTCCCTTGGGTCAGAAACAAATAACCTTGTCGCCAATGGGTCAATTATACCCATTCTGCCAACCAAGACCACATGACAAATCAGAGGAAAAGAAGCATAAACAAGTCTTCTCGAGGACTCCGGGAGCCGCTTCCAGGCTCGACCGGGCCGTTTGAATCCAGTGCAGTTCCAGGCGTAAAATCACAGGTCGGGCATAATACTCCGAGATCACCTGTAGCAAGCGTTGTCGAAGATCCCGCACATCCGTGCTGGGTGTCGCCACGTCAACGGTCATCTCAACCGGATCGCGACTCGCCTTGCGACGAATCGAGCACCCCAGGAAATCAAGGGAACAACATCACTGTCGGTGATGAGTAAAACAGCAACCGTCATGCCCGTGTCCAGTCACTCCCGCTGTCTGCGCGGATCACCTGAGGCCGTGGGAAATTCAACAGGACCATACCATGCCAGGTGGCAGCCTGGCCCAGGCGATTCTGCTACACGCGCTGCAGATCTTCGATCTGGCGAACATATTTTCTCGCCTGGCGTGTAAAAGTAGCTCGCTTGGTCTTGCTTCCAGCGATACGTGCCAAGTTGTAATACTTGTCAGCCAGGGCCTGTTTCACCTGGATCAGATTCTCGATCTTGTTGAAACTCATCTCATTCACCTTCTGCCGTGAGAAGCCGCTTACTACCAGCAGCGATTTCGCTTCATCCACGACTCAATAATTGCCTTTACTACTTCTTTGCGACCGGCAATGCACCACATTTATGCAATGCCAGCAACGAATATAATGTACCGCTATAAGTAATAAAATGATAGGTGTCGGTATTCAGGGAACGGGTCCACCAACGACCGGACTGCCGTTGATTCGACAATAACCAGCTGACGGCCTTCTGTAAACGCCCGTCCTGGGCAGCAATTCCCGCCTCTCGCAATACCACGATCGCCAACCCAGTCTGGTGACCATCACTGGCCGGATCCTTGAATTGCTTCTCATCGCGCAACTTCCTGGCCCGACTCCCGTCACCCCATGATTCCGGAGTGGCAAAGGTTCTCACAGACCAGCCACCATCAGCACGCTGGTGCTTAAAAATCATCGCAATCGTTTCCTGCTGCTCAGCCTCCGTCATCACCCCCGGCAGACGCGTTGATACCCACAATAACAGGAGACGCAAGTAATCATGCGTGGGCGGTGTATTCTTGAAATACTGGAGCAACCGTTGACGCTGCGCCTGATGGGCAGGACTCAACGACTGCAAATACCCGGGCGCCGTCGCCATAGCCATGGCAGCCACCGTGGCCGCCTGGTAATCGCTTGACTCGAACGGCGGCCAGCAACGGACATTACCCCAGGCACCGTTGGCTGACTGAACCTGGAACATGAGATCCAGTGCGTCACGGGTAGCCACTGACGTTTTCCCTGTAACGTGGACATCCCACTCGGCAAGACCTGCCGCGACATACGCAATCTCCGTGGGCTTCAGTCCGCTCTTCATTTCAGCTAAAGGCTTGCTACGCATCTCGGCCAATTGCTGTACGAAAAATTCCCGTATGGCTTCCTGCGGTTTTCCCAGCACCGATGTCAATGCCGGTCGCATCTGCAAGTACGTCCCATTGGTATGACAGGAAACACACTTGCGCTCTCGAGACCAGGCCAAGGCACCCTGATCCACGTAACGCACCGCCTTGGCCAGCGAAAATGGCGTGATCGGTTCATCCTGCGAAGCTGCTGGAATCGTGATCGATTCAAACCGGTACTGCGCCGCTTTCTCAGGGTCAGCACCCTCGGCCACCAAGCAAGGCAGGCTGACCAGGCAAACCAACAAGCTGCCGCTTAACATGGATCCGCAAAACCCGTGCTTCCGAAACATCTTGCTACCCCCCAGACATCCCCTGGTTTAATGGACCTCATCCCGACCAGGTAACAGGCCACGTACAACCGGCCTACCTAGCCATGGTGCACGGTCACTCCTTCCAGCCGTTCCCGAGCTTTTCCAGCGCCTTCCTCGGTGACTCGCGTATGTAACAGCCACAATTCCTTCAACGAAGGAAGCCCATGGATCTGGTCCAACGCTGTATCATCGTGTTGTTCGTAGAAGAAAATTCTCCATACGCGTTCATGCTTGTTTAGGTCAAGCCTCGCACCCAGATCTTTCAAAGCAGCGATCGCGTCCGGATGATCATCTCCCTTGGGTTCGTCATCCTCTTCCTCTGGTTCTTCC
>JAYGDH010000108.1:0-6544 GCA_046583055.1 Pirellulaceae bacterium | reverse complement strand
GCAAATGCCTATAAAAACCTGGTACCTGGTGACGCTTTTGATTCGGCGGGCGTCTCTCACGTCACTTCTCTTTGTTTCACAGAGGGTCCTGCAGTCGCGGCTGACGGATCCGTTTACTATTCCGACATCGAAAACAACCGCATCATGCGCTGGTCTACGGATGGCACCCGCACTATCTGGCGGGAACCCAGTCACCGCACGAACGGCCAGACATTCGACCCCCAGGGTCGGCTCTATCACTGCGAGGGAGACGAGTTTGGCCCCGGCGGAGGACGTCGCGTTACCCGCACGAATTTGGACACTGGCGATTACGAAATCCTTACCGACAGTTTCGACGGTGCCCGCTACAATTCTCCCAACGATGTTTGCGTCGACGCAGCCGGAAACGTTTACTTTACGGATCCTCGTTACGGGGATCGGTCATCAATGGAGATGGATCTCGAGGGGGTCTATCGGATCGATCCGGACGGAGTTGTGCGACGGATACTGGCCCAACCGGACATTGAGCGACCCAATGGAATCGCAATCACCCAGGATGGTGCCCGCCTGTACCTGATCGACAGTTGCCCCACGATCGGTGGCAATCGCAAGGTCTGGTGCTTTGACGTCGACGAGTCGGGGGATACCCACAATCAACGGTTGATTTTCGATTTCGGGTCCGGTCGTGGAGGTGACGGGATGCGGATCGACATGGAAGAGAATCTTTATGTGGCGGCCGGCATCATGTCACCCCGCGGTCCCCATGAAAGCGACGACGTGCCACCCGGCATTTACGTCATCACGCCTGCTGGCGAGCTCAAGGCACGTTTGCCTATCCCGGAAGATGTGCTGACGAATCTCGCTTTCGGCGGTCCAGACGGACGGACGCTTTACATCACGGCGGGAAAAACGCTTTTTACGGCTCGCAGCGCCGTTCCCGGTCAGGTCGCATTCCCCCCCTGGGTGCAAACCTAACTGCCGGGTGCCATGCCAGAAAGGGTCGTTGCCATGAAATTAGTGATCTATCCCACCATGGATACTCCGCGATTAGCGCAAATCCAGGCAGTTGCGGATTCCCTCCAAATCGTGAACGCTGCCACCGAGCAGGAAGCACTGGCGGAAATGGCAGCCGCCGACGCCTTTTTCGGAAAGATCACTCCGTCGCTGCTGAAACCGGCCACTAATCTGAAATGGGTCCAGAGTCCCACCGCCAGCCTGGAGCATTACCTCTTCCCCGAATTGGCAGCGCACCAGTGCATATTAACGAACATGCGGGGACTCTACTACGATGTCATTGCCGATCATGTGTTCGGTTATATCCTGATGTTTGCGCGACGGTTGCATCTGTACCTTCGCCAGCAGATCGAGAACCGCTGGCAGCCGATCGGTGGAGAGGAGGAACGATCCTCCTTTTCGCTGGGGCCCAGCCATGTCAGCGGCATGGACCGCGCACACCTACACATGGCCGACTGCACACTGGGGATCATCGGACTGGGGAGCATTGGCGCCGAGATTGCGCGTCGCGGGGCGTCCTTTTCCATGACGGTGCGGGCTGTGGATCCGTCGGTCACCAGTTGCCCGGAAGGGGTGCAACACCTCGGCAGCATGGACGATCTTGAAGGGCTGCTGCAAACCTCAGACTTCGTCGTCATCGCAGCACCTCACACGCCGGAGACCGAGGGGATGTTTGCTGAGCGCGAATTCCAGTTAATGAAGGCTGGAGCCTATCTCATTAATATCGGTCGCGGGGCGATCGTCCGGTTGGACGATCTCGTGCGAGCCCTCGAGCAGCAGCAGTTGGCAGGTGCAGCCCTGGACGTTTTCGAGACTGAGCCGTTGCCGCCGGAACATCCGCTTTGGCAGATGCCAAACGTACTAATCACTCCGCATGTGGCCGCTTGTTCACCTCACATCGCAATTCGCCATCTGGAGACACTGTGTCACAATATCAAGCAATTCGCTGCGGGATTACCGCTCATCAACGTGACAAACAAGCAAAAATGGTACTAACGGCGAGAGTGGATCGGTATTCACGCTAAATCACACTCCCCGACCGATCCGCTTTTGGGTACATTGGATATTAGCGGCGGGGCAACTTTGTCCCGCCATTTCCCACTTCCCCTACAGCCCGAGCCGTAACCGTGACCGTCCAAATATCCCTACCGACTAGTACTGAAACGAAGGGGACCTATGCATTCATTAGCCTGGGTTGCCCAAAAAACCTGGTGGACAGTGAACGCATGCTGGGTCTTCTCCAGCTGGACGGTTACCAACTGGTCCAGGATCCGGTGGGTTCCGATTTCGTAATCATCAACACTTGTGGATTCATCGAGGATGCGCGAAACGAATCACTTAGCACGATTGACGAAATGATAGCTCTCAAGCGGGACGCCAAAACCCGGGGTATTATTGTTTCAGGCTGTCTTGCCGAGCACCAGAAGGACCGCTTGCTGGAAATTCGACCGGAGATTGATGCCCTGGTGGGCGTTTTTGGTCGCGAAGAAATAACGCGGGTTGCCGACCGATTCATCGGCAATCTCGATGAACAACGCACCGTCTTTGAGCCGGCGCCGATTCGCGCATTGCCGGACACTGACCGACTCCGAATTACACCGCGTCATTTTGCTTACCTAAAGATTTCCGAGGGCTGCGACCGTCTCTGCACATTCTGCGGAATTCCCCAGATGCGAGGCAAGCACGCTACCAAGCCAATCGAAACCGTCCTGACTGAGGCCGAGCAGCTCGCTGCCGACGGCGTCCGCGAACTAATTATCGTGGCGCAGGACACCACCTATTACGGACTGGATCTTTACGGTGAACCTCGTCTCCGCGAGCTCCTTCAGCAACTGGAAAAGGTCGAGGGTATCGACTGGATTCGCCTGATGTATCTTTATCCTCAGTACCTGGACGACGCGCTTCTCGACACGATTGCAGACACGGACCGCATCCTGCCCTATATCGACCTGCCGCTGCAGCACATCAACGACCGAATGCTCAAGCGAATGGCTCGCCAGGTCACGCGGCGGGAAGTCGAGGACCTGCTGGCTCGGATGCGGTCGCGTGTACCTGGACTCAGCATTCGGACCACGATGATCACCGGCTTTCCCGGCGAAACCGAAAGCGAGTTTGCTGAACTCCACGCTTTCGTCAAGGAACAGGAATTTGAACGACTGGGGGTTTTCACCTACTCTTTTGAGCCCAACACCCCTTCAGCCAGCCTCCCGGATCACCTACCTGACGACGTGAAGAGCTCGCGTCGAGACCTTATCATGGCCACCCAGCAGGAAATCATGCTCAAGCATAATTCGGCACACATTGGGGAATCCCTCCCGGTGATACTGGACAGTCGAATTCGGGACGAGCAGAATGTCTGGGTCGGCCGATCCATGGCAGATGCCCCTGAAGTAGACTCGCTGGTCTACGTAACCGGAAACAACGTAGCACTGACGGCTGGTCGCATAGCGTCTGTTGAGGTGGTAGCGGCCCAGGACTACGACCTGATAGGCATCGCGACCGGAGATGTGTATTAGTCAATTCTCCCGGCCAACCCTGGTATCATACGACCCACTACCGCAAGACAGGCACAATGAAAGAAGCGACCTCACTCAAACCGGCATCCGCCTGGAATGTGCCTAATCAATTAACCGCGGTGCGGCTTGTCCTTTCGGTGGTTGTTTTCGCCCTCATTCCATTGGGTTACTACCGTCTGGCGACCGTGTTCTTCATTCTCGCTGCCGGGACTGACTGGATCGATGGGTACTGGGCGCGTCGTTTTGACCAGGTCACGCAGCTGGGCCGCATCTTCGATCCCTTTGTTGACAAGGTCCTGATCTGCGGGACGTACATCATGCTGGCCGAGGCGATGACGGATTATCGAGTTGCCATCTGGGGCTGGCTGGCGGTCCTGGTAATGGGGCGTGAGATGCTCGTCACTGTCCTGCGCAGCTACATTGAACAACAGGGTGTGGATTTTTCCGCCAAGATGCCTGGCAAGCTCAAGATGGTCTTCCAGTGTGTTGCTGCCGTCGCGGCCCTACTTGCCTTGCACTATGGATCCACGGGCGATGGAGAAGCCTCTGTTCCTGCGCTGATCAGCAACACGCTGCTGATCTCTATTGCCTTGACGATCATCTTCACAGTGTATTCCGGTGCCGGCTACGTTAAATCGGCAACGCGCATTCTACGCACCAACCCCTGAATCAACGGGGCCTATCTTGCATGACGCCTGATGTCCTCTTGCCGGCCGCCCTGCTGCTCATTATTTTCTTCACCTGCGTCTGCGCCTGGAAAGCACTCCTGTCGCGCTCGGAATTGGCGCTTTCAGCATGGCCGCAGCCTTGCTCCTGGGGTTTTGTTGGAATCGTTCTTACCATCGGCTGTTACATAGCGGCCACGTGCGGGTTCTTGCTGGCAGCCCGACTGGCGCTTGGCTGGGAGTTTGATCCCTCGGCCGTTGACGCTTTGGCCAAGGAGCGCAGCCTCTGGCTCAATTCCCTGGCGGAACTATTGGCGGTCCTGGCATCCACCCTTCTCATCTCTCGTGGTCCACTCCGATTCACTCTCACGCCCATCGGATGGACGCTTTCAAACGCCTTTGCGGACATCCGCCTGGCACTCCTGGTCGGCGCTGCTGTCCTTCCCGTTATCTACATGGTCCAGTTCCTGGTCACGCAGCTACCGGGCATGCAATACAAGCATCCCTTCATTACGATGCTGCTAGCGAGCGACCGTGCCAGTCTCTGGGCCGCGGTCACGGTATCGGCGGTGATCGTGGCACCAGTTGCGGAAGAATATTTTTTTCGCGCGATGCTTCAGGGTTGGTTCGAATCGCTGTTAAGTCGGGTGGTTTCCGAGCCCCAGCCCGTCGTTGCCGAGGGCGACTGTGAGCAGGACACACCACCTCACGCAATAGCTGCTGAACCTCCCTCGGGGCTCGGAATCTTACGATACGCTCCAATCCTGGCCTCCTCGACGATATTTGCGGTGGCCCACATTGGTCACGGAGGTGGCTGGATCGCTATTTTCATCCTGGCCCTGGCACTTGGATACCTGTACCAAAAAACGCGCCGCTTGCTTCCTGGCATCCTGCTTCACATGTTCCTGAACGCCATCAGCGTTGGGCTAGCCTACTGGGTCTCCCTGCATCCACCATCCTGACGCCACCCATGTCGGATCGCTCTTTCCTCTGATAGCTACCTGCCTATAATAACGCTTCAATCGAAATCAAGAACCTAGCAGGGAGATTCCAAGATGACGACAGGATTTGGCATTATTGGCTGCGGCATGATTGCGGGTTTCCACGCCAAGGCCGTGGCTGATCTGCCGGGAGCGGAGGTGGTGGCATGTTTTGACATGTTTCCCGCCGCAGCCGATCGTCTGTCCGCCGAGATCAACTGCACCGCCTACCACGACCTGGAGGCCATGCTGGCCGATGACCGGATTCATGTCGTTACCATCTGCACTCCCAGCGGCGCCCATTTGGAACCGGCTGTCGCGGCGGCCAAGGCGGGCAAGCACGTGATTGTTGAAAAGCCGCTCGAGATCACGCTGGATCGGTGTGACCAGATCATCACCGCCTGCGAAAGTTCCGGCGTTACACTCGGCACCATCTTTCCCTCCCGGTTCCACGAATCCTCGCAATGCCTCAAGAGCGCCGTCGATGCCGGCCGTTTTGGCCGACTCACCATCGGTGATTCGTACGTTAAATGGTTTCGCACCCAGGAATATTATGACAGTGGTGCCTGGCGTGGAACCTGGAAGCTAGACGGCGGTGGTGCCCTGATGAACCAGGCCATTCACAGCGTCGACCTCTTGACCTGGTTGATGGGTCCGGTTCGCGAAATTTCAGCTCATATCGACATGCTGGCCCACGAGCGGATCGAGGTGGAAGACGTGGCGGTAGCGACGCTCCGCTTCGAAAACGGTGCTATGGGAGTCATCGAAGCGACCACAGCGGCCTATCCTGGCGCACTGAAGCGCATCGAACTTCATGGAACAGCCGGCACTGCGGTACTTGAAGAGGAAAATCTCACCAGTTGGGATTTTGCCGAATCGACACCGGATGACGTGGCTTTACTTGAACGTATGCAGGGAAAAACCCAAACCGGTGGTGGTGCTGCGGACCCCTCTGCCATCGGCCACCATGGTCACACCATGCTATTTCAGGATTTTGTAGATGCGATTACAGAAGGGCGTAGCCCGCTGGTAGACGGCCACGAGGGCCGTCGCAGCGTGGAGATTATCCTGGGCATTTACCAGGCGGCCGAGGCTCGCCAAACGATTACCCTTCCGCTTGCATCGGATCCCGTGCTGCAGGCACGAATTGATGGCGTCCGATGCAACCAGGCAGATTAGCCTCAATCCAGTCGTGACACGGGTGCCCCATGGGATACCGGCAAATCAAAAACTGGCTCACTTACTTGCTGGTGCGGATGTTAATCTGCATCATCCAGTCCCTGCCTCTGCGCTTTTGTCAACGATTCTCCCGATTCATGGCCAAGCTCGCCTGGCGAGGTCTCCGGATACGGCGAAAGGTCATCGAGGAAAACCTCCGACATGCGTTCCC
>JAYGDH010000078.1:0-1525 GCA_046583055.1 Pirellulaceae bacterium | reverse complement strand
TCTCGCACAGGTATGTCCTCGTTTTCAAACGACCTCAGCATATTGCCATCCAGCGGCAGATCCGTCAGGGCGTAGGAAAGAGAAGTGGCCAGTTCCCGGCGGGAAAGCTGTACCAGCTTCGAATCATCGGCCTTGCCAGTCCCCTCGAAGCGAAACAGGGTTTCCGGCTGTAATATAATCGCGGCATAGGCCGCCTGCAGCCCACGCGGAACCCCCAGGTCGGCATCGACCTTCTTGAGCAGCGTCATCAACGAGGCCATCTCCTTCTCTGTGGGAGACCGTCGTAGCACGTGTTGATAATGTCGCTTGATCGCCTCCTGGTTTGCCTCGTCGATCGTGCTTCCCTTTTCCCGTAGAGCAACAACCATCTTGCGAGCGTTCTTGGCCTCCTTGTCGGCGTGAGCGATGGCCAAGTCCGTGATCTGCTCCGCCATCAGCGAGTTAAACTGGTATTTGCCCTTGAAGTCGCGGAAATTGCCATGAGGCTTTTCCAGGTCAAAGGGATTGGAGACTATCCGGGCACCCCGCAACAGGTTGGCCAGCGCCTTGGGAGTGATGCGCCAGAGTCGGGCGGCTGCATCAACGGTTCGCTTGCTTTCGTGGGGAGAAAAGAGTAACTCGTGTGAAACAAGGTTGCCGTAGCCTTCCTTGTTCCGCTTTTCTTCGACCACGAGGCCCTCTCGTTCCAGGGCACGGCTAATCCAGCCCTGTACCAGTCGTGCCTCGGCCTGGGTGGGGAATTGTTCAGCCGTGTCCGAAGGCATTTCACCAAACTCGATCGCTTCCAGCATGCGTGCCCACAACTCAGCCTCCTGGCGGTCGCTCATGCTGGCAGTGAGGTGATCGAAGCGAATCTCTCCCTTTTGGCTTCGAGGGCCGTGACAGGATATGCAATAGGTCTTGAGAAAGGGTTGGACCTGGCGGGTGAACTGCGCATCGTCGGCCAGCAAGATGCCCGCTGGTAAGACCAGGGCCACGATTCCCAGGCGGAGAATGATGTTAGTCACTTTTTCTCCTTCTTCTCGGCATCCAGCTGCAGTTGCAGGGCCTTGGAAATTTCTGTCCGTGTCCGCGTCAGGTGCTGACCCTGTCGAAGAACAAGCCGTAAACCAACATGTGGCGTTTGTGTACCAGTGAAGGCATTACGGTAAGCCACGTGCAGGTATTCAGGGGGGCTGCACCAGGAACCACCGCGAGAAATGCGATGCCGTGAGCTTCGTGGATCGGGCAGGGACTGGTCGTTCGGATCAACTCCCGGGATGAGTTGCTTGTCGTGATAGGTACTACATAGTTCGGCCAGGTTGCCTCGCATGTCGTGGATTCCCCACGCATTAGGCAGGTAGTGGCCAACGGGTGCAAAAACCCGGCCATAGCCATCGTCTGCTTCCCGGTTAGCATAAATGTAGTGCACAATGTCACGGTCGTTGTACAGATTGCGGTCGGCGAAATTGCCGTGCTTACCAAGGTCCTTGATGGGACAGGGATAGCCAGCCCGGGTACCTGCTCGGCAGGCGTATTCCCACTC
>JAYGDH010000077.1:0-16307 GCA_046583055.1 Pirellulaceae bacterium | reverse complement strand
TGGATGATCGATCGTCCGCCAGTAAAAGTCGCTGCCCTGGGCGGCCGCGATGTGCTGCTGGATAGAGAAATACTCGACAATGCCCAGGTACTCGTGGAATACCAGGATGGTCGCCGGGCCAGCCTGGAATTATGCCTGTTTGCTCCGCACGGTGGCGATACCGAAATCGGTGTGGTCGGCAGCGCTGGTCGTATCGATACACTTAACCAGGCCTTGCAACTGGTCCACCACGACTTTGAAACCGCCACCCGCCATGAAATCGACGTGACCGATTCGATCGACGAGGCAGGTTTCACCGACGCCTCTGGAAGAATCGACCGAGGCATTCTTCCAGAACTGGAGCATTTCATCGATTGCTGTCGACAGGGGACC
This sequence comes from Pirellulaceae bacterium, assembly GCA_046583055.1. Classification (GTDB taxonomy): domain Bacteria; phylum Planctomycetota; class Planctomycetia; order Pirellulales; family Pirellulaceae; genus JAZADA01. Next base: position 15,935 of record JAYGDH010000077.1, on the reverse strand, counting down.
CGGCCGTTGACCGACGGTCCAGCCGCGCGCCTGAGCGTTGCTGTTTGCCTCGCTGCACAGGAATCCATCCGGCGTGGTGCCATGGTGACGCTGGAAGAAATACTCGATGGCTAGACCGGGGAACAGACCTGGCCAGCGTTACTCGGCTGCCGCCGGTTTCTTTTTCTGGTTTCTCTGTCCACGGTTCTTCTTGCCAGCAGCATTTGCCACGCCGAGATCTTTAAGTGTTTTAGCTTTCAGGTTCTTCACGTAACCGTTGTAGCGGCCATGGGGAGAGGCACCTCCACCAACAGGAAGCGTCTTGATCGCATCCAGGGCGTGAGCGGCCTTGCCATCCAGCTTATCCAGGGCATTGAGGGCAGCCATCGATACGAAGACCTGGGTATCCGGGTTCCAGGGCGCTACCTCGACCAGGCGATCGACGCCCGTGCGTTGCTGCTGCTGGTTCCCGTATTTTCCCAGGGCATAGGCAGCCGCGATCACCACGTAGGGCGAATCATCTTCCAGGGCCGCTGCCAGTTCCGCGCTGGCCTGCTTCACCGTCACCTGGCCACGGTTGAGAATTCCGATGGCACCCCAGTAACGGACCGCGCTGTCGGAATCCTGTAGTAGTTTTTTTAGTTGTGCCAGGTCATTTTTTCCACGTCGGGTGGCCAGGTCCGCAGCCGCGAAGATCTTATCAAACGGATAGAGTTTTTCATTACGAGCCATCTCGTAAGGCGTCATTCCCTTGCTACGGCTGTGGATCTCGCCCTCGGGCAGAAAACCGACATCGCGGATTTCCCGGCACCAGTCGGCCAGTGCACCCTGCAGCTCCTTGAGGATCTCCTGGTGTTGAGCGGACCCGACCAGGTTATTCACTTCATCCGGGTCAGCCTGTAGGTCATACAACTCTTCCGCCGGTTTCAGGTTCCAGAAATGCGATTGCGATTCATTCAGCTTGCCGGCGTCAAAATCACGTTTCCAGGCCGCGGTCGACGGCGTCACGAAGTTGTATTGTACGAACTGACCATAGATGAAATGGGGATTGTAATTGCGAACGTAGTGGTACCGCCCGTTGGTAACGGTACGAATAAAGTCATACCGCTCATCCATTCGGTCACGAAAACCGAACATGTATTTCGGTTTCGCAACCTGGTGTTTCCCGGCAAAGGCATGTCCCTGCATCCAACCCGGAGGCTTGACGCCGGCCAGGCTCAGCAGCGTGGGGGCCAGGTCAACAAAGTTGACCAGGCGATCACTCTTGCCACCTGCCTTGTATTCCTTGGGCGCCAGGTGTTGCCACTTCTCCGGAAAATAGACCACGATCGGTACGGCGAGCCCCGAGTTATAGGGCCAGCGTTTACCTCGAGCCATGCCGGACCCATGATCCCCGTAATAGAAAACAATCGTATCATCGCTAAGGCCAGCCCGGTCCAGCTCGGCCAGTTTCTGTCCGGCAATCACATCGGCACGGGTCACGATGTCATAATACTGGGCCCAATCCTGACGCGCCTCGGCATTGTCCGGATGGTATGCCGGTATCCGCACCTTGGCCGGATCATGCACTTTCTCATGGGGCCGGACACGAATCTTGCTTTCATGACTAACGGTGGAATTGAAAATCGCAAAAAACGGCTGGCCGGCCTCCCGGTTCCGATAATGGGCCTGGCGAGACGATTCGTTCCAGCCCGTTGTTTTCTGGTTCACGTTGTAATCCGTCTTGGAATTATTCGTGCAGTAATACCCCTGGGACCTCAGGAAGGTCGGGTAAAACTGGATCTGATCCGGCAGGTTCACCATGCTGCGCATGTGCTGTCCGCCAATCGACGGCGGATACATTCCCGTGATGATAGTCGTGCGAGCCGGGGCACAAACGGGAGCACAGGACCAGCCCAGCTTGAACAACATGCCCTTGCTGGCCAGTGCATCCACATGCGGCGTGGTAGCAAAGGAATCGCCATAACAACCCATCTCCGGACCGTGATCCTCGCTGGTAATCCAGAGAATATTCGGATGCCGGGAATCAGCCGCCAGCAAGGATCCACAGGCGAGCAACCAAACCAACGCAAAAGAAAACAACTGTCTCATTATTCTTGTTCCTGCTTGAGATTCCCGGTCAACGCGGACAGGCGATCACCTGTTGATTCAGTCATCATAACATGATCATTCTTGTCATGCGGCCCTGCTCCTGACAAATTCTGCACAACCAGGGATTCCCCGGACTTGCTCAAAGTCTCTCGAACGGGCATCATGAAAAACCATGACAACTTCCCAACTCGCTTGAAAGCCGTTCCATGCATTACACCGTTTACCTGGCAGGGGAGATCCACACTACCTGGCGTACGGAACTGGCCGAGGAAGTTGCAACTGCCAACCTGCCGGTTTCCTTCCTGGGACCGGTGACGGACCATGAAGCCAGCGATGATACCGGGGCCGAAATCCTGGGGACGGAAACTGATCCATTCTGGCATGATCGCAAAGGGGCGGGCGTCAACGCCTTACGGACTCGTACCATGCTGGCACAGGCTGACCTGGTTATCGTTCGGTTTGGTGACAAGTACCGGCAATGGAATGCCGCTTTCGACGCCGGCATGGCAGTCGCCATGCAGAAACCACTGTTGGTCATTCATCCTCCCGAGCTGCAACACGCCCTCAAGGAAATCGACGCCGCTGCTTGTGCCGTCGCTGAAAACATCCAGCAGGTGGTCAAGATCCTGGGTTACATGGCGCGCCAAGAAGCATGGATATCGACGGTAACTTGAACTATTCGACACCCTGGCGAGGGATCTACTGGACCTCCACATTCTGCAGTTTCTCGATCACCGTGGATGCCAGCGGGCCGGCGGCAAGGTATTCAACGGCATCCTGGACATGTCCTGGTTCAGAGAAACCAATAATCGCTGACGAGATCTTTGGATGGCCAAGCACGTATCGCAGTGCGACCTCCTTGATATCCAGGCCACATTGGAGTCGACTGGCCAGTCGCTCCACGCGCTGTTGATCTCGCTCGTAAAGGTCCAGGGGAAAGAACCTGGTCTGGCGGGTGTGGCGACTGGGTAGTTGATTCGCCAGGGCTCCACCTGCATAAACGCGGATCGCCATCACACCCATCTGCTGCTCGGCACAGTCTGCGATCACATTGCCGTAATGAGCCTCGGTAAAATCGCTCAACACGTCCCGGCCAGCACTTGGATTCAACACGTTATAGGGCACCTGGATCGTGGCCCATTTCCCGGTACGAATCACTTCACGCAACGCCTCCGGTTGACCGATGCCTGTCAATCCGAGGTGATCTACCACACCTTCGTGCTGCAATTGTTCAAAGACCTCCAACACCCCTCCTGGACCCAGTACATCCTCGACACTCAAGGAGGTTGGTTCGTCCCCTCGACAGACCGTGATCGAGTTATGCAACTGCAACAAGGCCAAACGGTCCACGGACAGCCTTTGCAGGCTTCCTGTCACTGACTGGCGTACTTTTGCCTCGCTGGTACCCTCGTCCTGCATGGCCAGCCGAACCTTGGTTGCCAGGTGAACGGCATCAACCACATCCAGGTCACGAAGGGCCTGGCCCAGGTTCGTCTCGGACCAACCGCCACCGTAGGTCGCTGCCGTATCGATCCAGTTCACCCCGGCATCCAGTGCGCAGCGCAAGGTTTCCAGTTGGCGTTGCGAATCCCGTGATGTCATCAGGTCGGGAACCGGACCGGCCCCAAGGGCAATCGCCGAGACCTCGATTCCAGTCTGCCCTAGTGCTCTATATTCCATCTGGGTTCCACTCACTGGACATTTCGCGGGGTGCCCCAGTGGTCGGTCCGGTAGCTACGACTGACCAGTCGGTTTGCCTCGTCGTCCTTGATGAACTTTTCCTTAAGCGGGTCAAAGTTCAATGGTCGACCGAGTCGCACGGCAATATTCCCCAGGTGACAGAGAGACGAGGTCAGGTGTCCAATTTCAATCTCGGCATTAAGAGATACGCGACCGCGTACTGCCTCGATAAAATTGATCACGTGCTGTCTATCATCCTGGGGCTGGAGCTCGATATCCAGTTCCTGTCGCTGGTTACGTTCTCCCAACCATTGCGCCTTGCCGCGACGGCTGAGAAACAACTGGCCTTTGGTACCGTAATACTCGACACCACTGTCCACGTTGTGGGGATAGTTGGTAGACCAGAGTCGTTGTTCATAGATCAACATTCGGCGGCTACCGTGTGTACCATCACCGTCGTACTCGAAGGCCACCTGCTGGGTATCCGGGAACTGCTGATCATCATCAAAGAAATATTTTCCGCCCAGGGCAACGACCCGGTTAGGATGGATCTCGACGCCCAGGCCCCAGCGAGCATAGTCAATATCATGCACCCCATCATTACCCATGTCACCGGTTCCGTAGTGGTACCACCAATGCCAGCCACTATCGACCCGATTATGCTGGTAGGGTAAAGGCGGTGTCGGTCCCTGCCAGAGGTCGTAATCCAGGTGAGCAGGTGGATCCTGGGGGGTTTCATGACCGATGGAACCACGACGCTGGACATTCCAGGCCTTCACGACTTTCACGTCACCAATCAGTCCATCTCGCAATCGCTGGACGGCCTCGATCATCATCCGGGTGCTGCGCACCTGCGTCCCATGTTGCACCAGTCGCTTGTTACGGCGAGCGGCCTCGACCAGCAACCGTCCTTCGCGAATATTGTGTGAACATGGTTTTTCCACGTAAACATGTTTCCCCGCATCGCATGCCAGGATAGCAGCGGGGGCATGCCAGTGATCCGGGGTGGCCACGATCACCGCATCTACCGACGGATCATCGAATATCTTCCGCATGTCGTCTGTCAGTTTCGGTTGCTGGCCATTGAATCCCTTAGCGGCCTGCTGCAAGCGATTGCGGTTGGCGTCTGCCACCCATCCCAGGCGTACATTTTCCAGGGAGGCAAACAGGCCGGCCACCTGGCGCCCACGACCACCATGCCCCACCAGTCCCACGACCACCTCGTCACGAGCATTAATGGCCTTGGCTGATCCGGCACAGGCCAGGGTCATGCTGCTCGCCAGGCCTACCGAGGTGTCCTGTAAAAACCGACGCCGATTCGTGGCATTCATGTTCGATCCTTTTTCAGAGATAAAGTTTCGGTCACTGGTCAGGCTGGTTCTCATGTTGATTGTTTTCGCTGATCGAAACAAGCATCTCCCCTGTAAATTAGGCAATATTACTGACGAGTACTTACCACGCGAGCTAGAAATATTGCAGCATCCCGAGGCTGGTAGTATCATGGTTGGCAGTGTTTGAGCGAGAAGTCCTTCCATGAAAAAATCATCACCAGGCAACCTGAATCGACGAGAATGGATCCGGGCTGGATCCCTCGGCTTGCTGGGCATTTCCATGGCCGATGTTGCCCAGTGGCAACAACAGGCAACGGCCGCGGATGCAGTACCACGTGCAGGCAACGTGATCTATATCTTTCTCACAGGGGGTCCCTCGCAGCACGACACCTTTGACATGAAGCCTGACGGGCCTGCAGACTACAAGGGTGAATTCAATCCCATCGCAACCAACACACCGGGCCTGCAAATCTGCGAGCACTTACCTGGCCTGGCCCGGCGCAGTCATCTCTGGGGACTCGTTCGCTCGTTGACGCACAAGGAAAGTGGTCACGACAAGGGAACCTATGTCATGCTGACTGGCCAGTCGACGGTGCCATCCTCCTTCCGTTCCAGTCAGCCTCAATCGACCGATTTACCAAGCATCGCTGCGATTTCCGGCGTCGCAACCAGGCCTCGTGGCAACATGCCCACCAGCGTGATCCTTCCGGAAAAGATCTACCACTCCAACACGGGGGTCTATCCCGGCCAGTTCGCGGGACTCCTGGGTTCACAACATGAGCCCTGGCTGGTGGAATGCACCGACAAGCCCCATGCCTATCACGATTACTCGGGCGCCTTTCCCAAGTACCTGTTTAACCTGCATGATGGAGTTGCCTCGGATCGAGACGACTGGAAATTCGAGGTGCCCCACCTGAAACTCCAGGAAGGCATCCTGGAAAACAGATTCCGTGGACGTCTTGACTTGCTGGACACTATTGACGTGCAACGAAAAAACCTGGAGCGCGTTGCCGATGTCGCAAATTACAATCGCATTCGGCAAAGTGCCGTGTCCCTGATGACCGATCCCAAGGTTCGTGAAGCGTTCAATGTTCGCCAGGCAAATCCTCGGACCCTGGAACGTTACGGTGACAATTCCTTCGGCTGGTCACTCCTGATGGCGCGCCGACTCGTGGCGGCGGGCGTGAACATGGTGCAGGTTAACCTCGGCAACTTTGGCAGCTGGGACCTGCATGGAAACAACTTCCCACTACTCAAGAATTTCCTCTTTCCCCCTACCGATCGAGCCGTCTCTGCATTGCTGGATGACCTGCACGAGAGTGGCCTGCTGGAGAACACGCTGGTCGTGATGGCCGGTGAGTTTGGCCGCACTCCACGCATTTTCAACGGGGCACCGAACGTCTACAAGCTGCCTGGGCGTGACCACTGGGCCCCTTGCCAGTCCGTGCTGTTTGCCGGTGCCGGAATCCAGGGAGGCACCGTCATCGGTTCGTCCGATCGTAACGGTGCCTATCCCGCCTCCGATCCGCAAACACCAGAGAATTTCGCCGCCACGATCTACCAAGCACTGGGGATTCCCAGGGATGCCAACTGGTACGACCTGACCAAACGGCCGTACCATATCTACCAGGCAGATCCCATCCCGAACCTGCTTGGCTGACGGCGAAATCCCCGGCAGACCGGCCGATATCCTCCTCGATAGGATTGTTGTCATGCCCCACCAGATCGCGATTGGATCCATCTTCATCGAGTGCAATCATTTCGGGGGTACACCAGCCGACCTGGAAACTTTTCGTCGCAGCCAACTCGCCTATGACCAGGACATGCTGTCCTACAAGGGTGGAACCGTGGGGGGAATGCTTCACACGCTGGAAACAGGCCAGGTCCGGATCCATCCCCTGCTGGTAGCCAGTGCCTGTCCCAGTCGCCATATCACGCGGGATTGTTACCAACAGTTAAAACAGGATTTACTCGACCGGCTCCAGGCAGGGCCACCTGTCGATGGTGTGCTACTGGCCCTGCACGGTGCAGCCGCGGCCGAAGGAGTCGGGGATGTCGAGGGTGATTTACTCGAGTCCGTGCGAACACGGGTCGGTCCCCAGGTCCCGATCGTGGCAACCCTGGACCTACATGCTCATGTGACGCAAGCCATGATCTCGGCAGCCGATGCACTGCTGGCCTGGGAAACCTATCCCCATGCCGACTCCTGGGAAACCGGGATCCGTGGTGCCACCGCACTACTCGATATCCTTGACGGTCGATTACATCCTGTCATGGTCATGGCAAAAGCACCGGTCGTGGTCAGCGGCATTCATGGAAACACCGAGGGAGCGGGACCCTTCGCGGACGTCATGCGAATGGCCAAGACGGCGGAAGGGGAGGGGAACGTTTACTCGACCAGTGTTTTCCTGGTTCACCCCTACCTGGATCTTCCTGGCATGGGCGGTGGTGGCCTCGTGATCACGAACAATGATCCAGAGCAGGCCACGGAACTGGCACACCAGTTGGCCACTGCCTACTGGCAGAAACGATTCGACCTGGAACCACCTACTTTTTCAGCGGAAGAGGCCGTGCAACGTGGCTTACAACAGGAGCCCGGTCCTGTTCTCCTGGTAGAAACGGCTGATTGCTGTGGCGGCGGAGCTGCCGGCGACAGTGTCTGGACCCTGAAAGCGCTGCTGGAACTGGCTCCCCACGAAGCGGCCATCGTGCCGGTCGTTGACCCTGGCGCAGCCGCTGCCTGCCACCAGGCAGGCGAAGGCCAGCAGGTCACCTTACGACTGGGGCACCAGTTGGATCCGCACTGGGGGCACCCGATCGCAGTAACCGGAGAGGTCACCTTGTTGAGCGACGGTCAATTCAAGTACCACGGAGGTATCTGGGATGATACCGTGGGAAACATGGGACCAACGGCTGTCCTGCAGATCGGTGGCATCCAGGTGTTGATCACCTCCTTTGCTACCTACGAGTGGGGAGGTGAACAATTTGCGGCAGTGGGACTCGATCCCGCCGCCACCAGGTTCCTGGTGGCCAAGAATCCGATGAACTACGGGATGGCCTACGGTGACTTTGCCCAAGCCACCTTTATCCTGGACACTCCAGGTCCCACACCTGCCACGCTGAAAAACGTAACCTTTCACCATCTTCAGCGACCTTACTTTCCAGCTGACAAGGATATCCTGAATTGGCAACCGGTCCTCTTGCAGTCCCAAGCATAATCCGGAAACTCTCGGATCAACCGCACTTCCAGTTCTGGAAAGAGACGGCATGAGCGACAACTGGTCCGGCGTGCGATATAATCCGTGTAGTCTTGACGGTCCTATCCACATCTCTCGTACGCAGGGTCATCTTCCATGCCGCTAAAGAACAATTGCTGGCTGGCTGTCCTATTTCTAGGCAGCGCTCCTGCCATGGCCTGGGCTGCGGACGACGATCCTGTATCGATGGGTTTACTGGTCCAGGAAAACGTAACCCTGGTGACTTCGTCGCTGCCCGGTGGATCTCCCCAAGACCTGGCCCCTTTAACGGACGGTAAAACCAATCCGCCACTGAAAATCAAGCTCGAATCCGGCGCGGCCCTGGACCTGACTTACCAATTGCCTGCCGTGGCGACTTGCCAGGAGCTTGTCGTCGCCGCCAATACCCGTGGTCTCTCGCGGAAGCAGCTACCGCGGATCGAGATACTGGTTTCCACGCTTTCCAGCCAGGCAGGATTTCAATCCATTCGATCGCTGATGCTGAAGGCGAGCACCGATGCGCAGCACCTGGACCTGCCTCCCACCGCGGCACGCTGGATCATTGTCCGGATCATGTCACCGCTGGAGCCAATTACCTTGTCGCTTGCGGAAATCGATATCCAGGGTCACCCGGGACTTCCCCAGACACGTTACGCCTTCAAGGAATCTCCCACCAAGGCTTTCCAGGTCCTGGAAGTCGTTCAGAAATCTGTCGAGGTAGAGATCAACGAGGACGAAACCAGTCTTTTCAAGGATGTCGGAGACGGCAAACTTGACCGGTGGTCCCTGGCAGAAGCTGCCCTCCTGAGTAACGGCATCCTGGACGTGGACCGACGAAAAAAATACCTCGACCGACTCGACCGGGTGACCGAGCAGGCACGCCAGGCCATCGAGGATGCCGATACGCCTTACCAGAAAGGCGAACTGTTGCTGAAGTGGTTACACGCGAACGTGATGAAAGCGGGTTATGAAAAACACCAGACCGACCTGTCCGTCCTCCTGGACACGGGAAAGTTCAACTGTGTTTCCTCGGCGACGCTCTACAACATTATCGGCCTGCGACTGGGCCTGGATTTGCGTGCCATCGAAGTCCCTGACCATGCCTTTTCGATTCAATACGTCGGCACGAAACACGCGGACGTGGAAACAACCAATGCAAGTGGCTTTAATCCTGCCCGGGATCCACGCATCCTGCAGCGTTTCACCCGGGAAACCGGGTTCAACTACATTCCCGAGCGTCATGCAGACAAGCGGCGAGAAGTGACCAACATTGGTTTAATGGCACTTACTTATTACAACCACGGAGTCACCAATAGTGAAAACGAGCAATACGCTGCTGCACTGGTCGATTACTTCCGGGCACTAAGCCTCGACCCCGAGTTCCCCTCTGCCATCCAGAACGTGCTCAGCACGCTTCACCATTGGAGTGGAGACCTGTCGAAAGCAGCCCGGTTCGAGAAGGCGTTGAATGTCGTCTCGATCGGTTTACGCCTGGCTCCGGATGATCATCGATTTCGCCACAACCAGAAGGCACTCTGGCAGGCCTGGGCACTAGCCGAGATCGAAAACGATCGTCGCGCAGCGGCGCTGGCCATCCTGGCACGGGCAGCCAAGGCCCTGCCCGGAGGGGGCTTCGAGGAAATGCAATCATTCGCTTTTATTCATCCCGGTGAAAAACTTGCCCAGGACCAGCAGTGGCAGGAGGCTCTGCAACTGGCTGAAACAGGACTGAAAACACTTCCGCCCAGCGCCCGAAAAGAACTGCACCGCTGGCGGAACAACGTCTACAACCGCTGGACAATCACAACCATCGATCAAAAAAAGTACGCTGCAGTGGTAGATATTCTCGAACAGGCCATGAAGGTCGACCCAGACGAAAGCGACTTCGAACGAAACATGGGATTCGTAGTCCAGGAATGGCTCTCCCAGGTCGAATCCGAGAAAGGACTGCTGGCCGCCGAATCCCTGCTCACCAACATCAGTCGTCGCTTCAGCGAGATTCGCGATGTCCAGGAAGTCACCAGGAACTTCCTGGGCCAGACCGCCTATCGACTGGCCAAGGACAAACAATTCGACAAGGCTGAAGCGCTCCTGGATCGTCACCAGAAGCAGCTACCAGAACGTACCTTTCAAGAGTTGATGGGATCCGTTTTCGAAATCCAGGCCGAGGAATTACGAGAGCTGAAAAAATGGGAAATGGCGATTGCTGTCTACCAGCGCGGCCTGAAAAAACTGCCCGACGATCGCCAGCTGAAGAACAATTTAATCTTTACCTGGAGTAGTTGGGCCGAGGTTCACCAGCAAAAAAAGGAGTGGTCAGCCGCCGGCGAAATCTACCTGAAAGCACTGAAAAGTGGCCTCGATGACCGTGAAATGGGGAAACGTATTGGTTTCTGCGTCCAGGAACTAACAGAAATATCCTGGAAAAATGAGGGGCCGCAGGCGGCCGAAAAACATCTCGCGGACTGGGTAACCCGACAACCCGAACTGAAAACCATTCGCACGGCCGTCGCCGTCTATGTACAGACCGTGGTTCAAAAACATCAACGGGATCAGCAGCCAGCCAAGGCACTGGTAGCAGCCGATCGTTGCCGAAAGTTACTGACGGAAAAGGATCACGCCCATTTTGTCCGCATTGTTTGCGATCAATGGTCCCAGGCACACATCAAGAAATCCGAGTGGAACGAGGGAATTGCCGTTTACACGCGGGGACTCAAATCACTTCCTAGGGACAATCACCTGAAACGAAATGCCGTGGTGATCTGGAACCAATGGGCCAATGGGTTTATCAAGAAAAAAGAATGGGGCGAAGCGATCAAGATATATGACCGAGCACTCGAACAATTTCCCAACGAACGCACGCTGCGCAATAACCTCAAGTACTGCCTGCAACAGGGCAGCAAGTAAACCTTTGAATCTTTCGCTAAATCTCGGAAAGTAAATCCAGCCATGAAATCTATCCTGTTTGCTAGCCTCTTTGCTCTCTGTCCGCTCGCCGCAACGATAAACGGAGCAGAAAACAGTGACCTTCGACTGGCAAAGATCTTTACTGACAACATGGTTCTCCAACAACAGAAACCCATCGCCGTCTGGGGCTGGGCAAAACCTGGTACCAAGGTCTCCATCACGCTGACCCAGAATCCGCAACTCGGCGAAAAAGCGGTCACCACTTACCGTGAACAGACCCCACGGCGTTCCGCTGCACTGAGGGCAATTGGCGAGTATTCTATCAAGATTCAGTACGTCGAAAAAAACCCTCCCCGTCTACCAACACAGATTCACCACATCTTGAGTGACGAGAACGGACGCTGGAATGTTCGTTTCCAGGCAGCTCCAGCGAGTTTTCAACCAACCTGGATTATTGCCAGTAGCGATGATGCCGTGGTGGTGGTGCAAAACGTCTTGATTGGTGAAATCTGGGTCTGTGCCGGCCAAAGTAACATGGGCTGGGGAGGATTTAATCGCAAGGACCGGGAAGCTGCCTCGGCCGACTTCCCCGGCCTGCGCTATATCGCCTGGGAAGATTCCTACTACAAGCCGCTGGACGATGTCCGTCGAAACATCCACTGGCAGGAATGTTCGCCCGAAACTGCTGAACGATTTTCCGCGATCCCCTACCTGTACGGCATGTTCCTGCATCGTTACCTGAAAGTACCGGTCGGCGTCATTAACGTGGCCCGCGGCGGTACCCTGGGACAAACCTGGTGCCTGCGCGATGAACTGACGAACATCGACAACCCCCTCATCAAGACGGTGTTGGCTGACTACGATGCCGAAACCGCCGCCTGGGATGATCCTCAACAACTGGCCGCGATCATGACCCACTGGGAAAAATCTGTGGAAGCCGCCAAGGTGGAGCACCAGCAGCGCGTGGCCAAGGCCAAGGCAGCTGGCAAACCCGAACCCCGCTTGAGACTTCCCAAAAAACCGGCTGATCCGCGCAGCGGCTGGAGTCCACCAGCCGGACTGTTCAACGCCACCATCATGCCCATCCGCCACCTCGGCATCCGGGGCGTGCTCTACTACCAGGGCGAAAACAACAACTTCATGCGCTGGACCCGCTACGAATCGACCTTTCCCAAGGTTCCCGTATCCTTCCGCCAGGCCTTTGGTGAAAAAGACCTGCCGTTCGGCTGCATCAGCCAGCCTGGCTGGGGAAATTTCGACCTGGATCCCGAGGTGGCCACCGTGGCCGAAGGGTATGCCATCGTGCGTGACATTCAGCGTCGCGCCCTGGCAGATGATCCCCATGGTGACATGATTGCCACCTACCCAACCGGCAACTCCTACATTCATCCGGCAGAAAAACTACCGGTCGCTGAATACGCTTCCCTCTGGGCACTGGCCAAGGTCTACCAGAAACCGGTTCAGCATGTTGGTAACACCTATCGCGAAATGAAGGTCAAGGACAACAAGCTCTACCTTTTCTTCGACATTGATCCGATCGTGCGGGAACGCTGGAAAAACGTAACCAAGCAGGCTTACTGGCAGGTTTTGCCCTGCCCGCGCGAAGGAAAAGCCGAATTCAAGGGTTTCATCATTGCCGGCAAAGACCAACGTTGGTACCCCGCAACAGGACGCCATACCAAACTGGCTGACAACTGGTGCATTGAATTGACCAGTGACCTGGTCAGTGAACCGGCGGCCGCCCGTTACGGCTGGGCCAATTGGCCAACCGGTAACATGGTTGGCCGTAACCGGATTCCGATGCCAACCTTCCGCACCGACAACTGGCCTATCCCCGAGGGCGTCAATTACTCGAAGGACGCCCAGGATAAAAGCAAGCAACAGTTGGATCAACTTCGCCAGGTCGCACAGCGACAGGCGCTGGACCGTAAAATACGACAGGCCCAGGTTGATCTGCCGCGCCTGGAAACAGAACTTTACAAGGGAAACGCCAAGAGACAGATCCAGAGCAAGTTGGCACGATTAGCAGCCATTCTTACTGAAATGCAAACAGACAAATGGCTTTCCAACAGAATCCGTGGCGATCACCCGGAGTTGGCTAAATCGATCAAGGCACTGCAAGAAACCATTGCTGCCCTGAAAGCTCAAGCTGACGCAATTCCTGACAAATAGAGCGCGTTAAGACAATCTGAACCAGGACAACTTGCCCGGCCAGGTATCGCCCCGTAAACTGAAACTCAGTGAAACAAACATTTCGGGAGAGATCACGCATGCGTATAATCTCAACACTTCTACTGGGACTGGCAGCTCTCTTACTTGCCTCCTGTAACAACGAGCCAACCATCAGCGAGCAAGCCGCAGTTCCGGATACCGTCAACGAGCAGCAGGCTGGCGATGCTCAGCAACCTGGCCATGAAGATGCACACGGCCACGCCCCACCTCGACACGCCCCACCTCGACACGCCCCAACTCGACACGCCCCACCTCGACACGCCCCAACTCGACACGCCCCAGACGGTCACACTGAACCACCGCAGCATGTGGATCACCAGCAAGCAAAGCCTGTTAGTGGACCAGTCACCAGGATCTCGATCGGTGACAAGGTGCCAGATTTTGAAGTTACTATTGACGACAAGAAATGGACGCTCAGCCAGCTGCGCAAGAATACCGAACTGACCAGCGATGGCACCATCGTGCTGACGTTCTGGTGTTCTTTCTGTCATAGCTGTCGCGATGTAGACCAAAGCCTGAACAAGCTGGCCCAGCACTACAAGGGAAAGGCAGCGGTCATCGCCCTGGACTCCAGTGACGGTGAAACCACTGAGCAAGTCACCCGCTTTGCAAAAGAGAAGGGCCTCACCCTTCCCATCGCATTAAATGCCAGTGGCAAGGCTGCCGACATCCTGGGAACCAAGGTAACCACCACGACCGTGGTCATCGACAAGCACGGGGTACTACGTTACCGGGGACACTTTGGTAACGCACGCCATCCCTATGCCCGTGATGCCTTGGAAGCGGTACTGCATGGACAAACGGTAAAAGTCGCTGAAACAAAGCAACGTGGCTGACCGATTCCACGCGGCTAGCCTCCGTGCGAGGCTTATCGGAACCAGGGGCGATGAACCTGTAAAACCGCCCTTGTCACCAGTTCTTGACCGTTACCGGACACTGCCTAGAATAGATTTCCTACGTACCCACCTAGATCAGCCCCTTCACAAACGAGGATTCCTTCCATGAAAATCACAATGATCATGCCCGCCCTGGCCACGGTTGCAATCCTGCTCGCCGGCCACTTGAATGCAGCTGACAAGAACAATGTCGCCGCAGCACTCCAGTTCAAGATGAAAACGCTCGCTGGCAAGGAAGTCAAGCTCGAGCAGTACCAGGGCCAGGTACTGCTGATTGTCAACGTCGCCAGTGAATGTGGATTGACCGGCCAGTACCAGCAACTCCAGGCCTTACATGAAAAGTATGCTGCTCAGGGCCTCCGGGTGATCGGTGTTCCATGCAACCAGTTCGGATCACAGGAGCCCGGTACCGCCAAGGAAATCCAGGCATTCTGCCAGGCCAACTACGGCGTTACGTTTGACCTGTTAGCCAAGGTAGCTGTCAACGGTGACAAGGCCTGCGGTCTTTACAAGCACCTAACGACAATCAAGAGCGATCCCAAGGGGCCAGGAAAGATCGGCTGGAACTTCGAGAAATTCGTGCTGGATCGAAAAGGCCAGGTTGTCGGGCGTTTTGATCCTCAAACCAAGCCAGACGATCCCAGCGTAACCAAGTTGATCCAGGCTGCCCTGGCCGACAAATAAGCCTGCAACTACTTCCTGGTAGAATCACGATCATGGCAAAGAACGTCCTGGGCACCGACCTCGAAACCTGTTCAACCGATCCGTTAACCGGTTTTTACCGGGACGGCTGTTGCAACACGGGCCCAGGTGACCAGGGCCTGCACCTGGTTTGCACCCAGGTGACCGAGGCATTCCTGGAATTCTCGGCTGCCCGTGGAAATGATCTTTCCACGCCGATCCCGCTTATGGGATTCGATGGACTCAAGCCGGGAGACCACTGGTGCCTGTGCGTCTCACGCTGGAAAGAAGCATTGCAGGCCGGCATGGCCCCGCCAGTAATCGTGGAAGCCACGCACATTTCGACGCTGGAATTCGTGGAACTGGAAGATCTCCAGGACCACGCCGTGCAAGCATGAGCCAGTAAACGGGAGCCAGGAATTGCAGGTCAGCTACCTGGAGCGTAAAGACCGCGTAAGAGCCCCAACACGTTCTGCAGGCGATCCGTACTATTGGCAGGAACCATGGTCTTGTAAATAAAGACGTGCCGGCCGCCCTGCAGCGACGGCATCTGGTTTAGTTCTTTCGTAACCACCCAGATCCAATCCTGGGTCCCATCCAGGTACTCCCTGGTAGCCGCATCCAGCAATTTCTGGGCCTCTGTTTCAGTCGTGATCAACTGGCAAACATGTTCGGTCATGGTTCACACTTTCTGACAAGGAATACTGACTCGACTGGATCACTCCCTAATCCCTAATCGGCGCATGAACGATCTTGGGCGGTTGGTGCCCCACTTTCCACGCTCCACGAATTTGCACCGTACCATATAAATCAGCGGCTCCCAATTCAGCGTCACGGTTCTTTTTTAACTTATCGTGATGGTCAACATAGATCTTCACCAGGTACTGACCCGCTGGCAGCGG
>JAYGDH010000063.1:0-23609 GCA_046583055.1 Pirellulaceae bacterium | reverse complement strand
GTGGCTGGTAGCGGTCTTCGGCCGGGAAGATCGCGTAAAATGGGATCTGGGTAGTATCGTTGCCGAGGGCCTTCAAGAGCCGGTCAATCTCAGGAGCAGACGTTGTCTTGTCTGCTTTCAGAGCCACGATCCCCTGTGATTCAAAATATTTCTTGGTTTCCGGTGTATTCAAGGCGACCGCCTCGTTGGCTTTACAGGTCAGTCACCAGTCCGCTGTAAAATCAATGAACACGGACTTGTTCTCGGAAGTCAACCTGGCGAGCAGCTCGCTGCTAAACGGTTGCCAATCAAGTTCGTGATCATCCTTATCCTTGTTCTCCTTGGCTCGCGATTTAGCCAACTCCTTAAAATGCTCAACATCCCTGACTGCCTGCCCCTCGTAGCGTTTGGACATCATGTCATCAAGCAAGACGAAAGATACCCAACCACTGCAGGCAGCCACGACCAGGCCTCCACACCAGGCTTTCACCTGCTGGGAGAATTCAGCCGTGAGCGGCGTTCTACCGACCCACCAACAAGCTGCCCACAGACCAATCAAGAAAGCAAACACGGGCAGTACCGCCGGTATCGAGATCGAGGAGATGATTGTCATTAGGAACACGACTGTCGCCAGCAACACGAACCCCATGATATTCTTGAATGTCTCCATCCAGGCACCCGGCTTGGGCAGGAAACGGATCAACTGTGGATTGGCCCCAATCAACAGGTAAGGAAAGGCCATTCCCAGGCCAACGCAAAGGAATCCCAGGTACGTTATCAGGACTGGCTGTGCGACCGCCCAGGCGAGGGCAGGTACCAGCAACGGGCCACTACAGGGTGTCGCCAGCACCGTTGTCAGAACACCCTTGCAGAACGCGCCCGCCGGTCCTTCTTGCTCCGCGGCTTCCGAGGCTTTACCTGACGCCACGAAACCCGGGATGGGAATCTCCCAGATCCCCAGAAAACTCAAGGCAAAGACAAACACGATGGCAGTCAATGTCACGTTGAAGGGCAAGTTACGAAACTGATCACCCCAGCCCAAACCCATCACCTTGGCCATCGTGGCCAGCACCAGGAAGACCGAAATCAGGCCGATCGAAAACCAGAGATTCAGCATGAAAACCCGCTTACGACTCTCCCCGGCCTGCTGCACAAAAGAAACGATTTTCAGACCAATGACCGGCAATACACAGGGCATGAAATTCAAGATAAAGCCGGCCAGAAAAGCAATCAGCAGGATGACCACTAACGATTTCTCATCCGAATCACCGGACTGCTGCAACTTGTCCAGGTCAAAACTCGCGCCGACCGCTGGATCCGTATTCTTGCTCTCCTCGCCAGGCTGATTGCCCTGAATAGCAGAACCACTGATCATGGCCACCGCCGCCTGGTTGGTCCTGGTATAATCCCCCGCTTTCATGACCAGGGCAGCCGATTCCGCCTGGGTTTCCGCTGCGACCGTAATCGATACGCTGTAATCAACCGCGCTGGGCGGATCACAAATTTCCTTCCTGCAGACCTGGTAACCGATGCTGCCAGTTAGATCGTAGTTGCCCAGCTTGGCGTCGGCGGGCACCTTCACGGCAAGCGTCCAGGTAACCGGTTCCTCGTAGTAAACCAGTGGATTGCCATCGACATCCTCGGTCGGTACCTGGATCCCCTCGGTTTCGGGCCCACTGACCTGCCAGCCCTCGGCAACACTAACCACCAGCAAGGTTGGCTTGAATGAGTCTCCAGGATCCTGGGCCGCATAGTCATAAACATGAAACGGTGCCACGGGCGTCAACTTGAAAGATAGCTGTACCGTCGAGCCGGGTATGACTACTCGTGGAGTGGCCTGTCCCTCGACCGTGAGATGTCCAAATTCATCCTCGTAGGCCGTGGGGTCTGCCCCGAAAGGATTGTCTGCCTGCGCCACCGCAACCGGCTCTGTTTCAGCCACGCTCACGGTCCGTTTCGGAGCCACTGGTTTTCCAGGTGCCTGGTAGGTAGCCGCCACCGTCTCCCGCACCTCAACACAGGAAGCCAGGTCATCGGTACATGCCTGTCCCAAAATCTTAACCTGTAGCTTCAAGGTCTCCACTGAAACCCCGGCAGGGATTTCGAAAGCAGCCGTCCAGGTTACCGTCCCATGATGCTCTTCCATCGGCACATCAAAAATGTCACTTTCCTTGATCGTCGGTTTCTTGTCCGGCGTCCAGGCCCCGGCTGACTTTAACTTGACGGAAGAAGCAAGGGTGATCTTGGTAGCCAACGGGCCACCTGGTTTTTGAGTCACCGAGTAAAGATGGTTGCGAGGCGCAATCATGGCAGTCACCCGCAATTGCACACGGCTGTTGCCAGGCACCGGGGAAAAAGTTGCCGTAAACTTGACCGGCTTGGTACCAGGTCCCTTGAACGTCGGTAGGCCCAGTCCCTCTGCGATCGATTGCCCGGGTGGATCATCGGCATCAACACCAGGCATCCAGCAGGAATGGCTGCCGCCGAGCAGCAACATGAGAATGGCCATGATCAACAGTTGTCTGCGGGGCACATCTGGCTTCATTATCGTCTTTCCTGAACGGGTTTTACCACGAAAGAAATCCTCTCCTCCACGAGAGATGTGTCAATTCTAGTCCAACGGCCGATCCAGGGTCAACTGAACCATGATAGTAACCAACTACGGGCAGTGCCCCTGCCTGGTTCAGGAATCCCCGGCAAGGCGCTCAATCAATTCATCCAACCGGGACAAGACCAGGGACTCGTCATCAAAGTGGCGACGTTCCACCATCAACCAACGCAGCCAGTTGAGGGGGGAAAGCAGGACATTAGCCTGGTCAAAGCAACGCACGAATCTTTGTTCTATTTCCGTCAGCGGCCTGACTGCCTGGTATCCGTTCAAGCCTACCTGCCAGGATTGCGGATCCTCTCCAGCCAGGCTACCCAGTAAACGGGCTACATCGGTTGCGACCGTATCATTATTCATGGCACCGAAATCAATAATCCCGGACACCTGTGATTCCTGGAACAGGACATGACGGAAATGAATATCACGGATACACGGCTGTAAGACCAGTGGAACATTCACTTCCCTTTCAACCGTGGCCAGCAATCGAGGAGCATGGCGATCGGAAAATTCCAGGACCAGGCGGGCTCGTGCCTGCAACTCCTGCCGACAACCGGGCAGGTGATTCCGGATCTGGTCCAGCCCCTGGTCGATCATCTGTTTTAACAACCGGGCACGGTCCTGCATCCCCGCTGAACATTGGGCTCCTGCCGGAGTGCCAGGAAACGAGGCCACAGCCTGGTGAAATGCCGCGAGCGTTTTCATGGCAACGTTGATTTGCTCAGGGGACGCGGTGCGGGGATGAACAACGTCTCCTGCCAGCCACGGTGTGGCTTCCCAAAAAAAACCCTCCCCGTGTACAAATGTCGAACCTTGTCGATCCTGTAACGGTAACGGCAGACGTGTAAAGCCTGCCTGCCAGGCGTACTGCAGGACTGCATGAATAAAACGTAAACGCTCTTCAGTCGGATGTTCCCGTGGCCACTTACGAATACACCAGCATTCGGCGTCTGAATCAACACGCCAGAATTCAGCTCCACTGAATCCCCCAGCTCCTCCCAGCGGCTGGACCTGCTGGCCCGGCCGCCTGATCCCGTAATGGTCCAGAAGGCTGGAAATAACCGAACTCCATTGCGTTGCATCATTTCCCATAGCTATCTCGCTGGCACCGGATACTTCCATTCATAGCAGCCTCGTACATGGTTCCCGGCTGAAGCGATGGGCGATACCCAGACATTCTGATACACTAGCCGCAGGAACCTGGTCTCTAGGCGAACAACGTGTCCTGCCCCAAGGAACTCATCCCCGTGAAGTTGATCCTGGCTATCATTCAACCCACGAAACTGGAAGCCGTCCAGTCCGCGTTGGCAAAGATTGGCGTAGAACGCATGACAATATGCGATTCCCAGGGCTTTGCCCGCCAACGAGGCCAGACAGAGATGTACCGCGGCGTGGAATACAAAACCCAGCTACTGAGAAAAATCACCCTCGAAATTGCCGTCAACGATGATTTCCTGGATCGCACGATGGAAACGATCTCTGAAGTTGCCCGCACCGGCCCGGAAGGCAATATCGGTGATGGAAAGATCTTCGTGCTCCCCATCGACCAAGTTTACCAGATCGGCGACAGCAAGCAGGGAAAAGAAGCTATCTGAGAACCTTGATCGCTTGCCGGTTCGCACCCAACTCACCCCGGAAACTCCATGTCCCCAACATCTTCATCGACCGATCCCAGTTGCATCCTGCTAAGCAAGGACTTTCTCTGGGGGTCTCGCCTCTGCGAAGCCATCAAGCGTCGCGGTCACCTGGTCACGATGACGGCCTCGCTGGACAACCTGCCTGCATCCGACGGCTGGCAATGCATTTTCATCGACCTGACCTTACCAACAACGACTGTCGAGCAAGTTGCGGTCTGGCGAGAAACGTTGGACCCAACTCCCATCCTGGTAGCTTTCGGACCTCACGTCCAGGGCGGCCTGCTGGAGAGAGCGGAGCAGGCAGGCTGTGATCGCGTATTGACCCGTGGCCAACTGGATCAGCAAATAGAACCGCTGCTGGATGAACTTCTTTCTCACTGACCTACCGCACCGCATTACGTCAGCCGAGCTAGAACATTACTTCTTCTTCCGGATCGTCCGCTTCCAGATCTTCATCCGTGGCGGCAGGCTTCTCCTCGGCCGTTGCCTGGGCATCAGCATTTACTTCCTCCGTATCACCGGAACCAGCGGCGGTCGAGTCGTCGGAAGCATCCTCGCCAGCTATCGCTGGCACAACCGAATCACCGTCGCGCAACGGTGGCAGATCAAATGACGCCTGAGCATCATCGACAAAGATCTCGTCAAACTCCGTCTGGTCTACCGATTTACGAAGCAGCAAGTAGATACCGGCAGAAGCACACCAGAAAAAACTGTAGGCATAAGCGGATGCCACCACGCTGACCAGTCCCTCGGAGACATTCATCAGTAACCGACCGGTTGTCAACATCCAGCCGCCCTCACTTCCTACCGTACGTAATCGGTCTACATTCTCATACCCACAGCCCCACATGACGGACCAGTAGGACATGTGAATCGTCAATTCAGCAAAGACCTGGATCAGGAGCCATCCCAATCCACCCAGGACCAGTGCCACCGTCGCATAAAACAGGTAATGAAAGGGCCGCTGAAAGGTGTAAGCGAAACTCCGACTGTACGCTTCGTAATGATCACCCGTTTCTTCGGCACTAATGACCACCCACATCAACGGCCATCCAAACATGGTCCCCAGCAACTGGTAAGCCATCCCCAGGCCTGCCACCAGGACCAGGATCCAGACCAGGCTGACCGCCAGTACGCCCATCTCGAGCCGTAACAGGATACCCAACAGGGAAAGTGGAATGGTTAGTAACAACACGAAAAAAATCGGGAACAGGGGAGAAAGCATATAGGCGCTGAGTCGCGAACTGGAATAGCCAAGGGCACTCCGGATCGGCACGGCTTCATCGCAGCCAAGTCGCACAACCGCCACTCGCGTAATCGCTCCACCAATAATCCCCCAAACCAAGAGTGTCCAAATCGTTCCCGTGGCCAACAGGAAATACTCCGACCAGGTAGTGTCCAGCTGAAACATTCGCTGGAATGGTCCTACGCCTCTCCAGAAAACTCCTTCAATCGCGGCACCGGTTCGAAGCAACAGGAAAGCCGTCCGATCACTCAAGGACTGGCTTGAAAACTCGATGTCATCCCGTGTGGATCCGGGAAACCGGGTATAGGCTGAATAATCTTCCTCGTAATCCATCGCCGGCGCAATCGTGACGCCGGAATCCAGTTCTTCTGCTTCATCTTCATCTACTGACTCATCTACTGACTCATCTACTGATTCATCTTCTGATTCATCTTCTGATTCGTCTTCTGATTCGTCTTCTGATTCGTCTTCTGATTCATCTACTGATTCATCTACTGATTCATCTTCTGATTCGTCTTCATCTTTGACAGGTGGTTCTTCCACTTCTTCAGGTCGCCTGGCTGCTGACTCTTGTTTGTCTGCCGTTTCGTTCTGTTCCCCACCCTGCTCCAGTAGAGAATCATCAGCAGGACTGCTGACCACGGAATCCGCTTTGACCGAGAACATCCAGGTAGCCACGTTCCAGCCGACGGGAGTCAGCAGGCAGCCAATAGTTGCCAGCAGCAACAATGGCGGTGCCAAGGAAGTTTTCCAGGCACGGTGCAATATCAACCAGGGAAACAGTTGTCTCCAGGAAACCTCTTTCAACGATTCACGATCATCTGACATTACATCGCCCTCTCAGCATCGTGGCCAGACTCGACATTCCAGGATTCCAGTTCGGATTCATCCTCCAGATCCGAAATACGACTGATGCTGTACTCTTCGTTCAACCATCTTCCCAGGTCCAGTTGTTGACAGCGATCCGAACAGAACGGAACAATTCGAGACTCCTCGGAATTAAACTGCTGACTGCAAACCGGGCACTGAATCCGGACCATGGTGATGGATCTCCCTGGTAAAGTACGGTCATTATTGTAGACCGCTGGACTTTTTTTTACGAGAGAAGATCCAATCGCAGTCAATTCTCTTTTTTCGTCGCACCACCGGAGGATGGCTTGGACGAGGACTCACCACCCTGGGATGACTGCGACTTGGTCGAGTCACTGGGCTTGGTAGAGGACTTGGAATCGCTGGATTTTTCCGATGCACTTTCTTGAGATTTCTTGTCAGCAGCAGCTGCTTTCTTATAGTCCGCACTACGGTAATCTGTTTCATAGAACCCGGATCCTTTAAAGACCACGGCAGCTCCGATCCCAAACAGGCGTTGTAACTTCAGGCGACCACATTCCGGACACTTTCGCTTGATTGGATCATTGATCCCCTGAAAGAGTTCGAACTGGTGACCACATGCATTACATTCGTAATCGTATGTGGGCATAATTATTTCTCCTCATTTTCCTGGGTACCCGGTTTGTCTTCCGGCTGTTCTTCCACCGACTGGGCAACCATCACCTGGGCAGGTCGCACGATGCGGTCCAGCAACCGGTATCCGGCCTGGATCTCCTGGATGACAGTTCCGGCTTCATGCTCCGAGCTGGGTTGCTGCACTACGGCCTGATGTAAATTCGGGTCGAAGACAGTCCCTTCCGATTCGATACGACAACATTGATACTTGGCCAATATACCTTCGAATTGTTCACAAACCATCCGTATGCCACTGAGGACTCCATCATCGGCCTCCGTGGGTTCGGCGGATTCAACTGCCCTGCGCAGGTTATCCAGGGCTGGCAACAGGTCTCGCATCAGCGGAATCCCGGAATATCGTTGCTGATCTTCCATCTCGCGTCGCATCCGCTTGCGGAAATTCTCCAGTTCTGCCTGGTAACGCAGTGCCCGCTGCTGAGCCTCTTCCAGCTGCTCATCTATATCCAGTGCTGGTTTTTCCCCCGTGTCATCCGCAACGTCATCATGCCCCACTTCCGTACTTGCAGCGGGATCGAGAGCAGGCAGGACATCCTCACCCGCATCCGTTTCGTTATCCGCTCCTGGCGGCAAGCCTTCTTCACGCTCGTCAGCACCTGGTTGGTCAGATTGTGGCATTACCATCCGTCACATCTCCTCTTACCCTATGATTACTCTTCAGACTGCAAAATAATCCCGCAGCTTATTCAGAAAACTCTTCCGTTCCGGGGTCACATGAACCTCCTCCAACTCTGCCAGTTGCTGCAGGAGTTCTTTTTGCTGGCGATTAATCTTGACAGGTACTTCAATGGTGGTGCGTACAATCAAGTCACCGCATCGACGACTCTTCAACTCGGGAACACCCCGTTCTGGCAGGCGGAACAGTGATCCCGATTGGGTACCCCGGGGAATTTTCAATTCGTCAGGACCTTTCAAGGTCGGCACTTCCAATGTTGCTCCCAGGGCTGCCTGGCTATAAGAAATTGGAAGTTCCAGCAATAGATCCGAACCCTGGCGATGAAACAGGTGGTGCGACAGGACCTCGACAAAGCAATAACAGTCTCCGTTGGGGCCACCATCAACGCTGGGTTCTCCCTGCCCGGAGATTCGCACGCGTGTCCCGTCATCAACACCTCCTGGAATTGAAACTTCCAACTCCACGTCTTCCCCGATCCTTCCCTGTCCCTCACACGATGAACAGGGATCCACGGTAACTGCTCCAGCTCCCTGGCAAGACGGACAGGTCGTCTGGACTCGCAGGATACCCGCCGACTGGACCACCTGGCCATGTCCTCCACACCGACGACAGGCCTGGGGCTCGGAGCCTGGCTTGTTCCCAGTACCCTCGCACGTTTCGCATAGCTCGTGACGTCGAAACGATACCTGCTTAATCACCCCTTCCGCTGCTTCTTCTAGCTCCAACGTTACATCACATCGCACATCAGCTCCCCGACGTTGCCTGCGCCGACCGCGTCCCCGACCGAACAGGTCGCCAAAGATACCACCAAATGCCTCGAAGATATCTTCAACACCACCGGAGTGGAAGCTGCTCCCATCCAGTCCGGAATGCCCGTATTGATCGTAGCGTACTCGTTTTTCGGCATCACTCAGTACCTCGTAGGCCCCGGCAGCCTCTTTAAAGTGGCCCACTGCATCTTCATCATCGGGATTACTGTCGGGATGATACTTGATCGCTAACTTGCGATAGGCGCTGGCAATGACACCTTCCGAAGCATCGCTCGGAACCCCGAGAACGTCGTAATAATCTCGCTTGTCAGCCATATGAAGAGTAGCATCCTGGCATCAGGCCCAGCTGAAGCCCGCCGCGGGACCGGTCGTGGTTGCCCTGTCTTACTTTCTTATTTCCTGCTAGTTGCAGAAAGAGCCACCTCGCTGCCGAGGTGGCCCTGTTTATTTCAATCGTTAAAGCCGTGCTTCTCGCCCGACCCGCAGGGGGCCGTTGCCATGTCCATCAGCTTCACTAGTTAACACTACCTTCAACTCGCCGCTTGTCCTTATCTTCCTGATCAAAGTTCGTCACCAATGCTTCGGTCGTCAGCAACAAACCTGCAATACTCGCCGCATTACTCAATGCCGTACGCACGACTTTCACTGGATCAATAATGCCAGCGGCAAACATGTTAACATACTCACCCGAGTTGGCGTCATAGCCCTTGGAACCCTTTAGCCCCTTGACGATATCGACCACTACCGAGCCATCGATTCCACCATTATCAGCAATCTGTCGCAACGGGGCATCAAGCGCCTTGAGGATAATATCAACACCGACTTTTTCATCGCCCTTGGCACTAGTACGAGCTTTCTCCACGGCGTCATAACAACGAAGCAGGCCGACTCCACCACCAGGCACAATCCCCTCTTCCACGGCAGCTCGCGTAGCGTGCAAGGCATCTTCCAGGCGGGCTTTTTTCTGCTTCATATCCGATTCCGTTTCGGCACCGACAGAAATCACGGCAACTCCACCTGCCAGTTTAGCCAACCGCTCCTGGAATTTCTCCTTGTCGTATTCGCTCTCGGTCTGCCCCATCTGGTTATTGATCTGCTGAACACGAGCATCAATTTCAGAACGACTGCCGCCGCCTTCAACGATAGTCGTACTGCTCTTGTCCACGGTAACCTTCTTGACCTGCCCAAGGTGTTCCAGGGTCAGATTTTCCAGTTCCAGCCCGAGGTCATCGCTGATCATCGTACCACCGGTTAAAACGGCAATATCACCCAGCATCGCCTTGCGGCGATCACCGAATCCAGGGGCCTTGGCAGCACACACATTGAGTACACCACGTAACTTGTTGACAACCAGCAACGTCAGCGCTTCGGCATCCACGTCCTCAGCGATCACCAACAAGGGCTTACCTGTCTGGCTGACCTGCTCCAGGACCGGAACGATTTCCTGTAAATTACTGATCTTTTTCTCGTGGATCAGGACGTAGCAATCTTCCAGCAGGCAATGCATCTCTGCAGGCTGATTGATAAAGTAAGGCGAAATGTATCCCTTGTCGAACTGCATACCGTCGACATATTCGACTTTCGTGTCGGTCGTCTTTCCTTCCTCGACCGTGATGACGCCATCCTTGCCGACACGCTTCAGCGCATCGGCCAGCAGTTCACCGATCATCATGTCGTTATTGGCACTGATCGCACCGATCTGGGCCACTTCTTCTTTACTGGAAACCGACTTGGCCATCTCCAGCAGGCAGATTTCCGCTGCGTTCACAGCTCTTTCAATGCCTCGGCGTACCGCCATCGGGTTGCTGCCAGCCACGATGTTACGCAACCCGTCCCGGTAAATCGTGCGGGCCAATACGGTTGCCGTCGTGGTGCCATCTCCCGCCAGGTCCGAGGTCTTTTGAGCGACCTCGACCACGAGCTTGGCGCCCATGTTCTCGAAACGATCCTCGAGTTCGATCTCCTTGGCGACCGACACACCGTCTTTCGTCACGGTGGGCCCACCAAAGGACTTGTCAATAATCACGTTTCGCCCAGTCGGCCCCATGGTCACCGCCACGGCGTCGGCCAACTTGTCTACCCCTCGCAACATACGAGCTCGGGCACGGTCATCAAAAAGGAGTTGCTTCGCCACGCTTCCAACCCTCGTGTTATTATTAGTTATTGAGTTTATTCCAAAACGATAATTGCAATGACTTATTTCATAACCTTGGCAAGAATATCCATCTCTCGAAGCACCTTGACTTCCTTGCCATTGAACTCGAGATCCATCCCACCAAATTTCCCGTAAATTACCTCATCCCCTACTGAGACCAACAAGGCACCACGTTCACCGCTATCCAGAAGTTTTCCAGGGCCGACGGCAACAACCGTTCCTCGCTGCGGCTTTTCTCGAGCGGAATCAGGAAGCACGATACCACCAGCGGTCGTCTGCTCTGCTTCCGTCGGTTGCACTACTACGCGATCGTCTAACGGTCGAATCTTGATCTTTGCCATACCCCTGTATCCCTTTATCTGACTTGGTTTGTTATTTGAAAAATGATTTTCCCTGGTTGGTTCCGGCCCAGCGCCATAATCCCTGGCTCTACATCATGCCAGGCATGCCGCCCATGCCGCCCATGCCACCACCCATGCCACCACCCATGCCACCACCCATGCCACCCATATCGGGCATGCCACCACCCATACCATGGTCATGGTGGTCCTGGTGATCATCATCGTCTTCTTCTACCGGGATCTCGGCCACCAACGACTCGGTCGTCAACAACAAGGATGCCACGCTGGCCGCATTCTGAAGTGCGGTACGCACGACCTTGGCCGGGTCAATCACACCCGCTTCCAGCAGGTTCTCGTAGGTATCCGTGTCAGCATTATAACCGTCGTTCTTGCCTTTCAACTGGCGAACACGGTTGACCACCACGGCTCCATCCAGGCCGGCGTTCGTTGCGATGGCACGCAGCGGATGATCCAACACGTTGGCAATGATAGCCGCACCCAGTTGCTCGTCACCCGAGAGCTTCAACTTGCTCAAACCCTTGTCGGCCTGCAGCAGCGCCACACCACCGCCGGGCACGATTCCTTCTTCCAATGCCGCCTGCGTTGCCGCCTTGGCATCTTCCAGTAGTGACTTACGCTCTTTCATTTCGGTTTCCGTGGCCGCTCCGCAGTTAATCTGGGCAACACCACCAGCCAACTTGGCCAGGCGTTCCTGCAACTTCTCACGGTCATATTCACTGTCAGTCACTTCGATCTCGTTGCGAATCTGATCAGCGCGACCTACAATATCACTCTTTTTACCACTTCCGCCAACAATGATTGTCTCTTCCGACGTAATCTTAATCTTCTTGGCCTGGCCCAGGTCACTCAACTTGACATTCTCCAGTTCAATGCCGAGATCCTTGAAAATTGGCGTGGCACGTGTCAGCACACCCAGATCACCCATGATTGCCTTGCGACGATCGCCATAGCCAGGTGCCTTCACCGCACAAACATTCAAGATGCCTCGCATCTTGTTTACTACCAACGTCGCCAGGGCTTCACCCTCCACGTCTTCGGCAATAATAAGCAGGGGCTTCTTGGCCTTACTGATCGCTTCCAACAACGGAATCAGCTTCTTGTTCGACGAGATTTTTTCCTCGAACAACAAAACATAACAGTCGTCCAGATTGACGGTAACTTCCATCTCGTTGGTTACGAAGTGAGGAGAAAGGAACCCGCGGTCAAACTGCATCCCTTCCATTACCTCGACGGTGGTCTCGTTACCGCGACCCTCTTCCACGGTAATTACGCCATCTTTACCGACCTTGATAAAGGCATCGGACAAGACCTTGCCAATCGTGGGATCATTGTTACCGGCAATCGTGGCAATCTGCTGGATTTCCTTCCGGTTCTTCTCATCAATAGGAGAAGCCATTTTCTTGATTGCTTCATTCGTCGCATCATCCGCTTTACTGATGCCTCGTGACAGTGCCATGGGATCGGCACCAGCAGCAATCATCTTTAAACCCTCGCGGAAAATAGCTTCCGCCAAAACCGTGGCCGTGGTTGTACCGTCACCAGCAACGTCATTCGTCTTGCTGGCAGCTTCCTTAACCAACTGGGCACCAAGATTCTCAAAGGGATCATCCAGCTCAATATCTTCGGCTACAGTGACCCCGTCCTTGGTTACCTTGGGTGAGCCCCAACCCTTGTCCAGAACAGCATTCCGGCCCCGAGGACCCAACGTACTGCGGACCGCTCGAGCAAGTTTCGAAACCCCCGATAACAACGACTGCCGGGCAGCTTCTTCAAACAGCATTTGTTTTGCCACGTCCGGTTTCCTCCTCGTACAGCAAAAATGGCCAGTTATATCAATCACCACCGCCCCTGGTAGAGCCGAGACCAGTGCTCAGCTCCCTTACCCCAAAGGACGACGTTATCAATTCCTACAAACTTCAATCACTTCCGAGCCGTCATGCCTGTCACAACGATCTCACCTGGGCAGACCACACTCTTTTGGCAGTCCACCGCAAAAGCACCTGCTTTTCTTGCAAGCCGTGTGCCAAGTTCCTGGATCCCCCCTGAAAAGATGGCTCCAAATTAACGCAACCTATTTAACATCAAGCACTTAATGTAATTTACTCAATTTCTCATCAAGTCTTTCCACACGGCCTCCACGCACAGTCGTGCCATTAGGGCAGGACCGCTGTGCCCTTACCGCCACCAAGCTGTCTCATCACGGCCCTTGGCAGCCTCTACCAACCGGCTGCTGAATCACCCCTTTCCCGAGAGCGTCCCCGGATGCAGGCTGAGCCATGATCGGGAACCCGTAGAGCGTGACCAACCTGCTAACCTCACAGAGCTTACCGTCCTTGACGGTTCGTCACCAGCCACCCTAGGATGGCCGTCTTGGCAACACACGTGATTTTTCCTGGAATGGCACGAACTGAAATGCAAACGACAAAAGTAGCCATTGTTGGAATGGGCACCGTAGGGACCGGGGTTGCCCGGTTGTTACTGGACCACGGCGACCGCACGGCCCGCCATGCTGGACGTACGCTATGGCTTGAGCAGGTGGTTGTGCAGGATGTTCATAAAGAGCGTGATGCCGACCTGCCCGAGGGAATCTTGACCGATGACCTGACAGCCATCACGGAGAATCCTGAAATCGAGGTGGTTGCCCAATTGATCGGTGGCCTGGAACCGGCCCGTACGATCATGCTTCAGCTACTGGAAAGTGGTAAAGACGTCATTACCGCCAACAAGGCCTTGCTGGCTGAATATGGTGGTGAACTATTTGACCGGGCACGCGAACTGGGCCGATCGATTGCTTTCGAGGCCGCTGTTGCCGGAGGCATTCCGGTGATCACGGCCATTGGCCAGTGCTTGTCAGCCAACCAGATCAGTTCCATACGCGGAATTCTCAATGGCACGAGTAATTTTATTATTTCCGAGATGGAAGAACAGGGCACGCCGTACGCGGATGCCCTGAAGCAAGCTCAGCAGTTGGGCTTTGCAGAGGCCGATCCATCCCTCGATGTTGACGGCAGTGATGCGGCACAGAAACTGGCCATCCTGGCACACCTGGCTTTCGGCGCAAGGCTGCACTGGAAAAACATTCCAACGACCGGTATCGATACGCTTGACCCCTTAGACTTGCAATTTGCAAAGCAGTTAGGATATCGCATCAAGTTACTGGCCATTGCCGAGTTGACTGACTTCGGCTTGCAGGTTCAGGTTGCCCCGACACTGGTCAAAATCGGTCGTCCCCTGGCCGAGGTGCGCCAGGCCTACAATGCCCTGAGCATCGTGGGAGATGCGGTAGGACGTGTTTTCTTCCACGGAATGGGGGCCGGCAAGATGCCGACCGCATCGGCCGTGGTTGCGGACATGATGGACACGGCCGTGGGAAGGACACGCCTGACCTTTCAAACGCTGAAGCTCTGGTCCCAGCAGGAATCGCGCGTGGACGTAGGACAACACAGCGAACTACCTGGCCGCTATTATTTACGCTTTCGCGTTGACGACTGCTCGGGTGTACTCAGCGAGATCGCCGGCATTCTCGGCAGCCAGGATGTTTCTATTGCTTCGGTCATCCAGCACGAAACCAATCCCCAGGAGTCTTCGGATCGGGTACCGCTGGTGATCATGACCCACCTCGCCACGGAAGGAAGTACGGCAACAGCAATCGAACAGATTGACCGGTTGCCACAGGTTCAACCGGGCACGATACGACTACGAGTCCTGGACTAAAAGATTATCCGCTATGAAATACGTCATTATTATCCCCGACGGTTGTGCCGACGAGCCACAGGAGGCTCTGCAGGGAAAAACACCGCTCCAGGCAGCTAACACTCCAGCAATAGACAGGATCGCTGAAACCGGAATGGTTGGCGCAGCCAACCACGTCCCGGCGCATTTACCTGCCGGTTCGGCCGTCGCCAACATGAGTCTTTTTGGATATGACCCCGTGACCTATTTCACGGGCCGCGCTCCCCTGGAAGCAGCAGCGCAAGGAATTCCTTTGGGAGCAAACGACTGGGCCATTCGCTGCAACCTGGTCACGGTCCTGGATCAGCAGATGCGGGATTTCACTGCAGGCCATATTTCGACGGATGAGTCAACACGGTTGCTGGAACATCTCCAGAACGAATGTAATCCCGATCTCTGGCAGTTCATTCCGGGCGTCAGCTACCGAAACCTGTTGATCTATCGCGGCGGCCAGGAGGCCGCTCCCTTTAGCCACGAAACACGCACCACGCCCCCACACGATCTGACCGATCAGTTCATCGGGGACGATTTCCCCAGGGGACCTGGAAGCCGCCTACTAAGTGACTTGATGAGCGAGAGTAGCGAGCTTCTTGCGTCGCACCCGGTCAACCAGCAGCGTCAAGAGGCTGGGCACCTGCCAGCGACGAACATCTGGTTGTGGGGGCTAGGCAAGCAACCCCAGTTACCGCTGTTCTCTGCTACGCATGGCAAATCCGGGGTAATGATTACAGCAGTGGACCTGTTGCGAGGAATCGCCAGTCTGATTGGTTGGCGACAAGTCGCCGTACCGGGTGCTACCGGTTACACGGACACCGATTACGCTGCCAAGGGACAATATGCCATCGCCGCCTTGTCGGATGCGGAGACGGACATCGTTTGCGTGCACGTTGAGGCACCGGATGAAGCCTCTCACGAGGGTGACCTGGCCGCCAAGATTACGGCCCTGGAAAATATTGACCAGCAGATCGTGGCTCCGCTACACCAGGCATTACAGGAGCAGGGAGACTACCGCGTCCTGGTAACACCAGACCATCCCACTCCCTTGCAGATCAAAACGCACAGCCATGGTGCCGTCCCCTTTGCGATCACTGGTACGGGGATCGAAACGAGTGACCAAAAAACGTACGATGAACCCACGGGAGAATCTTCAGCGGTTCAATTCCCGGAAGGCTGGAAATTAATGCAGTATTTCCTGGCCTCCTGAACGAATTCCCCCGGCCAACCGTTCCCTTATCTTGGCTTCAAAACGTGAGACAACCTGATCATTTTGCTTTCCGGACAGTTAATCAAAGATGGCTTTAATCGTACAAAAATTCGGTGGAACCAGCGTTGCAACTCCTGAAAAAATCCAGGCTGCTGCTGAAAAGGCGATCCACGCACAGCAGGACGGCAACCAGGTCGTGGTGGTAGTCAGCGCCATGGGCAAAAACACGGACATGCTCGTCGACCTGGCAAACCAACTCAATCCCCGACCTCCGGCACGGGAAATGGATATGCTGCTTTCCACGGGAGAGCAAGTGAGTGTCGCCCTGATGGCCATGGCGATCGATGCCATGGGCCACCAGGCAGTCAGCCTGACCGGCGCCCAGATCGGTATTCGCACGGACAGCTCCCATACCAAGGCCCGCATCATTTCGATTTCCACCGATCGACTCCAGGCCCTGCTGGACGATGGCAATATCGTGATCGCCGCCGGGTTCCAGGGAATTGACGAAGAACTGGACATTACTACCCTGGGCCGCGGTGGCAGTGACACCACGGCGGTCGCCCTGGCCGCCGTCCTGGGAGCCGCAGTCTGCGAGATCTATACCGATGTGGATGGCGTCTTCACGACCGACCCGCGACTGCTGAAAGAGGCTCGTCGCATGGGACGAATCAGCTACGACGAGATGCTTGAGCTGGCCAGCCTGGGGGCCGGTGTGATGCATAATCGTTCCATCGAGTTTGCCAAGAAGTACTCGGTTCCTATTCACGTGAGAAACAGCAGCAATGAAAACCCCGGCACAGTCATCCTGGCCGCCAACGAGCCTGACGTACCTGCCGTACGTGCTGCAGCGCTCAGTACCCACGATGCTCGCATCACACTGGTCGGCGTACCCGATGTGCCAGGTACCAGCCTGGAAATTTTCTCCCGGATTGCCGATCGCGAAATCACGGTCGACATGATCGTTCAAAATGTCGGGGCAGAGGGAAAATCAGATCTCTCGTTTACCGTTCCCCGGGAAGAACTGGAAATCACGCGGAAAACCATCGCGGAGGCAGCCCAGGTCCTACAGGCAAAAGCCGTTCTGCATGATGACGGGGTAGCCAAGGTATCGGTCGTGGGGATCGGAATGACCCAGCAGACGGGCGTTGCCACGCAGATGTTTCGCGCTCTGGCAAACGCCGGTATTAATATCCAGATGATCACCACCAGTGAAATCAAGATCTCGACACTGGTTTCCCAGGACCAGGCGGAGGCAGCTTTGAGAGCGGTTCACCAGGGTTTCCAGCTCGACAGCAGGCCGCCTGGGCAGGAGGATGACGTGTCACTGCCTTCACAACCAGCAAGGGAACAGAGTGAAGTTGCTGATATCGTCGACCGACTGCAGAAAGTCGGCATGGAAGAACTGGTAATCGACAACATTTCACTCGATGAAAGCCAGTCGCGAATCACGATCCGCGGAATTCCCGACACGCCCGGCATCGCCGCTTCCATCTTCGAAGAAGTCGCCGCCGCAGGAGTTTTCGTTGACATGATCATCCAGAGTTTTGATGGCGAGGAAGGCTTTGCCAGCGTCAGTTTCACGGTTCCACAATCCCAGTACCAGGCAGCCGTGACGGTTAGCGAACAAATTTGCGCGCGTTCGAAAGCCCAGGGCATGAGCAACAGTCCCCAGGTTGCCAAGCTTTCGGTTTCCGGCACCGGGCTACGCAGCCACACAGGTGTCGCCAGTCGCATGTTCCAGGCCCTTGCAAAGGCTGGCATTAACATCGAGATGATCAATACCAGCGAGGTGCGGGTGAACATCGTGGTGCATGGTGAACATGGCCCACAGGCACTGGTGCAGTTACAGCAGGCTTTCCAGGAACTTTTGCGTTAGACCAGCTGCCACAGGCTGCAGCTTGTCCCGTCCGCTGGACTACACGTCCAGGACTTCTTCCAGGACCCGTTCGGCAACGTAGATCGGCAATTGTGGCTGACAGGTAACTGCCACGGCGATGGCATCTGAAGGGCGTGAATCCACCTCGATCAACTCACCTGCTTGCTTAACTCGCAGCTTGGCGTAATAGGTGTGCTCCCGTAATTCATCGATAACCACGCTATCCAGTTCGCCCCCGAGACTTTCCACAAGGTTGACCAGCAAATCATGAGTCAGCGGTCGCGGCGCTGGGTGCTCTTTCACACGTCGATCAATACTGGTCGCTTCAAAGATACCAATCAAGATCGGAAACTGGCGTTCTCCAGCCGCTTCCTTGAGATAAATGACTTGCTGATCATTAATCTCACTAATGATAATTCGATGCAACAGCATTCTAACTGGCATGGTCATTCACCAAACACGAATAGGAACAGCAATTAATCACCAACGGCAAGGCCGTTATTATAGCGATCAAACCAAGGTCAGGGCTAGTGTCGAAGCACTTCATCTTTTCCCGGCAGGTCAGGAAAGGTCCTTGAGTTCTTCCAGCACCTTGTCGATGGCCGCAACTTCTTCCCGCAACTGGACCAGGCCGTCCCTTTCACGCTGCACCACGTCCTCCGGGGCACGGGCCACGAAGTTTTCGTTGGTCAGTTTCTTTTCCTTGCCCTCGATCTGGGCCACCAGCTTGTCCCGTAGCCGCTGGTTGCGTTCGATCTCGGCTGGAACATCGATAAAATCTTTCAGGTCGACATAGACATCCACGTCTCCCCGTCTCACGGTCGCACATCCCGTCGAGGGTTCCACGTCCGGTCCCCAGGCCACGGCCCGCGCATTGGCCATCGACTGGAAAAACTCTTCCATTGGCTGCAACAGGCTGGTCACATCCTCGGAACAGGTCACGGAAAACTCGATCTGTTCTTTCGGCCCGATATTCTGTCGACTGCGAATTTCGCGAATGGCACCCAGCACGGACTGGAACTGGGAAAACTGTGCTTCAATTTCAGGGTCATGGTCCTTCTGAACGGGTGTGGGCCATTCGGCCAACATGATCGATTCCGTGGCTTCCTGGGGATTTCTCAATCCACGGACTGGCGCGACCTGTTTCATTAATTGCCAGACCTCCTCGGTAATAAATGGAATCAGGGGATGCAGCAGTCGCAACAATTGATCAAGGCAATGTGCCATCACGCGTTGAGCAACTGCCTGGGAATCCTCTGCCTGCAAACGCGACTTGGCCATCTCAACATAGAAGCTGCAGAATTCATCCCAGGCAAAATCATAGAGCAAGCGCGCGGCCTCGGCATACTGGTATGTTTCCAGGGACCGCGTCACTTTCTCAGTCACGCTCGACAAGCGGCTTAACAACCAGCGGTCCTCAAAGGCCAGTTCCGCTGACGGCACTTCCTGAGGCGAGTAACCTCCCATGTTCAAGAGCGCAAAGCGGGCTGCATTCCAAAGCTTGTTGCAGAAATTACGAGCGACCTCGAATCGTTCACTGACCACCGGACCTCGCGGTAACTGCTGGTCCTCCGGGGACCGCGCCCATTGCGTGGAAAACTCACCCTCGCATTTCCCGCAGGCGACCCTGGGCAGCTCGCGATTCTTTTTCGTCTGGTCCATGAGCGACCCACAATGAGGACACTCAAACTGAACCGGCATCCGCACATCCTGGGTTTCTGTCGTCAAGTGAGCCAACCCGAAACGCAATGCATCCGGACCGAACTTCTCAATCACATCCAGCGGATCAACACCATTCCCCTTGGATTTGGACATCGTCTCGCCATAACCATCCAAAATCTTCGGATGGATGAAAACCTGCTCGAAAGGAACTTCATCCATGTTATTGATGCCCATCAATACCATGCGGGCCACCCACAGGGTGATAATATCTCGACTCGTAATCAACGTACTCGTGGGATAAAAACGTTCCAGGGAGGCCGTTTGCTCCGGCCAGCCGAGGGTGCTGTGCGGCCAGAGAGCCGAACTGAACCAGGTATCCAGGACATCCTGTTCACGCTGGTAACCGCGCTGCTCGAGTTGATCTTCCAACTCAGCATCTTCCGCCTCAA
Source organism: Pirellulaceae bacterium (assembly GCA_046583055.1). Classification (GTDB taxonomy): domain Bacteria; phylum Planctomycetota; class Planctomycetia; order Pirellulales; family Pirellulaceae; genus JAZADA01. Next base: position 3,729 of record JAYGDH010000063.1, on the reverse strand, counting down.
TCCCGACGTGGATCGTGGCATGGCCACCCGCCTCGGTCGCTCCCTGGTCTCCATCATGGCTGGTACTGGAAGAATCGTTAATTTCTACCTGGTAGGCCATCTGGCCTGAAGCAACCTGTGGCAACTCTTTGAGTTCGTCAATCGCCTCGGTCAATTCCTGTTCACTCCCGCAAGTTTTCGACCAGATGGGGATCTGGTGCCCCCACCACAACTGCCGACTGACGGGCCAGTCACGTTTTTCCGAGAGCCAGTCCAGGTAACCCTTGGCGTATCGATCAGGAAAAATTTTCACACGCCCGTCGGTAACTGCATCCATCGACGACTGAGCCAGCTGTTCCATTTTGACGAACCATTGATCGGCCAGGTAGGGTTCAATGGGGGTCTTGCTTCGATCGGAATGTGCCAGGTCAATTTCACGATCTTCCACTTCTACCAGCAACCCGGCCTCTTCCAGGTCCGCCACCACGCGCTGACGGGACTGGGCGACGGTCAGGCCACGATAATCGCCGGCATTTCCATTCAGGGTCCCTTCTGGATTGAGAATATTGATCATGGGCAAATCCTGCCGCAGGCCAACCTCGTAATCATTGGGATCATGGGCAGGGGTGATCTTCACACAACCACTCCCCAGATCCGGTTTTGCCCAGACATCGGCGACCAGTCGAATCTCACGGTCTAACAGTGGCAGGCATACCCGGCGACCGTCCAGTGCCATATCCCGCAACAGGATCAGTTGCGGCAACATCGTTTCCCGTCGCTGCTGAACCTCTTCCAGTTGGGCCTGCAAACCTTCCCGATCTTTTGCCGACGCAACGGCTAACCTTGCCTGCAACTCGGCTGCCGATTTCTGCAACGCACCTTCGGGATCCGGATGAACGGCAACTGCCGTATCTCCCAGCATGGTTTCCGGCCTGGTTGTAGCAACCGTTACATGAGTTGGCTCACCAGGTCGAGGATCGATCACGGGGTAGCGGATGTGCCAGAAATGCCCCTTGACTAACTCGTGAAAGACCTCGTCATCACTGACTGCCGTCTGCAGAAAGGTATCCCAGTTGACGAGGCGTTTACCGCGGTAAATATATTCCTTGCGAAACAGGTCAAAAAACGTACTACGTACCGCACGCGCACAAACGTCGTCGAGTGTAAACCGAGTGCGTTCCCAGTCGCAGCTACACCCCATTTTCTTGAGCTGGCCCAGGATCCGTTTCTCGTACTGTCCTTTCCAGTCCCAGATACGATTGACCAGGGCCTCGCGGCCCAGATCGTGACGGGTCTTCCCTTCCTCTTCCCTGAGACGTTTTTCGACTACGGCCTGCGTGGCAATACCCGCGTGATCCGTGCCAGGCATCCACAAGGTATTGAATCCCTGCATTCGCTTCAGGCGAATCAGGACGTCCTGAAGTGTATTGTTAAGGGCATGCCCCAGATGCAGGGCACCAGTCACGTTGGGTGGCGGAATAACGATACTGAACGTGGGTCGCGTATCGTGTTCATCGGCTGAAAAGTAACCGGATTGTTCCCATTGCTGGTAGATCCGATCCTGCGACTCTCCATAGTCAAATCGGTTAGGAAACGAATCAGCTGTAAATTCCGTTGACATGAAACACTCAATCTGTCGCCCGGGGAGCAGGCCTTGGTAAGGCCATCCGGATCAACTCAAAAGGCCCGACATTTCCATCCGGGAAAAATAATCGGAGAGGCGAAACTCCTCTGAAAACTTTCACCCTGGATTTCCATTTTTTCTTCCAGGACGAACGTATCATGAACTGGACGGTGCCAGGCCATCAGGAACGTCCGTCGCAGACTCCACCACATCCATATTAATCGGCTGATTCTTGCAAAGTTTGTATTCCACGGCATCGACCAAGGCAATCCAACTTGCTTCGATAATATTTTCACTGACGCCAACCGTTCCCCAGACATCGTCCTGGTCAGCACTCTCAATGATGACTCGGATCCTGGCAGCCGTGCCGGCTTCCGAGTTAACGACTCGCACTTTATAGTCGACAAGTCGCATGTCACGTAAGGCCGGGAAACTACCGTTGAGTGCTTTCCGCAACGCACCATCGAGCGCATTTACAGGACCATCTCCCTCCACCACTTCATGTCGCATATCCCCGGCAACCCTGACCTTGACAGTCGCCTCGGTCAGGAGCTGGCCATCATTTTCTGCCGTCACACCCACGTGGTACTTAACCCGATCAAAATGCGACTCAAATACCCCGGCACATCTTCGCACCAGTAAATCAAAGGAAGCCTCCGCCGCCTCGAACTGGTATCCCTGGTTTTCCAGGGTGACCACCTGCATCAGGATCTTGTCCATCAACTCACGGTTGTCTTCCACGTTGTACTGTCGCGTACAGGCCATGATATTACTACGACCAGACAACTCGCTGATCAAAACACGCCGAGCATTACCGACCAACTGTGGATCCATGTGCTCGTAACTGGCCGTGGCCCGGTTGATCGCATGGACATGCATGCCTCCCTTGTGAGCAAAGGCACTCTGCCCGACAAACGGCTGGCCGGCTCGCAAATTCATGTTGGTCGTTTCGTAAACGTACCGCGATAGCTCAGTCAGTTGTTCCAGCGAACGTCCTCCCAGCACCTCGTAATCATTTTTCTTGATCGCCAGGTTGGAAATCACCGAAACCAGGTCTGCATTACCGCAACGTTCACCGATCCCATTCATGGTTCCCTGCACCTGCACCGCGCCCGTATCAACTGCTGCCAGTGAATTCGCGACGGCCAACTCGCAATCATTGTGACAGTGAACCCCCAGTGATACGCCGGTTTCTGCCAGCACGGCTGTCGCTTCTTCCATGCAGCGACGAATTTCTTCCGGCATGCTACCACCGTTGGTATCACACAGCACGATCAGCTGAGCACCTGCCCTTGCTGCTGCCAACAAGGTCTGCCCTGCATACTCCGGGTTGCCTTTCCAGCCATCAAAAAAATGTTCCGCGTCGTAAATAACCTCGCGTTCCATACCGGCCAGGAACTGAACACTGTCAGCAATCATGGCCAGGTTTTCTTCCAGTGTCACTCGCAAGACTTCAGTCGCGTGAAAGTCCCATGTCTTTCCAACCACCGTGCATACGGGAGACTTGGCATTGGCCAAGGCCCGCATCCCGGGATCATCCTGGGCCGCGATCCCCTTGCGACGTGTCATACCGAAAGCACAGACCTTTGCGTGCTTCAGGTCCAACTGCTGAATTCTTGCGAAATATTCAGCGTCCTTTTCGTTCGACAACGGATAGCCACCCTCAACATAATCCACGCCCATCTCGTCAAGACGCTTGGTGATCTGCAACTTGTCCTGCAACGACAAACTGACACCCTCTCCCTGCGTCCCATCACGTAACGTCGTGTCGTAGATCTGTATCGATCGCATTGTTTCTTTTTACCCTGAGCCTCAACAAAAAAACCCGCGACCCGTGGTGAGTCTCGGGGCAAATATTAGCTCCCTTAACGTTAGTCGCCCACAAACCCTTCGCGCCTGGATAATCGCTGTGTAATCATGACTTCCTGACAGAACCCCGTTACTCGTTTGCTCTGCTGACAACAGGGCCAAAAGGCCGCACAAGATTCACTATAAGTCCGATTCCCACCAACGTCAACGCAATGAAAGACCCGGCAGTATACCACTTGCCCGAATCCCTTTTTTACCTCTTTCACGGTCTACAAACGCTTACTCTTCCTCCGCCCCCTCCTCCTCTTCTTCCTCCT
>JAYGDH010000010.1:0-2657 GCA_046583055.1 Pirellulaceae bacterium | reverse complement strand
GGCGTGCTGCCTCGCAGCAAGGGCTACCTGTATGAATCCGGTCTGCATGTACCGTTGGTAGTGCGGGTGCCTCCGAAATGGCAACACCTGGTCACGTTAAAGCCAGGAACGAGACAACCTGGCTTCGTCAGCTTCATCGATTTCGCGCCCACCGTCCTCAACCTGGCTGGAGTGGATTGTCCCGAGAGCATGGATGGCGAAGCATTCCTGGGAAAAACAATCTCCCCCTCGGAGTTGGCAGCTCGAGACGAAACACTCGGCTATGCCGACCGCTTTGACGAAAAATACGAACTGGTCCGCAGCCTCCGCAAGGGAAAGTACAAGTACATCCGGAACTACGAGTGTTATTACCCGGATTCACTCCAGAACAATTATCGCTATCGCATGCTGGCCTTCAGTGAATGGCGGGACCTCTACCGGCAGGGAAAACTTAATGACGCGCAGTCCCATTTTTTTAAGGCCAAGCCGGTCGAACTTCTCTACGACGTCGAAACGGATCCACACGAGGTAAACAACCTGGCTTCTGATCCGGCGTTTGAGGACATCCTGGTCCAATTACGCTCCAGGTTGCAGCAAAGGCTGCTGGCGATCAACGACCTAAGCTTCTACCCTGAGAACCAGATGATCGATATGGCGCTCGCCGATGGAGCCGCCTTTGGCAAGCAGCAGGCGGCCGAAATCGCCACGCTCCTGGAAACCGCGGACCTGGCCCTCCTTCCCTTTGACGCTGCCCGGCCGCAACTCCGGACGGCCCTCACATCGAAGAATCCGCGTATTCGTTTCTGGGCGGTCACCGCCTGCAGCTGTCTTGGTACGGCGGCGCAATCCCTGGCAACCGAGGTCAAGCCGTTGCTACGTGACCCGGATGACATGGTGCGAGTGCGGGCGGCCGAGTTCCTGGGAATTCTCCAGGTACATGATCCCAGCCCCACGCTGCTGGACGTCCTGGCACGCAACGGTTCCAATGCCGCCGCCGCCATGACTATGAACACGCTGGTCTTCCTGCGTGATCATCATGGCCACACGTTCGAGGTAGATGCCAAGAAGATTAAGTCCCGGGAACCGCTGGTCCAGCGCCGGCTGGAATACCTTGCCAAGTAGTACCCCATATCGGCATTAACGGCGCAACCAACTGCGCATCCCAGTCACTCCGCCAATGCCGCCGCCAACAACTGTCGAGGCACAGACCGGAACGAAGAACAGGTACTTGAACAGGGGGTGACTGCTGGACATCACCATCTTCGTCTCTGCTCTTTCATTGACTGACTGCCGGTCACGGCGATATTCCGTTTTCACCGCAGCCTTCCACGCTGGCGGACCAACTGGACACAGGGAAGCGGAGAAGAACATCATCTCCAGCACCAGTGCCAGGAACAGTCCCACCAGCAGGCCAACGAGCGTGCCCACCAGGGTACGCTTCACCACTGCATCCAACGAAACCAGGGGTACTTTTTCGACTACTGGATCCTTTTCTTCCCGTATCTTCGGCGGACTGCCTCGTTTCCAGCGACCTTTACCAAAGAGCGTCATTGCCACCCCGGCAGCAAAACCGAGTGTCCAGGCAATGTCCCCGTGATAGACGACCCATTCCCGGTGCAGGTAATAGAGTGGAAGAGCGATCCAGCCTCGCATGTAATAGAACGCCAGGGACATGAAGGAGCCAGCTACCAGGGAGAACAGGGTACTGAGCGTGCCGATCAACAGCCAGCCGACCACGGGCACCGGATCTCCCTCTTGCCAGCCTTTTCCCAGTACTTTCATCGGGATCTCCATTCAGGGGCATTGGATTTGCCAACACCGATGGATGCGCTGATTACGAAAATCCTCGGGCACCGTTTTCTTACTGACCTCACGCACATCGCAACCCGGCAGGCAGCTATCATCGAACTTAAAACGCCGATAGTTGGTCGAGAAATAGATAACACCTTTCGGTTTCATACGCAGCACGAGGTCGTTCAGCAAGCCTGCCCAATGATCCTGCAGGATCCAGTCATTTTCAAGTTCCTTGCTGTTTGAAAATGTCGGCGGATCAACCATCACCAGGTCGTAGCGAGGCCCCACCGGGGTCCCTTTCACAAATTCCCGGCCGTCCGCCTTGACGAACGAATGCTTCTTTCCAGCAAAGCCGTTAAGGGACATATTTCGGCGAGCCCAGTCCAGATAGGTTCCCGAGAGATCGACTGTCGTGGTTTGTTCCGCACCCCCAGCAGCGGCATACACCGAGAAACTGCCGGTATATCCGAACAGGTTAAGGAAAGACGCCCCATCTGCCTGATCGCGAACCAGCCCTCGCGTGATGCGATGATCCAGGAAAAGCCCGGTGTCAACATAATCAGAGAGGTTGACCAGGAACTCCAATCCACCCTCCTGAACGGTTAGCTCGTATTGATCTCGAGAGAGGTGCTGGTGCTGCAAACTACCTCGCTGCGGTTCTCGTCGTTTCAGGAAGACATTACGCACATCGAGGTCCAGCGCACTGGCCGCCGTTTTTTTCATCAGCTCCAGCCAATCGACATGCTGTGCCCGATCCCGGTCATGCGGTCGTTCGTATTCCGAGATATGCAGATGGTCTTCATACCGGTCGACGACCAGCGGAATCTCGGGGACATCCCGATCATAGAGTCGGTAACAGGTGATGCCTCGCCGAGTTGGCCAGC
>JAYGDH010000649.1:0-1991 GCA_046583055.1 Pirellulaceae bacterium | reverse complement strand
GTCTGCAAATGAGCAGAAAAGCTTTCGCCGCCGCCAGTCGAGATGAAGAACGCAAGCTGGTTCTCGACACACTCACGCGGTTCCCTTCGACGCAAGGCCTGAGAATGATCACTCCACACCTGGGGAATCCGTCACTCAGTGAAGACGCCAGCAAGGCGGCCGTGACGATCGGGGAAAAGATCGTCGGTAACGACCCGAAGTCGGTCGCCGATGCAATGACGAAAGTCGTCGCTGCAACAAAGAACGAGGAGATCGTCAAGAGAGCGAAAGTGCTGATCGCGCGGACGAAGTAGAAACGGCCAGCGTGGTGCGACCAGAGCACAAGCAATGCAACACGAGTTTTCACGCCAGCGCGTTCAATGATTGGATCTTCATCCGTTACACGACCGAAAGAACCACCAGGCAAAACATCAGCCACTGCGAGTGACAAACTTTAATCAGGCTGCACCTTCGCGGATTGGCTTGGTGATCGATGGAAGCAGTTCCCAGTTCCCCCATTGAATCTTTTCCGACATGGGTGTTAGCCCCTTCCTGAACACGAGCCCTCCAGCAGCATGATCTGCTCCCAAAAGACCTGCAGACGCTACTCATTTCGATTGAGCACGCTCCAGGAAGTCAGTGAAAAGTTCGACGGCAGGATCTTCCCCAGGCCAATCCTCCCGATCGACCTGCTGGGCAAAACGCAGGGCTAATGGCAAGGGAATCCAGCGGCGTTTTAACGAGTTGCTGGATCGTTCTGCGCCCAGCGAGATAAGGGCTCGGGCGGATTTCGCTGCCAGTGGCACCATGTCGATTGTCTTGGGAGTCGGACTTTCACAATTAACCGCCGGCGAGGTCACGAGGTACTCTCGGCAAATCAACGGACGGTCGGCATAAATACTACAACTCCCCTCTTCGAGAAAAGGGCAAGGCAGTCCTATGCGGAAGTAATCATCACCGATACGCTGACGCTTAGTACTGTCAACGTTGTCGGCACCCGTGACGTCCTCTAGTTGCTCCAGCATTCCTGCTTCTTGCAGTCGGTCGATAGTCTCGGCAAACCGTTTTCGAAGAGCAGATCGCTTCGGCTCGGGCATCGTATCAACGACCCGATCCAGGTGAATGGCTTCAACCGGTGCGATCGGCACCAGTTGCGAGCAACAAGCGCTGCAGCCAGCGCAGCATGAGATCGACTTGCCTTCACGCTCCGCAACCTGTTCAGCCATCTGGACAACGGCACCCGTGAAGTCCTGCATCACCGGAAGCAACTCAAGCATTGACATCGAACGGTCAGGGACACCAGCCGTGACATTGCCAGCATGCCCATCCTGTCTCAGCGTCACTTGGATTTCACGAACACCTTTCGGCACAGCATCGTCCATCTTGTTCTGGCACCCTCGACTGATGGTTTCGTGAACAGACCTCCGTGTCCCTGGCTATCCATTTGGGGCACGGGGCTGAATTTAAAATCAAACGACTAAATGATAACCTGTGCTTCCCGTTCCCAACAGCTATGCAATGTCTGCAAAAACCCCTTGCACGCGCCGCCCCAGGGGGCGAAGATGGGGGCCATCAGGAAACTCGTGTCCGTAAAACCTTTTGACCCTTGGAAACAATAAAAAATGAGAACACTTCTTTTAATTCTTTCCCTGGTAAGCTGGGCGAATCCTGCGACTCTTTGGGCTGCCTCGCCCAACGTGGTCTTCATCCTGGCCGATGACATGGGCTACGGCGACCTCAAGGCTTACAATCCCAACAGCAAAATCGCCACGCCCCATTTGGATCGCCTGGCAGCGGATGGGTTGGTCTTCACCGACGCGCATTCCGGAGGCTCAACCTGCGTGCCGTCGCGACATTCTTTAATCACCGGCCGTTTTGCTGCCCGCCGCGATCGCCTCAACTGGAGGGCCGGCCCGGTCATTGCCCGCGGCCAGCTCACCTTCGCCAGCGTCCTGCGCGAGCAAGGCTACCGCACGGCCATGGTCGGCAAATGGCAGATCGGAAGAGCGTCG
>JAYGDH010000642.1:0-6199 GCA_046583055.1 Pirellulaceae bacterium | reverse complement strand
CAGGCGTGCCACATGTCGATAGAGTGGCTGCCCTTCAGATGACAAATCCTGGAAACACTTGCCACCGGGATTGGAAGTTTTCACCAGTACAAAGATCCCTGCATCCCGCTGCCGGGCAACCTCCACGAAGGGATCCAGGCTATCGTCTCCCAGGTAAGGGCTGACTGTCAGCGCATCGGCCCCCCAGGGACTGGCCTGGCCAGCTCCCAGGTAAGCATCGGCATAGGCCGTGGCCGTGGAACCGATATCATTGCGTTTGCCATCCAGGATCACCATCAGGCCCTGCTGTTGAGCATGCTGAACGACGTCATACAGGGCATTCATCCCTGGGGGCCCCAGCTGCTCAAAAAAAGCTGTCTGCGGTTTCACCACGGCCACCAGGGGAGCGACGGCATCAATAATTCCCTGTCCAAATCGCCGAAAGGCATCTGCCACGGCCACTGGATTACCACGCTCAGACTCTGCCAGTAGACCAGTCGGCAACTGGTCTGCGCGAGGATCAATCCCAACAAGCACCGGGTTCTGGCATCGTTGGATCGCCCTGGCGAGGCGTGTTGCAAAATGAGCCATGGAAGAAATTTCCCTTTGTCTGGAGCAAAGATTGTTTAAGGGATCTTACCCTAGCAGGAGAAAGCTGCCAAACCCTGCCGGTTAACCGTTGCCCGATTTCCGGAAAAGGTTATATTGACTGTGTCGCCATATGATCAGTGTCCACCTTAGGGGGGCGGAGCATCCCGGGGGGGCCCATATGGCGACACTGTTCGGGGTGTAGCGCAGCCTGGTTAGCGCGTTTGACTGGGGGTCAAAAGGTCGGAGGTTCGAATCCTCTCACCCCGACTTTCTTAATGGTGAGCCTTCCGCAATTTTGCGGAAGGCTTTCTTCTTATAACAACAAGAGTTACAGACGGGTAAATCAACCGCGTGGTTCACGACATTCTTACGTGAGCTTGAGGTCATCAGATTCCTCACTCGCCGAATACCTATTGATTGCAAACACTGGAGTATCAACATGAAAATAACAAGTAAATCAGCCTCTCTTCTCGTGCTCACTATCCTGGTGACTCTCGGTTTTTTAAGTGACAGGTCAAGATCACTCGAGACGACTGCAGCCGCCTTGGCAGCACCGCCTGCAACCGGTCCTCAACCTGTCGATGAATCGATGCATCATTTCATGGAATACGTGTTCGAACCCAACTATAAACGGCTCCAGGCCAGCCTGGCCAGCAAGCCCAAGGACAAGCAGGCCTGGAAGGGAATTAAGGGGGATGCCTTAACCCTGGCCGAGGCAACTAACCTGCTGATGACACGCGGGCCCAAGCAAAATGGCTATGCCTGGGCCCCGCTCAGCGTGGCGGTCAGAACCCGTGGCAGTGAGCTCTACCAGGCGGCCAGGAAGTCTGACTACACCGCGGCTCGCAAGGCCTACACGGCGATGCTCACCAACTGTAACGCCTGCCATAAAAAATACGCCGACGGCAAACACCAGCTACAACCCTAGCTGGCAGTCTCCAGCGTGCTACCAGTTCGATCGCTGCTCCTTTTGCAACCGTGACAACAACTCGCTAAAATACATACTGGTTTCCTTGACCATTTTGGAATGCACCATGCAACGACGCTCGGCCAATAGCAGACTTCCGCGAAACTTGCTGCTGGCGATCCTGGTAAGTATCACCCTGCCCGGCCTCGTTCGGGGAGACGACCCTGCTGCCCAGTCACGGTCACCACAGGAGACCGGTGAATTACTGTTTGCTTTCCAGGTCGAGCCTCTGCTGACAACACGTTGCCTGGCCTGTCACGGTAACGACCCCAAAGATATCAAGGGCGAACTGGACCTGCGCAATGCTGCCGGACTACTCAAGGGTGGCGAAAGTGGTCAGGCGGCTGCCGTGCCTGGCAAATCAGGACAAAGTCCACTCTACCTGGCCGCCACGCGAGACGGTGACGACTGGTCAGCCATGCCTCCCAAGGAAAACGACCGCCTCTCCCCCTCGGAACTCGAATACCTGCAGCAGTGGATTGATGCTGGCGCACCCTGGCCCGGGATGAAGCGGCTCAAGGAACTGCGCCAGCAGAAAAATCCCTGGAGCACGCCGGATGACGTCCAGGTCAAAACCAGCGGAGGCCTTTCTCAGCAATGGACCGATCGCGCCTACAATCCGCTAAACCTCTGGGCATTCCAGCCATTGCAGCTACCAAAGTTACCAGGCACCGCGGGGCATCCCGTGGACCGATTTATCCAGCATCGCCTGCCTCCAGCACTTGCCGTGGCTGCGGAAGCTGATCCATTGACACTGGTGCGCCGAGTCACTTTTGACCTGACGGGTTTACCTCCCTCTCCACGGCAAGTGAGCGACTTCCTGGCCGCTTCCCGGCAGGATCCTGAACAAGCGTGGATCGCACTGGTGGATCGATTGCTCGCATCGCCCCATTACGGCGAGCAGATGGCCCGTCACTGGCTGGACGTCGTTCGCTATGCCGACACGGCAGGCTTTTCCAACGATTACCCACGACCCAATGCCTGGCGATACCGGGATTACGTGATCCGTTCTTTTAACGATGACAAGCCGTATGACCAGTTTGTTCGAGAACAAATCGCTGGAGATGAGATCGCTCCGGACAAGCCAGACCACGTAATCGCAACCGGTTTCCTGCGCATGGGGCCCTGGGAACATACGTCGATGACGGTGGCCGCCGTGACTCGCCAACAATACCTGGATGACGTGGTCAATGCCGTCGGGGTTTCCTTCCTCGGAACGGAACTGAGATGCGCAAAATGTCATGACCACAAGTTCGATCCCATCCCGACACGCGACTACTATCGCCTGCAGGCAATTTTCTCCCCGCTTCAATTCGCCGATCGAACCCTTCCTTTCCAGGACTACGAAAACCAGGACGGCATGGCTGCGGGGAAAGCACGCTACGAACAACTGGCCAAGGTAAAGGGAATTCGCAGTATCCTATCGCTTCCGGAAAGTGAACGACCGGTTTCGGAATTTGACGCCGAGAGCGAGACCAAGGGACAGGCCAAGGTATCCCGTAAACGCAGCCAGCAACTGCAGCATGAGCTGAAACGATTCAAGCCACTAGCGTACAGCGTTTACAACGGCAAGAACACGAAAACCGTCTCGCACCTCGTGGTCTGGAAACTCCCTGGCGTCAAGGCCCGCCAGGCCATGCAGGCGGCTCCCATCCATATCCTGACGGGTGGATCCATTGAATCTCCCACCGATTCCGTGAAACCAGGGGTACTCAGCTTTTCCAGTGGATCCGAGGCGGGCTCCGTCGTCACCGACCAGCTGGAGGGTCGACGACGAGAATTGGCGGACTGGATTGCCTCCGCCGACAATCCATTTACGGCGCGTGTGATCGTCAACCGCATCTGGCAATGGCACTTCGGCCGGGGACTGGCCGCCAACCCCAACAACTTCGGAGCCACGGGACAGAAACCAACGCATCCCCAGTTGCTGGACTGGCTGGCCACAACCTTTATCGATGAGGGCTGGTCGTTCAAGAAAATGCAGCGGCGTCTGCTACTTTCCAAGACCTATCGCCGTGCCTCCAGCCACCCGGATCCAGCCACACTGGCCAAGTTGGATCCTGCCGGAAACAGCTATGCCATGTTCCAACCGCGACGCCTGGCGGCCGAGGAACTGCGCGATGCCATGCTGGCCAGTTCGGGCGAACTGAATCGAAAGCTGGGCGGAATCCCCGTACACCCGGAAATCAACGCTGAGATTGCCATGCAACCACGGCACATCATGGGCTCCGTGGGACCAGCTTACCAGTCGGACCTGCTGCCCGCGCAACGCAACCGGCGCACCATTTACGCCGAACGTATCCGGACCCTGGCAGATCCACTGCTGCAGGTATTCAACAAGCCAGGACCGGACGTATCCTGCGAACGACGTGAAAGTGCCACGATTGCCCCGCAGGCATTCACCCTGTTGAACAGTCCGATTATTCGTGCCCGTGCCCTGGCCCTGGCAGCTCGAATCGAGAAGGAACAACCAGGCAGCCTGGAAGTACAGATCCAACGGGCTTTCCAACTGGTTTACCAGCGCACCGTGACGGCGGCGGAACAGCAGGTATGCCTTGAGCATGTCAACAAGATGACTAGCCAGCACGAGGCTCAGCCGCCGATAAAAACAGAAATGCCAACCCGTGTTATCCGACGAATGGTGGAGGAAATGACGGGCCTCGCCTTCTGGTGGGTGGAAGACCTCGACCTTTACCGGAGTGACCAGTATGTCCCGGACCTGAAACCCTGGGACGTAACACCTCGGACCCGTGCGCTGGCAGACCTCTGCCTGGTACTCCTGAACTCCAACGAATTTTCATACGTGTATTGAGCCATGGATCGACGCAGTTTCCTTTACGGATTAAATAGTGGCCTGGGAGCCCTGGCTTTCCAGGGACTGTTACAGGCCGACCCCGCACCACGCGGCCCCCTGGCACCACGCCCGGCACACTTTCCCCAGGCCAAGGCGAAGCGCTGCATCTTCCTCTACATGGCGGGTGGGCCCAGCCACATCGACACCTTCGATCCAAAACCCAAGTTGGCTGATCTGCACCTGCAGGAGTTCAATCGTCAGGACAAGTTTGTCTCGAACATGGGAACCGGGAAACGATACTATGTGAAAAGCCCCTTCAAATACAGCCAGGTCGGGGAAGCAGGAATCCCGATGTGCGAACATTGGAAACATCTGGCCCGTGTCGCGGACCACCTCTGTGTCTACCGTGGCTGCCAGGCCGAATCGATCAACCACCCAACGGCCAACTACCACATGAACACTGGCAACCGCTTTGGTGGTGACCCGGCTCTCGGTGCCTGGGTTACTCATGGCCTGGGAACCGAAAACCAGGATTTACCTGGCTTTATCGTGCTTCCGGAAGTGGCCTATCCACAGGGTGGAGCCGCCAACTGGTCCAACGGTTTCCTGCCACCCCATCACCAGGGAACGACCCTGCGAGCCAAGGGATCACCTATCCTGGATCTGCAACCTCCTGCGGGAGTCACACGTGCCCAGCAGCGCAGTAACCTTGATCTACTGGGACAACTCAACCAGGTTCATGCCCGTCAACACCCTGCTCATGCCGACCTGGCAGCACGTATGGACAGTTACGAGCTTGCCTTTCGCATGCAGATGCAGGTACCCGGGATCCTTGACCTGAACAAGGAAACGGCGCAGACCCAGGCCGACTATGGGCTCGACGACAAGCGAACCGCCGATTTTGGTCGCAGCTGCCTATTAGCCCGCCGCCTGCTCGAACAGGGAGTACGTTTCATCCAACTCTACACGGCTGGCTGGGATTCTCACGACTATATCGAGCGATCTCATAGAGAACGCATACGTTCCGTTGACAAACCTATCGCTACACTCATCGCTGACCTGCACCAACGCGGGTTACTGGATGAAACCCTGATTGTCTGGGCTGGTGAATTGGGCCGCACCCCGGATAACGGTTTGCGTGGTGGAGGTCAACGTGCTGGACGTGATCACAACAAGCAGGCGATGCCAATCTTCCTGGCCGGCGGAGGTGTAAATGCCGGTCACGTGGTCGGAAATACCGATGAACTAGGAGAAAAGGCCGTCGAGGTCGTTCACCCCATCCGTGACCTGCACGTCACGCTGCTGCGACTGATGGGACTGGATGACAACAAGCTGACTTATTTCCATGGCGGCCGCTTCAAGCAGCTGAGCCAGTTCGGTGGCGAGGTCATCAAGGAACTCATCGCTTAACGACGTGGGCGGCCAGCACGATTCCCCTGTCCCCGCTTCCCTTTTTGTGGAAGTGTCGGTGGGCGACTGGGGTCGTAACCGGGATTCACGACCGGCAACTGCGCACCAACGGCAGCCAGGTAACGGTTCAGTCGCTGGTGCAACTGGTCTGCCTGCTGTGGCAGCCGCTGAGAAAGATCATCTTGCTCACCGATATCCTTGGACAGATCATACAGGGCCAGTCGATTGTCTTCATAAAATTTAAGCAGTTTCAAATTACCCAACATGATCGCCGAATGTGGCCCGTCAGCCGTCTGGTAGTGGGGAAAGTGAAAAACCAGTTCCTCGCGAGGTCGCTTGACCTGGATCTGTTTCGGGTTAGCCAGTAACGATACGATACTGCCACCCTCAATCCCCTGCGGTAATTTACGGGCCGAGATACCGGCCCATTCACAGAACGTGGGAAAGAAATCAAAACC
>JAYGDH010000634.1:0-2822 GCA_046583055.1 Pirellulaceae bacterium | reverse complement strand
AGATCCAGCAGGTTGTTGTAAGAAAGTTCTTTCCCGTTCAGCTGTCGTGCGGTCATCAGGCTGGCGCCGCCCGCATCAACTCCCCGATACAGTGCAGCAGCCTGGTGGGGATTCTCGCCATAACGCAATTCCGCTTGCCGCTCCAGCAGTAGTGTCATTTTCTCCGGGAATGGCGTTTCTCCGGTCTCGGCGGAAAAATAATCGGCAATGGCACGATCATATTCAGCCGTACTGGCGAAAGCAGCACCTGCTAACTGCTGGCGCAATTCCAACGAGGTGCAACCTGCCTCGTTAACCTCATCAAGAACGGCCGCATACTGTTCCGAGTTGGTAACGATAGAAACAAAGGCATGATTCTTGGCAGCGGCGCGGACCAGGCTGGGGCCACCGATATCAATCTGTTCGATCGCCTCGCTCCGTGTAACATCGGGTCGAGTAATCGTTTCCTGGAATGGATAGAGATTTACCACGACCAGTTCGAAGCTGCAAATGGAGTGCTCCGAGAGCGCTGCCATGTCATCGTCACGATCATGCCGACAAAGAATGCCGGCAAACACTTTTGGATGCAATGTCTTTACTCGACCGTCCATCATCTCGGGAAAACCCGTGTACTCGGCAATATCCTGTACCGTAATGCCTTCCCCTTCCAGGTGCCGTCGCGTACCGCCGGTACTATAAAGTTCAACTCCTTTAGCTTCCAGTCCACGGGCCAATTCCGTGAGACCTGTTTTATCACTAACACTCAACAACGCTCTACGCACGGGAACTGAAGACATCCAACACCTGTCTAAAAATGGGAACAACGACCTCAAGTCAACAACGACCAGCTGTCGAAAGAAGCGTCCAGATCCATTACAGAGCACGATCGCCACGGACGGCTTCCACCACAACGCTTCATGGTGTAAAGACTGGCAACCAAATGGTCAAGCACCCAGAGAAGATTTGTGCTCCCGAGCGGCGATATCCGAGAAGGATTTTCCTTACTCTGCTGGCAACCTGCCGCCAGCTTTCCCTGCCAGCGGTCACCGCAACCACCCCATCTGCCCCTGTCATCCCCGCCTTACTTGAAGGGGTTATCACCCTTGAACGGGTTCGGCATGGGCTTCTTATTACCACCATTGCCACCGAACGGATTCTCACCTCCGAAGGGATTGGGGGCCGCCGGCTTGGCAGGTTGAGCACCCCCGCCAAAAGGATTGGGCCCTGCGGGTGCCGGGTTCCCAGGCTGAGCCGGTTGGGGCTCCCCCGGGTTTGCTGCCTGCTCGTTGGGATCTGTGGGTCCTTTTTCGCAATCACAATCCCGCCGAATCTGTGAGCTAA
Source organism: Pirellulaceae bacterium (assembly GCA_046583055.1). Taxonomy (GTDB): domain Bacteria; phylum Planctomycetota; class Planctomycetia; order Pirellulales; family Pirellulaceae; genus JAZADA01. Next base: position 1,502 of record JAYGDH010000634.1, on the reverse strand, counting down.
CACCTGCATGTACTATTGGATGTTGCTGTTGCGATTCACGAAAACACTGCATCAAGCCCGACTTGGTACCAAAGTAGAGCCGATCCGTGTAGGGATTCAGGTAGGCAAAATCGACGCCATTGGTCGGTAGCACGGCAAGTCGCGTTCCCGTGAGTTGGTCCAGGATGACCAATCGATCCAGCAGATCAAGGCAATAAATCCGTCTGCCACTCGCCCCGATAAACTTCTTGACCCCCCGGGAGTTCCAGTTCTTGGCTCCCGTCTTCAAGTCAATTGAATAAATACCACCGTCCGCACCGATGACAAAAGCCGATCCAGCGACCAGGATCGGCGACTGCATAATTGGCTCACCGATCGACAGTCGCCATGCCACTTTACCGCCGCTCTCATAAAAACAGTAAACGAAGCCACCTAGTGATCCTACCACGAATTTATCCGGAGGCAGGTAAGCGACCGGAGCCACGATATCGGTAAGTGCTTGTAAGCGTCCCTGCAGGTGAGGTCGATTAATGTCACTAAGATAGACGCGCCCATAATCACTGGGCCAGGCAATACTGGTTAAACCAACCGTCGGCTTCACTAACACGCGACCGGGCGAAACGTAAATCTCCGGCGGTCGTTCCTCATCATGCAGGTAAAAAGCCTGCAGGCGACCGTTGAGTGCTGGCAAGAAAACCGTATCCTCGGAAACAGCCGGACTTCCTGAAGGAATCGTATCCCGGGGGCGTTTCCAGAAATCATGGCTGGTGGTTTTCTTGACCCATAGCAATTTTCCATCGAGCCGATTCATGACGTAGACCCGAACACCGGTAATTGCGACCGTGTAGTCATCCGTGCAGGCTACCCCGGCGGGAGGATCATTACGATCTCCAATTTTCTTTCTCCACAGCACGCGTCCGGTTTCTGCATCAACCGTAACCACGCTGCCCTGTTCCGTCAGAACCGTCATGGTAATTTCGGGTTCATAGTGTCGAAGCAATTGCAGGAATACTACCTTTTGCTGGACCAGTTCGGTCGCCAACACGTCTTCGATCAATTGTCCAGCCTCGACACTGTAATCACCATGATCGATGGCAATCATCTCGACCTTGTTTTGCTTCACTAACTGCACGAGGGCCTGGCGTCCCGTCTGCAATTGATCCGGCGTCCCGACGACGTGAATCACTCCTCGAACCTTTTCTTCACCTGCCTGGTCATAAACCACCATGACGCTGCCATTCTCTCCCTTGCGGGGATTGATAAGCAGTACCATCTGGTTGTTCTGGAATGCAAAAAACTGCTCGTCAGCCTTCTGCTTCGCCTGCTCGCGACCCTGCGGCTTCTGAAAGGACGTCAAGTCCTGATCCGTGTAGACCCAACGGTCGTCACCACGGATTACTTTGTGTAAACAACGGGCCTTGCGGCGACTAACATACATGGAAACATCGGCGATTCGATCACCGTAGGGATTGAACGGCAACTGGGTAAACCAGTTACGGGTCAGGCCATGTTGATCTGCGAGC
>JAYGDH010000599.1:0-5329 GCA_046583055.1 Pirellulaceae bacterium | reverse complement strand
ACCAGCAGCTTGATGGGGATCACGGTCAAATGTGCGAAGTGCCACAATCACAAGTTCGATCCGATCACGCAGAAGAATTACTACCAGTTGCAGTCGATCCTGATGACGGTCTACAGCCCGGAAAAATGGATCCCTTTCCGTGACCGCAAACGGCCAATCGCATCGAAGAAGCAGGAGGAAGCTGCGGCGGCACGCAAGCAGGAAGTGGACGCCAACGTGGCAACGATCAAGAAGGAAATCGTCGAACTCGGCAAGACCCAGGCAGAGAAACTTTATCAGCAGCGGCTGAAAACGGTGTCGCCGCAGATTCGTGAGGACCTGCTGGCCGCATTGGCAGTCGCTGCGGACAAGCGTAACGCGGTCCAGAACTACCTGGTCGGTAAATTTGGCACATTCTTGCGCCCTGCTGCGGACAAGCTGGCAGCGGAGATTGCCAGCGGCTTTCCCGGTTATAAGAAAACCGTGGCGGAAAAGAATGCAGCCATCGCTGCCCAGGAAAAGCGCCGCATGCATTTCGACTACGTCTATGCCGCCTATGATGTAAAGAACGATCCCTTTACCCCCCTGCTCCGCCGAGGTGATGCCCAGACGCCGGGGCCGGTCGTTAAGCCGGGTGTTCCGGAAATGATCAAGGCCCGGCAGCCATTTGAGTGGCAGCCGCCCGAGAAAGGATCACCCACTTCCGGTCGACGTACTGCACTAGCGCAGTGGCTGACGCAACCGCGTCATCCATTAACGTCGCGGGTCATGGCCAATCGCCTCTGGTTGCATCACTTTGGAGAGGGACTGGTTTCCACCATGGAAGATTTTGGCTGGGCGGGCGAGGATCCCATTCACCTGGACTTGCTCGACTGGTTGGCTGTGGAACTGGAATCAGCCAACTGGAGCCTCAAGCATTTGCATCGATTGATGCTCACCTCGACGGCCTATCGGCAGGTGTCGCGCAACGAGGGTGAACTGGCGGATCGAGCCGAAAAAGCAGATTCCCAGAATCGCCTTCTCTGGCGACAGAACCTCAGGCGGCTGGAAGCGGAACCACTGCGTGACAGTATCCTGGAAGTGTCCGGAGGCCTGCAGTCGCATATGTACGGCTACCCGGTCGGGATCGCCACTCGGACCGATGGAGAGGTCGTGGTCAACGATGGCAAGTTGCCTCAAAAGCGATCTATCTATCTGCGTAGCAAACGTTCTGCTCCGGTGTCATTTTTACAGTTGTTTGATCAGCCGGACCTGGAAACCAACTGCACCCGTCGCTCGCAATCAACGGTGCCGTTGCAGGCTCTCTCGCTCATGAATAGTGACCTGGTGAGCAATGCGGCGATCGCCTTTGCTGAACGCGTCCTGCAGGAGTCGAGCGAGGACCCGCTGGGGCGAGCGGTCGAGTTGGCCTACTGCCGTCCTCCCGGTGCCGCGGAACGCAAAACCCTGGAAGCCTTTACGCAGAAGCAGCAGGCCCTGCACCTGGCGAGCAGCGGGGGCAAGAAAGTCTGGGCCTACGGCTACGGTACGATCGACAGTAAGGACCCCAGGAAGGTTGCTTACACGGCCTTTCCCACTTACGAGAAGGCGCAGTGGCAACTGGGGCCCGGTTACCCGTTCAGGGGATCTTTTTGGGCAGGAATTAATGCGACCAGTGGTCATCCGGGAGTTGGCAAGCCGGTTATCCTGAAATGGACCTCACCAGTTACCGGCAAGATCACGATCAATGGGATGGTGCATCATCCGTCGCCGGCGGGCAATGGTGTACGCACGACGATCACCTCCAATCAGCAAGGGCAGGCGGGACAATGGACCGTTGCTCACAAGCGGCAAGAGATTAATCTGCCGGCCAGGGAAGTACAGGAAGGTGAGGAGATCTTTATGGTGCTCGACATGAATGGAGAATTGACCTCGGATAATTTCAAGTGGTCGTTTACGATCAAGCAAGTCGATCAGGACGGACAGCTGGTGCAGGCCTGGGATTCGGTCAGTGGGTTCCATGGACCGCTTGATGAGGATGGTGTGAACAAGGAGAATGCTCGCAGGCAATCGATCGTCGATCTCTGCCATGTGCTGCTGTCGAGCAACGAATTCGCTTACGTGGACTAATCGAGAGACAGATTTAACGAAGGCCCTGTCATGGACCATACAGCCAAGGAACGATACGAGATTTCCCGCCGGGAGACGCTCAAGCGATTGGGGTCAGGTTTCGGTGGGCTGGCGCTGGCAGCCCTCTTGAACGAGGACTCGTCGGCTGCCCGGCGTATTCATGACCTGCAACCTCGGCCACCAGTTCACCCGCCCAAGGCCACGGCGGTTATCCAGTTGTTCATGCACGGTGGTCCCAGCCAGGTTGACTTGCTGGATCCCAAGCCGCTGCTCAATAAGTATGACGGCCAGAACCCGCCGGCCCAGGTGCTCGACGATGAGAATCGCACCAAGTACCTGCTCGGCACCCCGTTCAAGTTTCACAAGCGTGGCGAAAGTGGCATCGAATTCTCAGACCAGCTCTCGCATATTGGCAGGCACGCAGACAAGATTGCTGTCATTCGATCCATGTTCACGGAACATCGCAATCATGAGCATGCGATCTGGATGGCCCAGACTGGTTTGATTATTCCCGGACGCCCCACGTTGGGTTCTTGGGCAGCCTACGGACTGGGGACGGTTAACCAGAATCTGCCGGCCTACGTGGCCTTGCCTGATCCGGCGGGGCACTCGGTGGATGGTGTGCGTAACTGGTCCAGTGGTTGGTTGCCCCCGGTTTACCAGGGAACGGCTTTCCGCAGCGAGGGAACCCCGGTGCTGAACTTGAAACCGACGATTAAAAAACCTCGCTCGGTCCAGGCTGGTAAGCTGGACCTGCTGCGGTCACTCAATGCTGGGCATCAGAAACGTCACCCCCGGGAACTGGACCTGGATGCACGGATCACCAACCTCGAATTGGCAGCACGCATGCAACTGGCTGCTACGGACGCCATGAACGTTACCCGGGAAACCGCGGCCACCCAGGCCATGTATGGCCTGGATAACAGTGTCACCTCCTCCTACGGCAAACGCTGCCTGATGGCCAGGCGGCTGGTTGAACGGGGCGTCCGTTACGTGCAAATCATGATGAAAGGCCAGCCTTGGGATACACACACCAATAACGTGGTCAATACGAAAAGCTGTTGTGCGCAGACGGATCAACCGGTGGGCGCATTGCTGGCCGACCTGCAGCAGCGGGGCCTGCTTGATTCAACCCTGGTTCTTTGGGGCGGGGAGTTTGGACGCACACCGGGAGCCGAGTTGCGTGGTTCCGGTGCCAAGCGAGGCAACGAGGGGCGTGATCATCACCCGTACGGCTACAGTGTCTGGATGGCGGGCGGTGGTATCAAGGGCGGCCAAACCTATGGTGAAACGGATGACTTCGGTTATCGGTCGGTGGTTAATCGTACCAGGCTGTCGGACTACCATGCCACGATCCTGCACCTGCTGGGACTGGATCATGAGAAGTTGGATCATGAGCACAACGGCCGTAGCGAAAAACTGACCGACGTCTACGAGGCCCAGGTCATCAAGCAATTGCTTTCCTGAACATGCGGTCGCGGGTTAATTGCTGCTGCGACCTTCAATGCGGTACAGGTGCCTTTCGCTGCGCAAGAATAATGCTCCGTCGGCGACGGCTGGAGATGCCAGGAACATGCCGTCCAGTTGGTTGGTGGCCTTGATCGTGAATTTCCGACCCGTTTCGATGATGGTTGCCTTGCCATCCTGGTTGAGGAAATAGACGTGATCGCCAATTTGCAGTGGCGAACATCGAAACCGACCTCCCAGGCGTTTTTTCCAGAGGGGTTTGCCCGTGATGGCATCCAAACACTGGGCCGTTCCTTCATCGTCCACCACGTAAATTTCTTTGCCCACGAGAAGCGGTGAGGGAACGTGACCGATTCCATCTGGGTTTTTCCAGGCCAGCTCCTCTTCCTTCACTTCCCCCTTGGCGCCCGGCTTGATGGCATAGATACAGTGATGGTCCTGGGCAACGGAACCGCCGATATAGAAAAATCCATTCCCATAGGAAGGCCGGCCGACGATCGAAAAGCCCACGTACTGGTGCCACCAGATTTCCTTGCCGGTCTCAATGTCGTAAGCAGCTACATGTTCCGATCCTGAAGAAATCAGCTGGCTAACGCCACCAACATTGACGACCAAGGGAGTTGCATAGGCCATCTTGAAGAATCCGCGGTCCTTGACTCGCTCGAGGTGCTGGCGGGGCGTTTTCCAGAGGATTTTACCGGTCATCTTGTCCAGGGCAGTCACGAATTGAGCATCCGTGCCATCACAGACAAGAATGAGCTTGTTCTCGTGAAGGATTGGTGAACTGGCTGCCCCTTGCGGCAGTTCAAACGGTAGCTCGGTATTCTTCCAGAGGATTTTTCCTTTGCGATCCAGGCAGACGGTTCCGCGAGGTCCAAAATGAACATAGACGCGTGTTCCATCCAGTACAGGAGTGGGTGAAGCATAGCCATTTTGAACATGCTTGGGTCCCACGTTATCGGTCGTCAGTACTTCCACGTCGAAAAGGAGCTTGCCTGACTTCTGATCAAGGCAGACGGCATGCAGTGACTTGCCACCGTCATGGGCGCTGGTCAGCCAGATTTGGCCATTGGCAATGACCGGGGAGGACCAGCCCGATCCTGGCACGCTGGATTTCCAGGTGATCGATTCGGTCTCGCTCCATTTCAAGGGCACCCGCTTGTCATTGGAGTGGCCCTGGCCATCAGGGCCACGGAACTGGGGCCATTGGGACCAGCAGTCCGCAGGGGACCAGAGCAACAGCGACGTGAGCAGGAGGCTAACAGTCACATGTTTCATCGCTTGCTATCCTTTGCCAGGAAAAGGGTTGCAGGTATCTTTCTGGTCAGTCCGTCGTAAACGGTGAGGCTGGCAAACCTTCCCTGTTGTAAAGGTTGAGACCGACCGGATTGGACTGGTAACCAAAGCGGACGTGCTGCGGCTTGACCACCCCCTCGGCCCAGACAACGACGGTCGCTCCATCGATGCTAGCCTTCGCCCAATGCCACTTGCCATCGTCGGCCTGGATGGCAAAATGGGTTAGCTCCGCGCCGCTCGTCTCCTGCGTCGGGGTGAGCCCTTCTTTTTTGGCAGTGATCAGGCCGCCTCCAACGTGGTCGAAGGAGATGCGGATCTTGTTCCCCTCGATTTTCATTCCCTTGTAGAGCGGGCCGCAGGGAACGATGTCGCGCCCATAGTCCTGGGCGAGGGCCAGTCGGGCCAGGCGTGCACCGACGTCCTGCTTGTTCCGCGGATGAATGTCGCGGGCATTGCCGATGTCAATAATGACAGCCAT
>JAYGDH010000527.1:0-10162 GCA_046583055.1 Pirellulaceae bacterium | reverse complement strand
TCTCGCAGTCCTTCTGACTCAAGCACCTGTCGTGGTGAGACGTACTTGAACTTCATATGCTGAACGGGTACTCCTAGAACCTTGCGCAGATCCGGATGAGGGGCATAAATAAACGGAACGTCTTCCCATTTTTCTTGCTCGACGAGCCAGCTGAAAACCAGTTCTGCACCATCCCACCTGCGGTCCTCGCCGCCAGGAAAGAGCTCGCTGGCAGCCGCATACTTTTTATCGGCCAGCTGTTTTTCGTCGAGATAAGGTTTGAGGCCTAGCTTGACGTTGCGTTTCTTGGGGCGATCGCAAACCTCGGCCATGATGATATTGGCAAAGGTATCAAATGGTTGAATCCGGCCTTTGTGGAAGACCGGGATATGTCGTAGCGCTTCGATGTCGACCAATAGCGAGGGAGCAGGTTCCGCCCCTTGCAGGTTCAGCAAGGGTAAACTGGCAAACACCAGGACTGCCCAGCAAAGGGAACGCCATCGGTTGGTAGTTCGCAGGATCGTGTTTCTCATAGTATCTCGACTTGTCCCTCGCTCGTTAGGGTGTTGGCTGGGTTGATGCGCTGGTTTCAGGTGTCGCTGGCTCGGCTTGAGTTTTACGCTGGGGTGTGAAGAAGTAGGCTCGCATATAGAACATCGTAGCAATTCCCAGCACAACGAACAGGCATCCGAGGTTGCGAATCCAGCGACCGGGGTCTGCATTTACGGTTAAAACCGACAGGTACAGCTCTTCTTTTTCTGAAGTTGGTAAGACCATCTGCTCGTATTCACTGCTGCCGGGTTTCCAGGGGCCACTAAAACTCTCCTGGAACAGGCGGTAGGTTTGACCGTTGACCGGGTTTGAGAATTCAACGGGGGCGTTCATGGTAATGTAAACATCATGACGGTATGAAGCAGACTGGTTCCAGAAGAGCGTCTGGCGGCGCTTGTCAAAGACCATGCTGTTTGGTTGACAGAGATCGGGTACTTGTAAATCCTGTCGATTGCTGCCGAGCAAGTCACTTGACATGATTCTGGAGGTGGCCCGCGTTTCTTGAGAGTGCCTGCCAAGATAGCCACCGGGGTGGTTTTCAGATTGAATCCAGTAAAGCTGCTGGCCTGTAGTGTCAATGGCCAGTCCACGAATCACCTGGTGCTGTTCTTGTTTTGTGTTTAGCTCAACGGGCGTGGCCGGTTCGAGGCCGTCCAGTCCGGCGCGGCGAATTTTACTGCTCTGCCCAATCTCTGTTTCACTCCAGTAGAGAAACTGGGCCGATTCGTCGATGACCAGGTGATTGGGGCTGCTCAGGCCAAACATGAATCGCATTTCCGAGTTGCTGCCATCAAGGTTGCATCGCCCGATCCGGCCACGACGTGTGTCGGTCCAGTAGATCTTTTGCAGCGATGGAGAGATGGCCAGGCTATCAAGGTTTGCTTCCGCCGTCTGCAATAGCATTCGAGCGTTATGGCCATCACGGTCTGCTCCGTAGAGCAAGGTGACCGGGCCGCCGTGAAATGACTGTTGGTCTACCCAGTAAAGCCGCGAAGTTCTCGGGTGCAGCGCAATTGCTGAAGGTTGAGAGAGTCTTACCGATTCGGAGCTGCCACCGCTGCGGCCAGAGTGTGGGGTAGTTTTCGGATGTTGCAGGGAGATGGTTACAGGAGTCGCGTCTGTCCAGTTGTCGAGCGTCAGTCGCCGCAATTGCCGGTTCAGCGGATTCGTCCAGAGCAGATGGTCTCCATTGGCAGAAATAGCAATTTGTCCCTGCAACGGGAGTTGGCTTGTTCCTGACATTCCCTCGGGTGGCAAGGAACCGCTAGAGACTTTCACCGTTGAAACCTTTTGCTCGGCAAGCTTATAGGCACGAACATGGGTTTGCGTGTTTCGGTCGAGAAAGTCTACCCAACTGGAAAAGTGAGAGGCCTGGCTTGTGCCGGGGTCGAGCTTGCGTTCGAAGTTTTTCAGTCGGATACGAAATCCGATGTCAATTGCTTTTGATGGCATCGTGACCGAAACGATTCGATCTTTTCCGGCCAACTCGATGACCTGGTTTGCTTGTGGTCGTTCCTTGGGTGTGCCGACGAAGATACGGACCCACTGCTCCTTGACCTTCTTGTCGACGCTCAGGCGGAGCTTGGCGACAGCACGGTTTTGAACCAGCGTTTTGCTACGGTCAAAGGGTTTGGACAGTGTCTTGGTGCCCGGTTTGTCGGCGGGATGAAATTGTTGGACGTAGAGTTTTAACTGAGCGATCGGCATTTTAAAGGCTTCAACGGCTGTTTCGGGATTTCCCCTGAGAGGGACCTCGCGGGTGAAACGAAGTCTTTTCTCAGCCCGTTTCCAGTACCGGTAATAGAGCTTATGGTCGTGGGTCTGGAAAAACTCCAGTCGGTCACCAGCGCCGATGCGAGTTGCTTCCGGCTGCTTGAGAGCCGAAAAGTTAAACCACAGATCACCGTAAATTTGGTTCTCGTGATCCTGGATATTTCCTTCCGGGTTATTAGCAAATAAAACCAGCTTGCTAATCTGCGTGTTTTCCTTGTCAAGAACATGAACTACCACGACGGGGCTTTGCGGGGTTGTGACAGCCGTATCTTCGGCCCACTGGATTTGTCCGGCAGTAGTATTTTCCTTCTGTTTCCAGGCGTTCCAGTACTCGAAGATTTCCACCTGGAAAGAACTGTTCGGCACCGGCATCGGACCCTTGTCCAGCGATTCGCTGACGTTCAAGACGTGGCGCTGACCATCAATGAAAAGGGCAACTTGTCCTTTCGGGCTGATGTCACCTTCCGGGCCGCCCGCTAGAAAGGCCTTGGTATGGGCTGGCGAGCTTGCCATGGTGAAGATGACGCGCCCGCCCCCAAGCATTTGGCTATCGCCCAGGCCAAACGGATACTGTGGCTGTATTTGCCGTGAATCGAGTTTCAGTTCCACGGGGACCCAGCGGACCGGACCCTTGACCGATTTTCCGTCCGGTCCCATCTTGGCCATTGCTGGCAAGCTCATCTTGAACTTTAGGTTGGGAACCGAAATTTGCTTGGAGTCACTGTAGAAATCAACTACCTCCAGCTTGATGTCGTCCTCATCAAAAACGACTTCGTTTGGTTGTGTCTTGTTGGCGAGCGAGAACACTTTCCCGCTTGCCGAACGAAGTATTTTCCAGCCGAACCCGGCCAGCGATGAAACGCGCGCCAGTTGCGTCTCATCGTCAGGCTGTTTGAAGTTAAAGAGATGGTCGAAATCGGTCCAGTTAAAGGGGCTGCAGGGAAAAGGAACCGGGCGGACCTGGACGGCAGTCGGATCCTCCGTGTCCGTGGAGCGAACGCTGATGTCAAAACGCAGGTCGCTGCCATCAAAGGCATATTGCCCGGACTGGTCCTCGTAAATAGGGATCTGGGCGTCGATGCCGCGAAATCGTCCGATCAGTGCTCCAAACAGCAAGGTTAACAAACCGATGTGCGTAATCACGAACCCTGTTTGATGTCGTTGCCAGGGGAAACGAATTGTCGCGGCACAGAAAATATTGACCGCCAGGAATGCATTGAGCCCATTGAACCACCAGGTCTGGTAGACGAAAAACTGTACCGCCGCGGTGCCATAAGCGGCCTCGACGAAGGTTGCAAAGGCCAGGGTTCCTGCCAGCGAAAAAATCAGGGTCACAGCCAATCGCAGCGAGGCACACCTTTCGTAAAGACGCAGCAAACAGCGTGTTGCAAAAGGCTGATCAGCATTAGCGAGTTTTGGATGTGCCATGCGTTCGAGAATCCGAAAACAAAGTTCATTCGTAAGGTGGGTGTGGCGAAGGTAAGATTGGTTGCCATACGTCCAAAACGGATGATCGGTTCACTCGAAATACACCTGTAAATCAAGCGATAGTCAACCGTTTGAACGAGTCCCGATTATACTCTATCGCAACACCTGAGATAAAGGAGGCTAAGTTCTGTAGCGCAAAGAAACGTAGCTCGGAATAGCCGACATGGCCCTGCAGCGGAGGCAAGTTGCCTCAAAAGGGAAACCTGCCCGACCGTCCCTGCCTGGGGGTGCCTAGCCTACCATGTCGCGAATCGCTTCGTAGAGGGTGACGAACATGTTCATGACCGAATTGGAAACCTGGTAGGGCTCCTGCCAGGTCCACATGTTGCGGACCACGTCGGTCATTGAGATGCCAGTCAGAATCAATAGCACAAGGACACAGGAGAGTCCCATCAAGTTCCAGGCTGAGTAAGGTGCCTCAACGGCCTGGACAGGTGCCAGGACTTCTTGCTGAAAGCCGACCGCGGCGCCTGCCAGCGTGGGATCCATTTCATCTCCGAGTCCCATCGCTTCCCCGCCGTCCATGACATTGTCTTCTTCCAACAACATGCCGGCATCGAGGGGATCTTCTTCAAACATGCGATCCGCGATCATCGTGGCCGCATCTTCATCAAAAGCCTGGGAATCGGACAGGGCAATCACCTGGGAGCCACTGTCGGAGCTGTCGCCAAAACCCTCGTCCGAAGGTGAGAGTAGAAATTCATCATCCTTCTGGAGGTCAGCGAAGTCTTCTGAGTCAGAGAGGTCGTCTCCCAGGGACAGTCCGCTGTCCTCTTCAGGAAGTCCCAGGGCCGAAGAAGAACCGCCGGCCAGTTCCATCGGTTCCTCGTCCAGTGAAATCCCACTGTCCGAAGGACTTCCCAGGCTGATCCCGCTGTCACCAGAACCGAGGGTGATGTCGCTGTTACCCGCGCTGTCCGAATTGCTTAATACCAGGTCATCATCGCTAAGGGCAAAATCATCGTCACTCAAATCCATGTCGCCGCTGCTGTCGTCCAGTTCATTCGAGTCGAAGGCGAAATCTTCCTCCTGCTGGTTAACTTCGATTTCACCAGTGCCACCTTCTTGCTGAAGTAGCAGTTCCGAGTCGTCCAGGACGTGGTCATCGTCAGCAGATGCACTGCTGTCATCGGCCAGTTGTAAATCGCTTTCCTGGGAATCAGATTCCGAATCGCCAATTACGCGGGCACTGGAACTGGAGTCGTTGACCAGTAGGTTCGCAGCAGCCCCCAGCTCTGCACTGGACTCGGAATCATCGTCGTCATCGATTGAATCCAGCATGGCAGCTAAATCGGGAGATTCACCAAGCATGGTGACTTCATCGTCCCCCTCCTCGTCTTTAAAACCACTGTCCGACGAATCACCACTGGCGGATGATTGATCGATGAGCTGCTGGACCTCTCTGGTCTTGAATTTCCACGTGGACCCATCCCGGAAACCGCGGATTTCACCATTGTCCCGCATCTTCCCCAGCTGTTCCGGAGTCACGTTGAGTAATTTTGCCGCCTCGTCCAGATTGTGAAAATTGTCAGCCATCTTTTGGTGTCCCTGAGTTCAAACGTCACTAAGTATTGATAGTTATTTCAATCGGCATATTACCATGCTCCCCCACGTTCAATAACTCGGACCACGCAAAACCGTTATCGCTGTAGTAACGAGCGGATTTCCCTGGGTGAGGGGCTGACTCCGTTAAATTCGTCCATTAACAAGTCCCAATGAGTATTTCGGACACATTTGAGTGATATTTCACCCGATGTGCGGTCGATGTGATAAACCCCCATCACGCGCTGCTGCGTATCGATCAAGGTTATCTGTTGTCCGGAATTTCCCACATCTGACGACAAGGCAATTAAGTGATTACCTGGTACCGATTGTAACGGTTGACGAACGGGATTCTGAGCAACTAGCGAACCTGAAAGCCCAACGAACGCCGCACCCGCAACAAAACTCACACTAACTAATAAGCTCCATACCATGGCACGCATCGTGGCGGACTCCTTTCTGCCAAAGGCCTAGACCTAAAGCTCAATAAGTTTAATTCTAAAAGCACCGTCACTCGTTTCAAGAGATTACCGGCCTTATGCCACCGGATTTTCCCACTTCCTTTTACCTATATCGTACCATCAGGATATTCGGAGAAACTCATAGAGACACCCCGATATACCGTAAGCCTAATGACAGAAACAGGTTGGGAGATATTGTTTGGGGTCGAGGGTGGTTTTGCTCGTCGGTTTCCCCGGGAACCGATAAATTGTCGCAGTGGCCAGTGTTTAATAGGCGGCCGGAGTTTAGCCACCCTCTGAAGCAGCGGCAAGAGCAGAACCCACGGCAGATAGTCTTTCCGGGGACCTTGTTGAGTTCCTGGGAACCGTCTAAACATGAGGCCGTCCTAGGATTTACCGGTGCTCGTGGCCTGCCAGGTCCATGTTGCCTGAAAGGTTCCCCGAGTCGTCTCCAGCAGAGGTATTTACCGAGAAGATGAGCTACCAAGTTACCCGCGAGATTGATTTTTGTTACGGTCACCGCTTGTTGAACTACGAAGGTAAATGTCGCCATTTACACGGCCATAACGGCCGCGCCGTGATCAAGATTTCTTCCCAGGAACTGGATGATCGGGGTATGGTCCTGGATTTCTCGGATATCAAGACAGTTGTCAGTAAGTGGATTGATGAAAATCTTGATCATCGTATGATCCTGCACCATGAGGATCCGGCCATTGAATTCCTGCGAAAACTCAATGAGCCCATGTTTCTCATTGACAGTAATCCAACGGCAGAAAACATCGCAAAGCTGATCTACGAGGTGACCGCGAAAGAAGGCTTCCCTGTCGTGCAGGTCGACTTGTGGGAAACACCACGGTGCTTTGCTACCTATGGCACGCCGACAGGATAGCTTGCGAGTTAACGACAGTCCAAAAAGTAAGTCCGGGTGGTTCTGGGAAGAACCAGGCCCGGACTTGTTTCCCCCCCGGGATTTCTGTTGTGTCACGTTCAACTCGATGATTGCATGGAAGACTCTATCGGATGACCTGACCGGGAGACTTTGGTTAACTTTTCCGTTTAGGGGTTTTCTACGACTTACCGCGGCAAGATATCTGGCCGCTAGCACGTCGCCTGCCAGGAGCGTTTGCAAAAGTTTTGAATTCGTCAGCAGCTTTCTCAAAATTGCTCATTAATATGTATCGGTTATGACGATTTTAAGGGCACAGTGTCTTATCTTGCGCGCTTGAGTAAGGATCTATCGCTTGTCGTCATCAAAGCCACGCAGCTCATGGGTTACGATTTTTGGCAGCCTGGGCTGGCCACTAGTCGTAGGAATTTCAGCTTGTAGCCTCTTTTACGCAGGGGTTTATCGAGGCCCTCTCGATTATGAACTGGTGCGGCGATATGTCGCCGTGCACCCGGTTTCGTTTGTTGCTACCGGGATGTTCTTTGTGGGGATGGCTGCGCTGTTGTTGCGCATGGGTACCGTCCTGATGGAATTCTGGTGGCTTAGGCGGCTCCAACTTTCTCCGATTCCGATCGCAGGACAGTCCATAGGAGAGTGTGCGACCCTGAATGCCGAGTTGGAAAGCCTGCCAGCCGGTGCTCGTAATTCCTACCTGGGTCAACGCCTGGGGAATGCCCTGGTTCATGTGGAGCGGACTGGATCTTCGGAGGACCTGGGGGACGAATTAAAGTACTTGTCCGATATGGATCGAGAACGCCAGCACAATGCCTATGCCCTGGTACGGATTATTATCTGGGCAATTCCCATGATGGGTTTCCTGGGGACCGTGATTGGTATCACACAGGCGTTGGGTGATCTGGCAACGCAGCAGTTGGGTGGAGATCTGCAGCAAGCCATGAAGGGTTTGCTGTCAGGTCTATACGTGGCTTTTGATACCACGGCCCTGGCACTCAGCCTGGCCATCGTCCTGATGTTTGTCCAGTTCCTGATTGATCGTATTGAAAGCCAATTGTTGACGGTCGTGGATCATCGTTCTACGGAACAACTGGTAGGGCGATTCCACCAGCTAGGTGCCAGCAAGGATCCGGTGTTGGGATCGGTGCAGCGTATGGGCGAGTTGTTGGTCCAGAACATGGATCAACTGGTACAACGTCAGGCAGAATTGTGGCAAAAGTCGATGGCAGATGCAGAGCATCGCTGGACTCATTTAACGGCAAACACCGGAGCCCAGCTGGAAACGGCTCTGCAGAAATCATTGGTTGAGTCACTTCAGCAACATGCTCAATCGTTAGCGGCGATTGAAAGAGATGCCATGGATAAAACCCAGCATCGCTGGGAACAGTGGCAGACGGTCTTGTCTGACAATGCCCGAATGCTGAAGGGCCAGCAGATGGAAATGGTACGGCATGGAGAAGTGCTGGAACGGACGCTGCAGGCCACGGCCGAGGTCGTGAAGCTGGAAACGGCTCTCAACGACAACCTGAAGTTACTGGCCGGGTCTCGAAACTTTGAAGACACCGTGATGAGCCTTTCCGCTGCAATCCACTTGCTGACAACTCGCCTGGATATACGATCGAGTCTACAGCCGGGGGTGGTTCTCGATGGTAAGGATGACTCCCCGGCACAAGGGCATGCTGCATGAGACGCCGAAGAACACCTCGCTCTTCCCTGGCACCATCGTTGTTTCCATTCCTGGCGGTATTGATCTGCACGATGGGGGCCTTGATCGCGCTGCTGGTACTGGGCGTTCAACAGGCTCATGTTCACGCCGAGGTGATTGCTGAGCACCGCGAGGTCCTTTCCCAGCAACAACTGGAAGTGGTGGCAGAAAAACGCCTGCAGGCGGAAGACCTGCGTTGGCAACAGGAT
The DNA here is from genome assembly GCA_046583055.1 of Pirellulaceae bacterium. Taxonomy (GTDB): domain Bacteria; phylum Planctomycetota; class Planctomycetia; order Pirellulales; family Pirellulaceae; genus JAZADA01. The sequence goes on along the minus strand of JAYGDH010000527.1, from coordinate 1,552 downwards.
GTGCTGGAAGAACAGAGAACCGCCAAGATGGCCGAGTTTTCAGAGCGGCGACTGCAATTAAGTCACCTGGAAAAACACTTGCGGGAATTGCAAGATGACTGGGAGCGGACTCAGCAGAAGACCCGTGACCTGAAAACACTGCGTGAACAGCGGGCAGATCAGTCCCGGGATTGGCAGGCACGATTGCAGCAGCTGTCAGAGCAGATCCAGGACGTGGAGGAGCAACTGGTTGAATTGCGAAGCCAGGCTGAGAAAGCGTCCAGGGGCTATGCAATCGTCGTCTACGACGGAAACCAGGGGACCAGACGCCAGCCGATTTACCTGGAATGTACGGGCTCCGGAATCTGGATTCACCCCGGAGGGATTAAGTTGACTCGTGAGGATCTCGACGGACCCGGTGGTCCCGGGAATCCCCTGGATGCCTGCTTGAGGACCATCCGTGAATACCTGGTCCAGAATGGTGTGAAACAGAAAGAACCCTATCCCCTTTTGCTCGTCCGGCCGGATGCGGTTTACACGTATGCCATGGCGCGGGAAGCCATGAAATCCTGGCAGGATGAATTTGGTTATGAATTAATCGAGGAGGGAGTGCCACTGCAGTTCTCGTCGCCAGATGAAAACCTGAAGGTACTTTTGTTGCAGACCATCAAGGAAGCGAGGCAGCGGCAGGTCAGCCTGTCTCGTGCGATGCCCAGTCGCTTCAATGATCGCGAGAAAGGGCAATATCGTCTGACGAATTCGCAACGATCTGCAGCAGAAGCACCCGGGGCAACCGATTCGATATCGGGTCGTGGCTTTGGTACGGGGACTTCCGGAGGCGCTGGACGAAACCCGGCGTACCAGCAGGGAACCTCCTCCCAGGAGTCCCAGTATTTCAAGGACACCCATCAGTCCGTTGAACAGCAGGAGCTTGATGCGAGTGCGGCGCAGGTGCCGGGTGCCGGAGGTGGTGAGGGTGGGAGTGCCTTGCCGTCACGACAACGCAAGCCCGGCTGGGGATTGCCGAAACGGCAGATGGGTGCGATCGGTATTTCACGTCCGGTACGGGTAATCTGTACCACGGACCGATTGATTATCGTGCCGGGACGTTACGAACGGCTGGCACCGTTTACGACTCAAACCCAGGGTGACGTGGTAGATTCACTGGATAGTTTTGTGGCCTCGTTGTGGTCTTACATGGAAAACTGGGGGATTGCCGTTGCTGGTGGATACTGGAAACCAATCTTGAAGGTTGAAGTGCGTCCCGGTGCCGACAACCACTTTAAAACACTCAAGCAACTGTTGGAGTCCAGTGGCATCGAGGTTCAGAGGAAATAGCTGGTAAGGAAAACCATGTATACGCGACGCACACCACCCAGAGTGACCGAGGATCCAGGCCAGGATTCGTTTCTCGATATCGTGGCCAACCTGGTCGGTATCCTGATCATCCTGGTGATGGTGGTTGCGGTGCGTGCTCGTGAGGCAATCGTGGCTGAGAAGGTGCCTCAGAACCAGGGTGTGCCCATGGAGATTGATGTCGAGGCTCCCCGGTTAGCGATCAAGGCCATGATCA
>JAYGDH010000521.1:0-3394 GCA_046583055.1 Pirellulaceae bacterium | reverse complement strand
GCTGAACCGACCGATAAACAGTTACCCCTCCTGAAGACCTTTCGGGAGGAGTTTATCTCGATCACACCAGGTTGCGGTCGTTTTCCCCAGGCGTTCACGATGGGTGTCAAAGGAGGGAACCAGGCAGCGGAGCAGCCGGCCCATGAAGTGACAGTGGCCCATGATTTCAAGGTTGCAAAATATGAGGTTCCACAGGATCTCTGGGAGGCGGTCATGGGGAGTAATCCCAGTCGCTGGAAGGGGCCTCGTAACGGCGTGGAAATGCTGACCTTTGCCGAGGCAGAGATGTTTTGCGCCCAGGTAACGGGGTTGTTGCGTGCTGCGAAACTGATCGGCCCCGGGGAAGTGGTTCGTTTGCCGAGCGAAGCGGAATGGGAGTACGTGGCACGTGCTGGCACGACGACTCGCTATTCATTTGGAGATGACGTGGCTGACCTGGATGCTCACGGTTGGCACACCGGAAATGCGGCTGGTAACGATCCACCGGTGGGCGCGAAGAAGCCCAACGACTGGCAACTGTATGACGTGCATGGCTATCTCTGGGAATGGTGTCTGGACACCGGGCATGCAAACTACCAGCAGGCGCCAGTGGATGGTTCGGCCTGGATACGTGGGGGCAATGCCAAGCAGCGAGTATTACGTGGTGGCCGTTGGAAGGATAAGGCGGAGAAGCTGACCAGTACGTATCGTTGGCTGGTCCCTGCGACCCTGAAGGATGATGCCGTGGGGCTACGTTGCGTGCTGGCCAAGGAACCGGTAGCCAGCAAGTAGTTGCCTGTGGAGGGCTGCAGTTGCTACTTGAGATCAGGCAGCCGGGAGCGCGTATTTTTCAGGACGGTGTTCAGCACCAGGGTCATGGAAAACCTGGTTTCTTCGCCGATGGTAATGTCCTTGAGTTCTGCCTGGACGACACCAAAAGGTGCCTTGGTATTTTGCCAGGTCTGTACCTGGCAACTGATTGTCCGTTTCTCTTGTTCGTACTTGAAATCAGTCTGCGTGCCCTCGCAGGAGAGTTTTCCCAGCTTGCTGTCCACGAGTTTCTTGGGCAGTTTTTTCACTTCAGCTCCGCCACCAAGCAGTACGGGGATCGGGCTGTCCAGGGCGTTGAGTGCATCAGACAGGGGTTGGGCATCCCGGTCTCCTCGTTGAATGTAACCCTTGACCAGGTGTGCCAGCGGCGACTGTCCCGGTTTACAGTATTTTTCCGGGACGAGAAGTTTTTCGGTCAGCTTGATGACTCGCTTGTTGGTCGTGGTCTCGTAGTAGATCTCGATCCAGCGACAGGGTTCGTCGTTGACGGTTTCTGTGCCAACGGAACTGATGCTGAGCATCCCCTTGCCGGTGGTTTCCTGGTTGCCGATCTTTCCCTTGATGTTAACCAGGAAACGAACAGAGGTACCATCCGCGGGTAATTGCGTGAGCAGGTTCTGGGCGTGGGCCGGGGCAGGCAGTAAAAGCATGGCCAACAGGGCGTGGTAGCGGATGTTCATGATGTTCTCCTGTGCGCTGATATCCCGGATTTGATGTGGTGACCTATTCGCGTAATCGGGATAGCGTATGTCGTGGGTCAATCTCCTTGAGCGCCTTGACTGCTTCACCCCGAATGCTTTCATCTTCGGATTCATTGGCAATAGCCGCCAGGGGAGGAATCGCACTGCGGGCCTGGGTTCCAATCCGGCGCAGGCTCTGGATAGCGATTCTTCGGCAGGGTGGATCAGGGTCCTCGAGCAACTGGATGAGTGCCTGGACGGTTGCCTTGTCCGCGGGTTGGATCAGGCTGATCCGTTCCGTGGCAGCAAGTTTGACCAGCCGATCCTTGCTGGCAAGGGCCTTGAGAAGTTCACCACGGGCCGCTTTTCCCAGTGCGGCCAGTACCCGGCAGGCGGTGATGCGTCGAGCAATGTCCGCCTGTGGATCGTGCAGTACGGTGGCCAGTGCGGGGAGAATCTCGGTGCCCTGTTGCTGAAGCCAGATTTCCGCGCGCTGCTGGACCTGGTGATCACCTTGTTCGCGTGCCTTGGCGGCGGAATCGAGGGCAGCCGTCACATCGGCATATGCATCCTGGGGAACCGTGATCCTGGGTTTCCTGGGTGCTGGAGTTCGTGCGCGCCGGGAGGTGGATTTACTTTCGTTATTGTTGGTGCCGGTTGAATTTGTCGTGCTGGAATTGCAGCCGACCAGCACCAGAAAGGCCAGTGCAGTGCACCAGGTCCGTGAGCACAACGAGGTTTTTTGCATTAATTCAGCCGGTTGTTTAGGGAAAGGGTTTCCAACGGGCAACAGTAGACAACCTTATCCCTTTCAGGGGTTCGGGGACAGGTGTAGCGGGAAAAAAAGTCCTTGTTTCAAGGTGCTTCCCGAAGGACAATGTCTCGGGCAGCGAGGGGTTTTGTTAAGCTGTGATATCGGATCCGAGGATCCGCAATGATTTGAAACCATGAACCGGGACCACCCGATGAAAATTGAACCTGCGAAAACCCACATTGCGAAGGAATTGAAACATACGAGCCCCCTGGTGTCGTGTCGTTTCGACCCGACTGGCAAGTACGTATTCTTTGGGGCCGAGGACAGCCGGGTGTGGCGTTGGGATATTGCCACCAATACCAAGGTGGAACTGGCTGGACACGACAGTTGGGTCCGCGGGATGGCCTTTCATTCGGCTGGTCATACGCTGGTCACGGGTGGTTATGACGGCCAGTTGATCTGGTGGTCCACGCAGGGAGACAAGCCGGCATTACAACGGAAGATTAATGCGCACCAGGGATGGATTCGCGCGGTGGCGATCAGTCCGGACAACCAACTCGTGGCCTCGGTGGGTAATGACCTCGTGGTCCGGTTATGGAGTTTTGACCAGGGGACCCTGGTGCGTGAGATGAAGGGGCACGAGTCTCACATTTACAACGTGGCCTTTCATCCAGGTGGGAAGCGCCTGTTAAGCGGTGACTTGAAAGCCAACCTGCTGGACTGGGACGTGGCGACCGGGAAGCAACAACGGTCTATCGAGGTGAAGTCGCTCTACAAGTATGACAAGGGTTTCATGGCGGATATCGGTGGCATGCGAGCGATGGCATTTAATCGTGACGGCAGCCTGGTTGGTTGTGCCGGGATTACCAATGTTACGAATGCTTTTGCTGGTGTGGGCAATCCCTGCATTGAATTACTCGACTGGGAAACTGGTAAATCCAAGACTCAACACCTGAGCAAGAACAAGTTGCGCGGCGTGGCCTGGGGAGTCGTCCTGCACGACGAGAAATTCACGGTCGGTGTTTCCGGTGGATCGGGTGGATATATGCTGTTCTGGAAATTTGATGCCAAGGAAGAGTTTCATCAATTGAAGCTGCCGAACACGGCGCGAGACCTGGCCTTGAGTCCGAGTGGACATCAACTGGCAATT
>JAYGDH010000414.1:0-3457 GCA_046583055.1 Pirellulaceae bacterium | reverse complement strand
GATTGCCCACGGCATGTACAAGGATCGCGGCAAGAGCAGCCCCAAGATTGCCCACGGCATGTACCGGGATCGCGGCAAGAGCAGTCCCAAGATTGCCCACGGCATGTACCGGGATCGCGGCAAGAGCAGTCCCAAGATTGCTCACGGCATGCACCGGGTGGAACGCAACGAACTGCAACACGAGATCGAAATGGCGATCGAGACGGGACGATTGAACCTGGCCGACGAATTGCTCTACGAGCTCGACCACCTTAACCGAGCCGGCAGGTAAGCAAGTAACAACCTCACAGAAAGGAACTTCCAGGGAAAAGGGTCGCAGCCCACGCTGCGGCCCTTTTTTATTGCGCGAGCAGCGGTGGCTGCTGGTCCACGAACCGGGTGGCCTGCTGGAACGCGTAGGCCAACTGCAACACACCAACGTCCTGTTGATGACGGCCCACGATCTGAACTCCCACGGGCAATCCTTCCGGTGTGAATCCGCAGGGAACCGAGATTGCCGGCAGGCCGGTCACGGTGACGTAATAACAGGACTTCATCCAGTCGATATAGGTCTCCATTGCCACACCGTTGATCTCTTCGATGTAGGGCTGGTTCACATCGAAGGGAGGAACCTGGTTGACTGGCAAAATGAGATACTCATATTCCTGCATGAATTCTCGCACGCGGTGGTAGAGCGAGGTCCGTTTAATCTCCGCCCGACTGAGATCGCGGCCGCTCAGCTTCAAGCCTTCCTCGGCATTCCAGATTACCGTCTCCTTGATCTGGTCCCGGTGCGATTCGAGCAGCGGTTCGTAGGTACTGGCAAATCGCCAGGCACGCCAGACCTTGAAAACCTCGTCCGCATCGCGGAAATCGGGCAAGGCATCTTCTACCAGGCAACCCAGGCCCTCGAACGTACCGCGCTGGGCCTCGATCACGGAGCTGACCCGAGCATCGACCGGCAAATCACCAAAGCCCGGACTCCAGGCGATCTTGACTCCCTGAAAATCACGTTCCAGCGAAGCGGCAAAGACGGCTGCTGGTTCGGCAATAGAAATCGGTTGACGATCATCAGGCCCGGCGATCGCCGACAGTTGCAAGGCCACGTCTTCCACGTTGCGTCCCATCGCTCCCTGGACCGAGATCGGGAACCAGCCAATATCGCTGGGCCAGACCGGCACGCGGCCCGGTGAATTCCGGAAACCGACGACGTTGCAAAAATTCGCTGGATTGCGGAGCGAACCGCCCGTGTCACTCCCATCGGCGATCGGCAACATACGACAGGCCAAGGAAACGGCCGCGCCGCCACTGCTGCCACCACAGGTTTTGGTCATATCATACGGATTAAGCGTGGCACCAAACACTTCATTGAACGTTTGCGATCCCGCCCCGAACTCGGGTACGTTGGTCTTACCGATCGTGATCGCGCCCCCCTGCCGCAGGCGCTCGACGATCAGGCCATCCTCGTTGGGAATCTCGTTGGCATAAATGGGGGAACCATACGTTGTCCTGATTCCCTTGGTCGGCACCAGGTCCTTGTGGGCGATCGGCAACCCGTGCAGCGGACCCAGGTCATCTCCGCGCGCGATGGCGGCGTCCGCCGCTTGAGCCCCCTCGATCGCCCGTTCGGGCAACAGCGTGATAATGGCGTTGACCGTCGGGTTGACCTGTTCAATCTGCTGCAGGTGCGCCTCCATGACCTCCAGGCAGGAAACTTCCCTGTTGCAAATCCGCCGCGCCATCTCGGTCGCCGTCCAGCCACAAATCTCCGGGGTTACCATCGCCATCTATCCTTTGCTTGCCAAATCCAGCTCTCCAACGGCTTTATCTTACGTCAAATCGGTCGGTAATGCCCGTCACCCTGGCGTCGCTGGCCATTGTTTTGCCGGGTCCCGGGTGCCCGGATTGACGGCGCTGCACGCAGCCGTCACAACAACGGGTACGAAATCCAATCCATTCAACGCTATCCGAGGATCCAGACCATGGCATCACGTACCCTGTTGGCGTCTGTTCTCACGCTGGCACTTCTTTCCGTGTCGTTGCCGCTCGCTGATGCGGCACCACCGACCAATTACGACGAATCGAAAGTCCCTCACTACAGGTTGCCCGATCCACTTGTCCTGCTCAGTGGAGAAAAGGTCACCGATGCCAAGACCTGGGTCGCCAAGCGACGCCCCGAGATCCTGCAGTTATTCAAGACGCAGGTGTACGGAACGATGCCTGCGGCCCCTAAGGCCATGAGCTTCCAGGTCACCTCCAGCGACAAGGATGCCCTGGGAGGCAAAGCCACTCGCAAGGAAGTTTCCATTCATTTCACCGCCGACAAGAAAGGGCCGCTACTGGACCTGCTGCTCTACTTGCCCAATGGTGTCGACGGTCCGGTGCCGGTCTTCATAGGGCACAATTTCCGGGGCAATCACACGGTCCATGCCGACCCGAAGATCAGCTTCAACAAGGGATGGATGCGACGGGGGGACGGTATTACCAACAACCGGGCCACCGAGGCCACGCGTGGCACCAGTGCCTCACGATGGGATATCGATGCTATCCTGGCAGCCGGCTATGGCCTGGTGACTTGCTACTACGGAGACATCGACCCGGATTACGATGATGATTTCCAGAACGGCATCCATCCGCTTTTTCTGAAGGAAGGCCAAAAGAAACCGGGACCCTCTGAATGGGGATCGATCAGTGCCTGGGCCTGGGGGCTCAGTCGCGGACTCGACTACCTGGAGACTGACAAGGCGGTCGATCACAAGCGGGTCGCAGTGATTGGCCATTCACGTCTGGGCAAGACATCTCTCTGGGCAGGGGCCAGTGACCCCCGCTTTGCCCTGGTCATCTCCAACGATTCCGGTTGTGGGGGAGCAGCGCTGAGTCGGCGGCAGTTCGGTGAAACCGTCAAGGTGATCAACGACCGCTTTCCCCACTGGTTCTGCGACAACTACACCAAGTACAACGAGGACCTGGCATCGATGCCCGTCGATCAACACATGCTCATCGCGCTGATGGCGCCCCGTCCTGTCTACATTGCCAGTGCCCAGGAGGATCGCTGGGCAGATCCCCACGGTGAATTCCTGGCCGGCCTGGGAGCTCATCCCGTCTACCAGTTACTGGGCAAACCCGGTTTGCCTGCTACCAAATGGCCGGGCGTAAACCAGCCCGTAGCCGGGACGATTGGCTATCATGTCCGTAGTGGTAAACATGATGTCACCTCCTACGACTGGAAGCAGTACCTGCTCTTTGCCGATCACCACTTTCGTCACGGAAAGTAACGGCTGCCAGCAGAAACGGTCATTATTTTTTCGACAGAGCAGCCACTGGCACCAGTGCCGGGTCACCCAGGACGACGTAGAGCAGGATGTTTTGCGGAAGCCGTCGGCCGGCAGCCGACGGGTCTGCCAGGATAAAATTACCCGGGCGCAGCCCCCGCATCGTCATGATGGCGTTGATCAGCTGTTGATAGGCTTCTCCCACC
>JAYGDH010000342.1:0-2597 GCA_046583055.1 Pirellulaceae bacterium | reverse complement strand
TATGGGCATCGTTAAGCGTCTGCACGAAGCTCCACATCCGCTCCAGGTAGGCGCGTTTTTCTGCGATGCTGTTTTGCCAGTCAACGTCGGCTGAAGGCTGTAGCTTCGAAAGGTAAGCATTGACAAACTGGTCTGGTTGCGCAGGGCGGGCTTTAGTTCCAGGCAGGCGTCCAATTGTGGTTTGAGCAACAGTCCGTGGATATTGAAGCTGCCAAAGCCGGAGCTACCCTTGAAGTCCAGATCGGCGATTACCAGTTGAGTTAAATTGGTGTGATCCGGTCGCTGCAGGCGTTGCAGCAAATGGCGCCGCTGCGTGGAGGTTATTTCGGCTTGAATTAGCCATTGAAAGGCAGCATCTTCATAGCCCTGCAGGTTCGCGCGGGTTGCTTTTTCGCGCGCGATCAGCGCTGGACGGGAAATCTGCTGCGGGTCCAGCTTCGTTGGTAAGTTCGACTTGGGCTCCAGCTGTTCACGCTGATGATTAAACCGCAAGTTCAACTGTTGCCGTAAGTAATCAAGCGTCTTGTCCGGGGTCCTGGCGTAAGTCAGCAGCGCCTGGCGATGACGTATCTCACGAATCCGAGCGGAATCCTTGTAGCGCTTGACCCAGGTGGTTAGCAGGGTCTCGACCTCGTCAAACTTCTCCGTATTCTGCAGATGAAGGCAGTGGTAATAGTAGTAGTCCTCCGTGCCTGGGATCAGCTGATCCAGGGCTATCTGGCGGTTCGGAGCCAGTGAAAATCGCTCGATAAACTGAATCTCGTCGGCAGCGGTGAGTGAGAAGATCATTCCCACGAGGGCCAAGGATGTTAGGAGAGCGCGTTTCATATCGAAATACCTCATTCGAAGAGAGAGCTACCATGGGCTCGTGGTTGATTTAATAAGTTACTTGAGTTAGAGAAGAACCCGGCGTACGAGTCGCCGATTCGAGTGGAGACGCCAGGGCAACTCCATATTGAGCACCTTGCCCTAAGTTAGATGCATTATAGTATAGAAAGTTCCCAGAAAAGAGCACAGCCACGGTTTATTCCAGGGCCCGGTCACCCGGCTGCACGACAAGTTCCAGAACCAGCCCCAAACTGACAGGTCGGTGATGCCCTGAGAATGGCTTAAGTCAAGCCTCTTCGCTCAGAGAGTTAACTAACTGCCCTGATCATATCGCGTTATGCGCCATCATGGGTGATGCTCACGCTGGTATTAGTCTTTCCATTAAGACGCTAGATCGCAAAAGTACTTAGCCGCCGAAATGCGAAGATTTTCCTCAACCGCCTTACTCAACTATCCGATGAACCAGCAGCCTACTTCTACCCCAACGACTTAAATTCGTTGGTCGCGCGAAACGGCAGACCTACGCCTCCGTCTTTTTCAACGTATCAAAAAAATCCGGGGAAAGCACTCGTACCGCTGGTGTACAATACGGGATAATGACAAGCACAGCCTAACCATTGTTTTCAAGGACCGCTCCATGAAGAATCCCACCCGCCGCGAGATGCTCAAGACCGCCAGCGCAGCCACTGCCGCCCTGGCCATGGCGCCGGTCGACACCTTCTCCAGCCTGACCTTCGGCGCTGACACGAAGAGCGATTCGTTACCGATGCAACTCTACAAGAGCTTGAGTGATGAGCAGCGACAGAAGATCTGCCTTCCCCGAGATCACGAGCGGCGGCAGTATATCAGCAACTGGTGGTACATCCACCCGGAACACCGGATCCCCGGTACTTTCAATACTGACCAACAGCAACTAATCCAGGCCATCTTCGACTCCCTCCATACGCCCCAGCACCGGGAGGCTGTCAACAACCAGGTCAAGGTCGACCAGTACGGCCAGGCAAAGAATGCGCCATCGGTGGGCTTTTTCGGCACCCCGAAGGACGAGGATTTCGAGTTCATCTATACCGGCCACCACGTGACTCGCCGCTGCAGTGCCCACAGTGACAAGGGGCATGGTTTTGGCGGGGCCCCTATTTTCTACGGACACTTTCCCAAGGACTTCAACGAGACCAAGGACCATCCCGGCAACGCCTACTGGTACCAGGGCAAGATCTTTAACGAGTTTGTCCAGGCTCTTGATGGCCAGCAGCAAAAGCAGGCCCTGGCCACGGCCAAACCCCGCAGCGAGAAGCCGGCAACCGTCCTGATCAAGAAGAAGCAAGGGTTTCCCGGCCTCCACTGCGCCGAGCTCAGCCAGGACCAGAAACAGTTGCTGATCAAGACGATGGGCAGGATGATGTCGATGTTCCGGGAGGGGGACGTGGCAGCCACGCTCGACACGATCAGCAAGAACAACATGGTCGACAAGTTCTATGTCTCGTATTACGACGGCAAGTACGACATCGGATCGGACAAGGTCTGGGACACATGGCAGATCGAGGGACAGGACATGGTCTGGTATTTCCGTGGACAACCCCATATCCACAGCTACTTTCACCTGAAGACGTGATTTCCAACTGCCTCGGGCGTGACGATGCACACCGCACCATCAAGTAACTCTACCTGCTTGCTTCCCTGGGAAGAAAACCCTGGTTTAAGCCCCTTATCGTCCATCGGCCGGGTCCAGGCAGAGATGCTACTGGACTCCGCCAAGTGCATATCTGTGC
>JAYGDH010000281.1:0-4668 GCA_046583055.1 Pirellulaceae bacterium | reverse complement strand
GGAATCACGCAGGCCCTGCTTTTAGGATCCAACATTTACGTTATGGCACCCTATTGCACACCTCCACGATTGTCAACAACCGGGTACAATACCGCCAGAAATAATCCCCGGCCATCCACACGTGTATCCCTGATGGCCTCTAAAGCGAGTCCTTAGCATGCCAACAACGGTTGACGGAATCATCCTCGGCAGTGGACACAACAGCCTGGTCTTGCAGGCTTACATGTGTCTCGCTGGACTGGAAACTATCTGCCTCGAACGAAACGCTTCCTATGGCGGTGGACTGACCACGGTGGAGTACCCGCTGGACAGTGGCTTCCTACACAACACTCATTCCTTCTATCATCGCGGCCTCAATGGCCTCCCCTGGTACCATGACCTGGAACTGGAAAAGCACGGAGCCCATTACCTTCAGCCGGAATTGAACGTGGCCCTGATTACCCCGGCGGGTAAAACGCTCCAATGGTGGAACCAATTTGACAAGACCGTCGCCTCCTTTGCCTCTTTCTCTACCCGAGATGCTGAAACCTTGAAATCCTGGAGAGACGAATTTCGTCCCATCCTTGAGCAACTCCTGATCCCGGAAGCCCAGTCCCCACCCCTACCGCCTGTCGAGCGAGACGCAGAACTGAATCGATCTGCCCTGGGACGACGCCTACTGGAGGTCAGCAAACTGTCCCCGCTGGAATTTGTACAACAAAACTTCGAACACCCCACGGTTCAGGCAGGTCTACTCTTCTTCAATGGGTTGCGAGAAGTTGACCTCCGCTGCCCGGGATTCGGCCATCACATCCCAGCACTCCTGGCCAGCGATACCCTGGCCCAAATGTGCCGTGGAGGGAGCGCGCAACTGGCCACCAGCCTGGCAACTTTTATTGCAGCCAGAGGTGGCACCATGCGTTGCAATTGCCAGGTTCAATCCATCCTGGTGGAAGGAGAACGCGCGGTTGGAGTGGAACTGGCCGACGGTGAACAAATCCAGGCCCGTAAGTTCGTTGCCTCGGGACTGAATCCTCAGCAAACATTCCTGGAACTGCTCCACCCGCAGCATGTCCCCGCAGCCTGGCATCAAAAAGCACGTAACTACCAGTATAATCTGCTGGCGCCCCTGTTCGGACTTAACCTGAACCTGGCCGCACCACCTCGTTACCGCGCCTGTGATCATTCCCCGGAGCTGGACCAGGCCTTCATGGTTATCCTGGGACTGGATCACTTTGACCAGTTTCCGGAAATCGTTCGTCATCATGAACAAGGGACCATCCCACCCACCGTCATGTGGGGATCCTGTCCCACGAGATTTGATAGCAGCCAGGCTCCTGCGGGACACCACACTGCATTCATGTGGGAAAAGCTACCCTACGCCATCTCCGGAGACCCGCTTAAATGGGACCATTACAAGGACGAGCATGGTCAACAGATGCTCGACACCTGGGATCACCATGCTCCCGGTCTCAAGGATCAGGTACTGGACCAGTTTACACGCAGCCCCCTGGACACCGAACGGTCGCTTCCAAACATGGTCAGGGGCGACTTGCTCTGTGGTTCGCTGGCCCACGGCCAAATCGGAGCGCATCGTCCCTTTCCCGGCGCCGGACACTATCGTGGCCATTTGCCAGGACTCTACCTGTGTGGTTCCTGCTGCCACCCGGGCGGTAACATTACCGGTCTGCCGGGATACAATTGCGCCCAGGTCCTGTCGGCAGACCTGGACCTGCCAGCCTCCTGGCAGCCTCCGCCGCTACCACAACGCTGGCCAACTGCCTGACTTCGATCCACCTGGAGATACGGTTACCCGGGTGTTATTGATTCCGTTTGCTGGCAGCACGCAGCTGGTACCGGAGCACGTCGATCAACCACCACTGGATGACCAGCACGACCAGCGGTCCGATCAGCAGGATCATCTGCTCGACCTTCGGATGTCGCAACCATTCCGGCCCCTCCCTGGCCACGGTTCGAAAAAGCGAGGCCACGAAAGCAACATTCAAGACCAGCAGCACACACATTAACAAAACGGTCTTCACCTGAAACAGGAATCCGTCTCGGCTGGTTCTCCAACGCATGATCTTGCTACCTCTTCACAATCAGGATCCCTGCAACCCGTCTCGCCCCGGGGGGTCAGGTTGAGCATGGCAGACCGGTCGAACGATCACAAGCCACCTTGCTTCTTTGCGCAACCCTGCCGAAAATGTCTCTTTCTTACCCCCTCCGTCTGCTTGGAGATGTCCCGGACAATCGCTATCATGTGCTGGCCAACCGGCGTACTCGATTTGACAGCAGCAATCGCTCCAAAAAATGGGAGAAACAATCAAGATGGCTGATTATCGCACAGAACGCGATTCGATGGGTGACGTCCAGGTTCCCGCCACGGCTTATTATGGTGCCCAGACCCAACGTGCCGTGGAGAATTTCCCCATCTCCGGCTGGTCGCTGGCCCCGCCACTGATCCATGCCATGGGATTGGTCAAGTTTGCCTGTGCAACCGCCAATCGTGACCTGAAGAAACTGACCGGTAGCGGCAAGAATCCTCTGAACGATGACCAGGTAACAGCATTACTGGCAGCCTGTCGTGAAGTCACTGAAGGAAAACTGGATGACCAGTTTCCCGTCGACGTGTTTCAAACGGGTTCTGGAACTTCCAGTAACATGAATGTCAACGAGGTGATTTCGAATCGCGCGATTGAAATCCTCGCCGGGGACCGTTTCAGCCCGACCAAGGAAGTCCATCCCAATGATCATGTCAACATGGGACAGAGTACGAACGATACCTTTCCCACGGCGATCCACGTGGCCGTTGCCTTGGAAACAAGTCAACGACTGATACCGGCGTTACAACGTCTCACCGAGACCTTGCAAGGCAAGGCCGATGAGTGGGACCAGGTCATCAAGATTGGTCGCACGCATTTAATGGATGCCACCCCCTTGCGACTGGGCCAGGAAATCGGTGGCTTTGCTCGGCAACTGGAACTGTCCATGGAACGTGCCCAGCGTGCTATTCACAGCGTTCGGGAACTGCCCGTGGGCGGTACGGCCGTCGGATCCGGCATCAATACGCATCCTGAATTCGGCTCACGGGTAAGCACCGTGATCGCGCAGGAAACAGGAATTGACTTCGTCGAGGCAGCCAATCACTTCGAGGCCAATGCACAGCGTGATGGCCTGGTCGAATGCCATGGCCAACTGCGAGTCATCGCCTCTACCCTCTTCAACGTTGCCAATAACATTCGCTGGCTGGGATCGGGCCCCCGTTGCGGATTCTACGAAGTCCAACTTCCGACGCGACAGCCCGGCAGTTCCATCATGCCGGGCAAGGTAAACCCCGTCATGAGTGAAAGCATGATGCAGGTAGCGGCGCGAGTCATGGGCAACGATACCACCGTCGCCTTCAGCGGCGCCACGGGAGGACAGTTCCAGTTAAATATCATGATGCCGATAATGGGCCAGGCAACGCTGGAGAGCATCCAACTACTAACGGCAGCCACCCAGGCCTTCGTTGATTTTTGTGTCGACGGAATGGAAGCCAATGTGGCAGCATGCGAGGCTGCCGTGGAGCAAAGCCTTTCGATGGTGACCAGCCTTAATCCGCACATTGGTTACGAAAAAGCTTCCAAGCTTGCCAAGGACGCCTTTCAATCCGGCAAGACGATTCGCGAGTTATGCCAGGAAGAAGAAATACTGCCAACCGATACACTCGAAGAGGCACTCGACCCCTTCCGCATGACCGAACCGCAGGAATAACGGGTGGCGGACGACGACCAATGAATTCAGGGATGCCCTGCCAGGAACGGGGCAATCTGGTCCAATTCACCACGAATAATCTCTAACAGGTTCTCGACATCCTTGCGGGACAACTCCGGTTGCTCGCGGTGACCATACGGCGGTGGCAATGCCAGGGCCGTTTCCAGTTTCTTCCGGGCCCCCTGCAGGTCCTCTTGTACAAGCAACAGGGTGCCGAAACTCGTCGCCGGAAACTGTTCGATCTGGCGGTTTCGCAAGGACGCCCGCAGGTAGAGAAGCTGTGCATAGTACGTGCAGTAAGCGGCCTGGGGACGGAGTTCGATCAGTTTCTGCTCGATCGGTAACCGGTAGTCAATTTCTACCAGCAAGGCCGACGTCAGGCTACTGTCCATCCGGTTGGCAGACACGTTAGCCTGGTATACCTGTAACGGAGAGAGCCTTTTGCTCCCGGCCGACCAGAAGGTTACCGTCAACAGCCCGATCGGAACCAGGAAATAAACACACTGCCGACCCAACGTACCCAGCACCGACAACGAACCCTGGCGATCCCACCAGGAACCCCGGGTCTCGGTATCTGCCTGCGAAGCAGTGGCTGTTCCTACCATGTCCAGGTTCTGTCGATTCTCCTTGTGGCGTACTTTCCAGATAAATCCATCGTAGTAGTAATGAAGCAGGGTGGAGGTAAACACGATGGCCCCCAGGAACACGACGATCCACTTGGCAATTATCCCCATGTCAATAAATGGCTTACCAGAAGAGACGAACGGTACAATCAAGCGATTACCGGTGGATGATAAGATGAACCCATAGAGGAGGCAGACAGCTACATAGGCGCCCAGCACGGTCAGGGCCAGTCCGCCCTGCTGTCCAAAAGTGCGCTCAAAAGGTCCCGAATGGTCCTTGGCATTACGTCGAGCCAGGCTGCGGTTGTAT
>JAYGDH010000238.1:0-4129 GCA_046583055.1 Pirellulaceae bacterium | reverse complement strand
TGAAGAAGCAGCAGAAGCATGTTATCCTGCTCTGGCTCGCCGGTGGTGCCAGCCAACTGGAAACATGGGATCCCAAACCAGGTCGTCCGACCGGGGGGCCGTTCCGGTCCATCCAGACGACCAGCCCGGGTGTCCGGATCTCGGAGCTGATGCCGAAAATGGCCGGCCGCTTGCAAGAGACGGCAATCATCCGCTCGCTGAACACCCGGATTGGAGATCATGGAGGCGGCTCGGTCCTGATGCACCTGGGACGTCGCGACGAGCCCAACCTGAGCTACCCCGACATGGGATCGGTCCTGGCCCGTGAACTGGGCCAGGCAGACAGCTCGGTGCCGGACTATGTCACCTTCTACACGGCCACGGAGGGACGTGGAAACGCGGTCGGTCGGCCAGGGTTTCTCGGTGCCCGCTATGCACCGATGTTCCTGACAAGCAGTAACAAGCCGGAGGATATCGAACGGATCGAGGGTCTCTCGGAAATCGATCACAGGGAACGGGCCGATCTCCGGCAACTCTTCAGTGACCGCTTCACCCGCGGACGGGAAAACGCACGGGTGCTCGACAGCCACAACGTTGCCTACCGGCGGGTGCGAGGACTGATGGCCAGTGACAAGCTCTTCGATGTGACCGAGGAGTCCCGGGCCATGCAGGATCGCTACGGGCCCACCCTGTTCGGGCAGCAATGCCTGATCGCACGACGGCTGGCCGAGGCCGGCACGCCATTCGTGAAGGTCTCGCGTGCCTGGTGGGACAGCCACGGACAGAACTTCGAGACCCACCTGGAACTGGTCACCGAACTGGACCACGTCATGTCGACCCTGCTGGATGACCTGGAAGACCGCGGTTTGCTGGAAAACACCCTGGTACTAACGCTGGCTGAATTTGGTCGAACCCCCAAGATCAATGGCAGCCTGGGCCGAGATCATTTCGGGCAGGCCTGGAGTGTTTCTCTCTCGGGGTGTGGCATCCAGGGCGGATCCGTCTACGGGAAAACGGACCCGGACGGCCAGACGGTCGCCGATGGCGAGATTGGTGCCGGCGAAGTTTTTGCGACCATCTACCAGGCACTCGGCATTGATCACCAGAAAGACTATCACGTGGGAGCACGTCCCATTCCACTCACTGATCCTGGCATCGAGCCCGTCTCGGAAGTGTTGGCCTAGGATCCCGGGAGACCTGGTTGCGCGCACTCCTTTTTTTTGAACCATTCACAGCGAGAAATGTTTCATGGCCGCCGACCCACAAAAGCTGAAGATCAGTAAGCAGATCGATCGTCCCGGTATCTTGATGAGCATCGCTCGCTTACCGGAATCCCACCGCCTGTTCGTTGGCAGTTCTGACGGCAAGATCTACGACCTGGACATCATGGCTGAAAAACCCGAGCCACGTGAGTTCGTTGGGCATGAAAGCTACGTGACAGGACTGGTCCACCTAGAATCCCAGTTGATCAGCGCGGCCTATGATCGTCGCTTGATCTGGTGGGACCGGGAAAGTGGCAAGCAAGTCCGGACGATCGAAGCTCATCAACGATGGATTCGCCAGTTGATCATCACGCCTGATCAGCAGCAGGTAATCTCCGTGGCAGACGACATGGCCTGTCGTATCTGGGACGTGAAGACCGGTAAGCTTATCCGCGAGTTGCGCGGACACCAGGAAAAAACACCTCATCACTTTCCCTCCATGCTCTACGCCTGCGCAGTCTCTTCCGATGGCAAGTACCTGGCAACCGGCGACCGAGTGGGACACGTGGTCGTCTGGGACCTGGCCAGCGGCAAGGAACTGGCAACGCTGGAAACACCGATCATGTACACCTGGGATCCCAAGGCTCGCATCCACTCTATTGGTGGAATTCGCTCGCTGGCTTTCTCTACGGACTCCACGCAACTGGCCGTGGGAGGTACAGGAAAAATTAACAACATTGATCACCTGGAAGCACTGGCCCGCGTCGAAATTTTTGACTGGCAAAAACAGGAACGCACCCACGAATTCAAGGGGAGCGAACACAAGGGCTTGGTGGAACACCTGGTCTTTCACCCGGAAAACCAGTGGTTACTGGCAGCCGGAGGAGATCACAACGGATTCATCAAGTTCTTTGATCTCGAGAAAAAGAACGTTCTCAAGCAGGCCAAGGCTCCCATGCACGTTCACGAGTTTACGGTCAACGAAACCTACGATACGATCTATGCTGCTGGGCACGGGAAACTCGTGGCCTGGACCTTGACGGATTAGCGCGGCAACACGTCCCCGGACAATCGCCTTACCTGGATCGGCTCAAGCAACGGGCCCGGTAACCGTCACGCAAGAACCCGGGGAAACAGGTGATCGTTTCCACTGCTTCGAGGAAGTTCGCAAATGCCTGACCCTAAATGGTTTTACGCCCGTGGCGAGGAACGGTTTGGTCCCGTAACGTCTCAAAAGCTGAAAGCCCTGGCTGCTGCTGGAAAACTCCAGCCCGCTGACCTGATCTGGAAAGAAGACATGCATGACTGGTCACCGGCCAGCCAACTGCGTGGCCTCTTCCCACCCGAATCATCCACCGGCGATGCAGCCCTGCCAGGCGGCATCGAGGAGCTCAGTGAATCGGAAGCTCATGCGCCGCCGATAGAATCTGCCAACCAGGAGATGCCGACGTTGAACACAGAACCGGAGCCAGCCAGCCCCAACCTGGGATTCACCAGCCCCACAAGATCCTCGCGTTCCTGGCGCGGTCAACTGGACCCGCGTTCCATCTCGAGAACTCCCCTGAACCAGGTCGCCCAGTACGGACAGGTTTTACTGCTGCTGGGACTCGTGCTGGTCGTGCTCTCCAAGGGGTGCGATGGCATTGGTAACCGTTACGTCAGTCGCCTGCACTCCCAGTACGAACTGGCCGTCAATCAATTCGAGGATATCTACACGGAAAAGCAGAACCAGGTCAAGGCAGAAGTCGCCCGACTTCAGCAACAGATCGGGGACGAAGCTCCCACCCCCGAACAACGTGAAAAGCAAATTGACCAGGTAGACAAATCCAAGGAGATCGAGAAACAACGCAGCAAGGCGTTTGCCGAGAACCAAAGCACCAAGTGGGCGCGCCTGAAGATCAAGTCGCGAGACTCCGCTGCCAATAACAACATGTGGGGATTCTGGCGAGAATGCTTATTTGCCCTCGGGACCCTGGTCCTGACGGTGGGCTTGCTAACCGTCGGCTTTAATGGGCAGGGGGCCGACCGCTGGATCTGCCTGATCATGCTGGCAATCGTGACGTTCAGCATCTACGTTGGCGGCATCGCCTGGGTCAGCTCGATTATCTCGTTAATCCCCAAGTAAGCGGGGGCAGGCAGGTTCTGAGCGGCCCTGCGGCTGACCACCTCGCTTAACGAAATGGCCTGGAAGATGATTCGCGTGCTGCGGCACCACCAGGCAACCATGTCTTGATCAGGGCAGTCTGGGATTTTTCATCACCACTGAGCAGCTGGTTTGCTGCTGCTTCGTCCAGTAATTCCTTGCAGGCAATCACCAGGTGTTCCGTGGTTAACAGTTTACGACCGTGCCAGAATCGCAGCTCGGCAAGAGCTGGCAGGGGATTCGGATAATCCTTCTTGACCATTGGGATCACGCGGTTGTTCAGCACCGACTCGGGCGTCAGGGCGGGCATTTCCTTGACCCGGTATGCTGTGTCTGCAGCAAGGAAAATCTGATCGATTTCTTTCTCGATCATCTCCTCCACTTCATTCCCCTTGGCCGTCTTGGTCTTGATCTGGATCTTGACATTATTCAAGACCGTCTTGTTCTTTTTCACGACCTTCGCTGACCCAACATCGTACAACTGGATCGTCGTGTTGTTGGTAACCAACTTGGTTCTCGAATTCACGGTCACCTTGACCGCGAAAATGATTGCCACGTCCAGGTCGTGCTGCTGCGCCTTGGCACTCAATTGATCCAGGGTACCCACGCCCAGCATGGTCACGCCGGGCAAGACGCCCTGGTTGGCACCGCGACGACCACCTGAGCCCGAAAAACCACCGGTTCCCGGTCCAGCAAAACCCGCACCGTCGAGACCGTCATCGCCGGGATCCAGGCCATCATCCAACCCTTCATTGGCAGGATCAAATCCGCCGGGTCCGACACCACCGGGGCCAAAACCGCCGCC
>JAYGDH010000161.1:0-14190 GCA_046583055.1 Pirellulaceae bacterium | reverse complement strand
CAGTTGCCCAGAAAAAATCGCGCAGCTCCGGTGTTACATCCCGGAGCAACAGCAGTAGTAACCGGAAACGATAGCAACGAGTGTTCAGGCACCCAGGATATTGTGTTTTCCCGCCAACTTTGTAGTTGCCTTCCCCGTTTTTCTCGACCAGACATTTCGCACGTGTTTTGGTCACGAGTGCATCTGTTGCGACTGCAGAGGCAGCAGGGTACCATCAGGAATAATTGATGGATCAAATGATCATATTTTGCGATGAGGAGTCCATGGATCATGCGTAAGTGTGCAATTGCATTTGGAATCAGCATATTAACAGTCATGGCAGCTTTGCCGGTGGAAGCTGCTGAGTTACAGGCACTTCTGAAGACATTAAGTCGGATTGAGGGTGCCGGAAATAATAATCCCGCGGCGACCGAGGCCTGGAACGAGCTGGCCAAGACTTCGCCGGAGAACCTTCTGGAGATCCTGGCTGCTTTTGATGACTGTACGGTGCTGGGAGCTAACTGGTTGAACCTGGCGGTTGACACGATTGCTGATCGCGCTATGGATGCCGGAGAAAAATT
The DNA here is from genome assembly GCA_046583055.1 of Pirellulaceae bacterium. Taxonomy (GTDB): domain Bacteria; phylum Planctomycetota; class Planctomycetia; order Pirellulales; family Pirellulaceae; genus JAZADA01. The sequence continues at coordinate 13,630 of JAYGDH010000161.1, read as the reverse complement.
ACCGGCCCAGGGTCTGGAAGGTTTCGTGCTGGATCGCCAGCGCAATCCGCGGGCCCGGCGACTGGCCTATGACCTGTTGGTCCGGGTAGATCCTGCAGCCCGGGGTCGACTGGTTCCAACGATGCTCAATGATCCGGGTGTTGAATTTCGCCGTGATGCAGTTGCGCACCTTCTGAACCAGGCCGAGGGATTGTTTGCCGGCAAAGATCTGGCGCAAACGCGATTACTGCAACAGGTAATTTATCAGCAAACTCTTGCCGCTGCCCGTGATGATGACCAGATCAAGCTCATTGTCGAGAAGCTGAAGAAACTGGGAGTTCAAGTTGACTTGCCGCGACACTTTGGTTTCCTGATGAACTGGAAGGTTGTCGGTCCTTTTAACAACAAGGATCGCAAGGGATTTGCGGTTGCTTATCCACCGGAAAAAAAACTGGACCTGGCAGCCCAGTACGACGGCCAGGAAGGACCGGTCACGTGGCAGGCTTACCAGACGACGGATAACTATGGCATGGTGAATATCAACGAGCCCTATGGCATGCTGAAAGAAGTCCTGGCCTATGCCGTGGCTGATTTTGACAGCAGCGTGGACCAGCAGGTGGAGTTGCGACTGGGATGCAAGAATGCCTGGAAGGTCTGGTTGAATGGGCAACTGCTCTTTCAGCGCGATGAATACCATCGTGGTATGCGACTGGACCAGTACCGGTTAAAGACCAATCTCAAGAAGGGTCGTAACGTGATCATGGTGAAATTATGTCAAAACGAACAGATGGAGAATTGGACCAAGGAATGGCAATTCCAGTTGCGTGTTTGCGATGCCACGGGAACGGCCATCCTGTCCTCCACGCGACCGGCCAGCGGCGGAAACGGCAAGTAGGGTCGTGCACGGTCGCTGGAAAATCAACCACCTTCAACACAACAGTGATTTGAAATCAAGATTCAAAAGGGAATGTCATGAATAAGCAGCAACGGGTTGGCTGGCTACTGGCGGGAATGCTGATTTGGATTTGCGGAGGTGCGGACTGGAGACAGTTTCGCGGTCCGGGAGGAAGAGGAGTGTCGACCGAGACCAACCTGCCGACGAAGTGGTCCGAGAAGGAAAATATTGCCTGGAAAGCAACGCTCCCAGGTCGCGGCCTGTCGGGTCCGATCGTGATTGGTGATCGCGTCGTGGTTACGGCCTCCTCGGGGTACCGACAGGATCGACTGCATGTTTTCTGCTTCGATACCAGGACCGGCAAGCAACGATGGCATCGACGCTTCTGGTCCACGGGTCGCACGATGACCCATGGAAAAATCTGCCCCGCCGCACCGACCCCGGTGAGTGATGGTAAACATATTTTTGCAACGTTCTCGACCAACGACGTGGTTTGCCTGGACCTGGAAGGTAACCTGAAGTGGCTGCGCGGCCTGACCCATGACTATCCCAATGCCAGTAACAGCCTCGGAATGGCCTCTTCACCCGTCGTGGTGGGTGATACGTTTGTTTACCAGGTAGAGAATGACAGCCAGTCATTGGCCGTCGGTCTCAACGTGGAAACCGGCAAGAACCGTTGGTTGATCGATCGACCGAAAAAGGCCAGTTGGACCTCGCCGGTGGTCCTGCCCGGGGCCGACGGGGAGGAAGAGATACTGGTATTGCAGTCAGGTAGCGGATTGCATGCTTATAACCCAACCTCCGGAGATGCGCTCTGGAGTTTTGAGAAGGGTTGCTCCACGATCCCGTCCAGTACCCTTGGTGGCAACCTGATTATTGCCCCCTCCAATGGATTGACGGCGCTACTACCGGTTTCCATCGGTAGCGAACCGGAAACAGTATGGCAGAACAGTCGACTGGCACCGGCAACGGCCAGTCCGTTGGTTTACCAGGATCATGTTTACACCGTGAATAGCGTGGGCGTGGTTAAATGTGCTGCTCTGAAGGATGGCGAGTTGGTTTGGCAATTACGGATCAAGGGGCCGTTTAGCGGTACTCCCGTGGCCGCCGATGGGCACCTTTATTTCTTTAATGAAAAGGGATTGGGGCAGGTCATTAAAACCGGTGAGAAAGGCGAACTTGTTGGCAGTGGTGACCTTGGGGAAGTGATCCTCTGCTCACCAGCTATTGCCCAGGGAGCAATTTACGTCCGCAGTGACGGTCATCTCTGGAAGATTGCCAAGAAGTCAGCCGATAAGTAGTCATAGGATGTGGCAGAACCGACCGGCATCCTTTGATAAGGATGCGAACGGTTCGCAAGATGGTTGAGGAGTGATGTTACTATGCTGACGATTTACTCGGATCAATCACGACGAGGTTTGCCCGGCGTCACGCGTCGCGAGTTGCTCAGGATTGGTACGGCAGGTCTCGGTGGTCTTTCCCTGGCCAACCTGTTGGCCCTGCGTTCCCACGCTTCCCAGGCACCAGCTGCTTTCCGGGACAAGGCGATCGTGGTCCTCAACCTGCAGGGTGGACCCACGCAATTTGAAACGTTCGATCCGAACATGCAGGCCCCGGATGAAATCCGCAGTATCACGGGCGAACGCAAGACCTCCCTCCCGGGTGTCACCTTCGGGGGGACCTTGCCGAAGCTGGCTTCCCTGGCAGATCGCATGGCCGTCATTCGCTCCTACCGCCATGGAATTTCTAGTCATGGTCCGGCAGCTTACCATGTCATGGCCGGAGGAAATCCCAGCGGCGCAATGATGGGTGCTCTCTACGCCAACGCGACAGGACTGAGTAACCCACAGACCGGGATGCCCCGTAACGTGCTGGTGACCTCGTTGGCCATTGACCAGAAATACAAGGAACTGTACCGCAGTGTGGATCGTGTTTCCCAGACCGGCACGCTGTCCCCCAGTTACAAGCCGTTCGACCTGGGAGCTGGCGGTGAGTTGATCGATAACATGCGACTGAAGCTGAAGGGAGATCGGTTATCCGATCGTCGTGCCCTGTTGCAGTCCCTCGATGCATTTCGTCAGCGCGTCGATGCGACGGATGCCCTGGCCGGAGCCAACACGTTCGAGCAGCAGGCATTTGACGTGTTGATGCGGGGCGTTTCAGGAGCCTTTGATCTTTCCAGGGAAGATCCGCGAACCCTCGAACGTTACGATACGGTTCACATGGAACCGACGGATGCAGTCAAGAAACGCAACTCCTATGCCAAGCAGTTTTCACCGGTGGCGTTGGGCAAGCAGATGTTACTGGCTCGACGCCTGGTGGAAGCAGGTTGCGGTTTCGTGACCGTCACCTGTGGTGGCTGGGATATGCATGGTGGTGGGAAAGAGTTCACCATGGCGGATGGCCTGTCGAGCCTGGTTCCGGCCGTGGATAAGGCAGTAGCTGCCTTTATCGAGGATATCGAACAGCGTGGCCTGTCCGACAAGGTACTGCTGGTAATTACCGGAGAGTTCGGTCGAACACCGCGTCTCAACAAAAACGGCGGGCGCGATCACTGGGGAAATCTTTGCACTCTCGCCTTCGTGGGAGGTGGTTTAAAGATGGGTCAGGTGATCGGCCGTTCTGATCGCACGGGAAGTCAACCTGCCTCCGATCCGATCAGCAGTGGCCAGGTCCTGGCTACCCTGATGAATGTCCTCTTTGACCTGGGAGAACTGCGGCTCATGACCGGTATTCCCCGGGAAGTGGAGCAGATCATCAGTTCTGGCAAACGGATTGAACCGCTGTTCAGCTAGGCGAATGATTCATCGATTGGTCTAGCGGTATTTCTCCCGCAGCAATTGCGCAGCGGCAACCTCGTGCTTCAGCTTCAGGTAGACCTCGTCAATGCTGACCTGCGCCGCAGATCCGGGAGCGAATCCGCAATCGGGGTTGAGCGTGATGCGTTCCGGGGCGATGTACTGCAACGCCTGCTCGACACGAGCCACGATGGTTTCCGCGGTATCGACTTCACCAGGTTGGCAACTCACGCAGCCCAGTCCCAGTTCGATGTGTTCCGGCAGTTCGGAAAGCACGGACATTTCACCGGCTCCAGGCGATGTGAATTCCATCGTGATGTGTTGGACAGCCAGACGTTTCAGGGCTGGCAGGATCGTTTCATACCCCCCCTCGAACTGGGCTTCCCCGCGTGCCCGTGCTCCCGCTCGACGGCAAAGGTGGACTGCCAGCTTGACCCCTTCTATCCCGTCGGCCAGTTGGTTGTTCATGGCCACGGCAAAATCGGTCGCCTGATCAGGATTGTCGTACTGGGCTCTCACTTGCGGGTCGACAAACAGGCACAGGTGCGGATCATCAATTTGGATGATGGTAACTCCTTCATCACGCAGTAGCTTGATTTCCTCTCGCAGGATCGGAACACAGTCCTCGATGAATGATTCCCGCGTGGGATAAGCCTGTGCAGAAAGCTCTGGATCCCACATGCGTTCTCCCAGTAGTGCCGGGGCCGGCAACGTGGCCTTGATGGCTCGGCCAGTCAACTGTTTCAGGAAGGAAACTTCCTGGGCAATGAATCCAGGTTGCCTGGGACTGAGCTTGTCAACGACGATGGTCCAGGGGCGTCCGTCTGCCGGGTTTTGACTCAACTGGAACCCGTGGGCCAATTCCGCAATCACCCCGATGTACGATTTTCGCCACCATTCCCCGTCGGAGAGGACATCCAGGCCAGCGGCTTCCTGCATGGCGACCACATAGCGAATACTGGAACCCAGCAGTCGCCGATACTCTTCTTCCGAATAGGAATCTGACTGCTGCATCAACTCCTGCACGAAGGCGGGTCTCGGCATGGACCCGATGATCGAAGTGGGAAACAGGGGTAACGTGCTCATCGCTTACTTCTCCAGGTGTTTGTTGACCCAGTGGTCACGGGCATAGTCAAAATCCTGCTGGGTATCAATTTCGATGTAGCCTCCCGGTGTGTCCACGTGGACCATCGGTACCTGCTGTTCGATCATTTCCTGCAGGAGCAGGATCTTGTAGGCCCTTTCAAACGATACCGCTTCCCGCCAGGGTTTTCCAGTGAATTGCTGCTGACAGCGATGGTAGTGTTCACGCAGGCTGGCTGCCCCGGCTGTCGAGAAGCGGGCAACTCCGATGTATTCCCCGTGGGCCTCGGATTCGGGAATGTCCCGGTGGATCGAGGTCACGCGATTTCCTTCCACGGCTATTTTTTCCGCATCGTCCGAAGGGTGTTCGCTGCGTGTTTCATACCGCTGTAACCACCCGGTATCGGTGACGAGGGCAATGTCCTGATCGTTTTGCAGTAATGCCTCGATGGCGTGGGAAGTAAACAGGATGTCGCTGTAGCAGCAAATAAAAGGTTCGTCCATCAGGTCTTCCGCGTAGAAGAGGGAAGCAAGGATGTTGTTGTTTTGCCAGTTATCGTTGTGACGAAAAGTGAATTGCGGATATTCCTGTTCTACCCTGTCGATCCGGTAGCCGCCGATGAAACAGATGTCTTCGATACCGTTCTTGTGGAATGCCTGAATGGTCCAGTCAAGGATACGTTGTCCGCTGATTTCAGCAAAGCACTTGGGCACATCGGCGGTTGTTGGCATCAGCCGAGATCCTCGCCCGGCGCCGATAATGATAGCTCTCATGATCTTCACTCGCTGTTCGGTGAGATGGAATCGTCAATTGTTTTTGAGCCGGGGTCTCCAACATCATTCTGCCCATACTTAAACAGTCCGTTGGATTCGTCAACTGTTTTTGGGCCGGGGTCTTCCTTGGGAACTGCATTCCAGAGAGGAATGAGTAGCAGCCCGGCAGCCAGTACAAAGCAGGCCAGGATACGAAATACCATATCCCAATCGGTGACATTGTCATCGGAGGTCAAGAGCGCTGGTAAATAACCACCGACGGCGGCACCGATCGATCCCACACCATTGATTAAACCAGCGGCGGTGCCTGATCCTTTTTGGGTCCCGAAGTCGATAGCAGCAGTTCCCGAGATTAGTGAATCCGGGGCAAAGAGCAGGAAGCCAATTCCCAGTAGACCCATTCCCATCGCAACTCGATTGGCTGGCAGCCCGTTGAAGAGGAAGAGCAGGACCGAGAGTAACAAGAAAAAGATGACGCAAACAGGCATCCGTCGGGATCGAAAAACCAGGTCGGAGAGGAATCCGCCAGAAATTACCCCCAGTGGCCCGGCTAACTCGAACATTCCTGACAAGAAGCCACTTTCCGCGATTCCCGTACCGAGTTTTTCGTTCAGATAAAGTGGCGACCAGAAGAGAATCATGTAGCGCGTCGGTTTAAGGAAAAAATAAACAGCTGCCAGGTGCAGTACGATCGGATTCCGATAAGGAGAAATGAGGGGTGTGTCAGTGGCGGCAGCCTCACTCGGGCTGCCTGGATTTTCCTGAGGCCTGGAGAAATCATCAACGGAACCTGGGAAACTAACGGAGAAGTCTTCCGGTTTGTCGCGTTGCAAGATGATGAAAAGAATCCAAATTCCCAACAGGGTGGCAGCCGGGACCCAGAAGGCATATCGCCAATCGCCAAAGTACTGAGCTGCCCAGCCGGCATAAGTCGAAGCGATCAGGCCACCTACGGCATAATTGCTGCACCAAAATCCCATCACTCGACCCCGCTCTCGCCGGCCAAAAAAATTACCAATGTTTTTTGTTAAGGGGGCCCAGCCGGTGGATTGTGCCAGACCCTGGATGAATAGCACGACTCCCAGCAAAACGGTGATCGTGGAAGCCCCCGCCACGACAGCCGTCACGATCGAGACAAACATGCCGGTCAGTACCACGCGGCGTGTTCCTACCCGGTCCGCAGTCATGCCCCAAATGAATTGACCGATCGCGTAGGCGACCAGGTAAGCCAGGTCGATGTAGCCCATCGTGGATTTACTGATTCCCCAGACTTCTTCTTTGCCTAACTCAATCTTGGCAACCGCGAAGGACTTGCGGGTCAGGTAAAAACCGACGTAGGCCAGCCAGGTAATAAAGAAGATCTGGGCGCGACACGACTTGTAGTCTGGCGGATTGACCCTGGGAATGATGGAACGAGCCATGCGTATGATGTCCGACTAGGTAGCTGGTTGCTTGAGGACTTCAACCGGTTTTGGCATCATCAGAACCGCTACGATACCTGCCAGGTACATGAAACCGCAGATTTGTCCAACCCGGTCATAACTGCCTTCAAAATATTCCTTCAAAGCGAGCGAGGTGACGATTAGCAGCAGAGCAACGATGATCCGTCCGAAGTTAAAACTCACACCACTTCCGGTAGAACGGATACGAGTCGGGAACATTTCCGGAAGGCAAAGAGGTAGCCAGCCGAAAAAGAAGCCACTAAAGAACCCGAGTCCGCGAATCCAAAACATGAAGCTTTCATCCGATGGATCAGGGAGTGCGTAGAGGAACTGGGTGCAGGTAAATGCCAGCACGCAAAGCAAGGCGTAACTGAAGCGTCGTCCCAGCAGGAATGCCAATGCGCCGCCCAACAGGCTGCTGATCGAGCCAGGCCAGGCCCGGTTGAATGACGTTTCAGCCTTCAGGTTTGATTTTGTTTTGCCTACTTTCGACGGTGACTCGCCCACTGCTTTTTCTACCGGGGATGTCTGCTTGCCTGCCGTTACGACCTTCTCGTCGTATTCGGCTGCCCAGTAATTGGCCCAGTTGGCGACTCCCCAACCACCAAACAGTGGTACGAAGGCCAGCACGATTCCGATGAGGGTGAGTTTCAAGTGAGGTGGCGAAAAAACTTCCCCCAGTCCCACCTGGTCATGGTTATCTGACTGGCTGGCTTGCTGCTGCTCGGCCAGCCACTTGGGGGACTCGGGTACCAGGAACCAGCAGACCAGGGCCAGCACGATCGGTGAGGCACCCACCATCAAGGTCCAGCGCCAGGAGTCAGGATTTACATCGATGTTCATGCAAAGTAGTGCAAAAAGCATGATACCGACGTTGGCCGACGTACCCAGGATGCCAGCCAGGATGGGCTTGGCAGTGTTCGGCCAGGCTTCCTGGATCAAGGCCATGCCGTTGGGCCACATGCCACCAATCCCCATGCAGGTAATGAAACGCAGTGCCCAAAAAACCTCGATGGATTGGGAAAAGGTAGAGAGGTAAGAGAAAACGCTGTAGCAGGCGATGCTGATTGCCATGGCCTTGGCTCGACCGAAGCGGTCTCCTAGCCAGCCAAAGGCATATCCACCGGCGGCAGCACCCAGCAAGAAGGCGCAGACCAGCCAACCGGACCACTTGCCGATATCTGCCGGATCGGCGGCAGCACCCAGCAATTGACTGGCAGCCGGATGGTGCGCGATGGAATTAATTCCCATTTGTACCCCGGCAAACATCCAGCCGAGGAAGGCGACGACCAGCACCAGGATGCACTGTCCCCGGCTGAGCGTTTGAGCGGATGCTGACGTGTGATCGATGGGAGTCTCATTCATGCGTTCAGCCGTCTGACGAAGGAATATAATCTTGAAACCAGTGACAATGTATCACATGCATGTACCGGATGCAGGAATGCAAGGGCTCTTTTCCGGAGGCTCGCAGATCCGGTCAGGATTGAGCATTCACGTAGTCAGCACAACGACGGGCAAACGCCGTGGCCTCGGCAGCAGTTTCGATCCCCTGCGCCTGGTGAATGGTGAAATAGCCCTCGTACTGGATTCCCCGTAGTCCGGAGAAAACCTGTTGGAAATCAACGCCACCTGTCTCCCAGGGATCGATATGATGGAAACACCGCTCGCCCAGGCAAAAGGTGTCCAGGGCGACAGGTCCATCCGTGTCCAGCCGATGGTTCTGAACGTAGACGTTCAGCAGGTGAGGTTGTAATCTCTGCAAGGTTCCCAGGTCGTAATCCTGGTTGCAGAGCATCAGGTTGGCTGGTTCATAGATCACGCCAAAATTCGGTTGCCCCAGTTCGTCAAGCAGGGCCAGCATCGGTTCGAGTTCCTCGAACAGGGACGTGGTGTGGCATTGGTGCGCGAGTCGGATATTGCGCTGGGCGGCCGCAATGGCCGCTTCCCGGGCAAAGGGAACATCGGCTGGTCGTTTCATGCAGATACGGATCAGGTCACATCCCAGGGCCTCCGCTACGTCCAGGCTGGGACCGATGTTGCGCAGGCTGTTGGGACCGTCCTCATTGTTGAGTGGTACATCGGAGTCTGCGGTGACCATGGAAACGGTCAGTCCGGCCGATGAGACAATCTCGCGCATCTGCCGTAGTTCTTCCAGGGGTGTCTGGACTCCTCCGGCGCTTGCCCGCATGCAAACCGCGTCGTAACCGGTGTCAGCGGCGATCTCGACGAGTGTTTCGAAGGGCAGGTTCAACCGGGTCTTGCAGGCTGCTTCGACGATCCGCACAGACAGGGATAATTTCATGACGATTTCTTGGCCTGCTCGGCTTCCTTGCGGGCTGCTTCCTGGTCGGCTCTTTGTTTGGCCTCCTGGGCACGTTTCTTGGCCTCGTCCGCTCTTCGTTTTGCATCGGCTTCCTTGCGGGCTGCTTCCTGGTCGGCTCTTCGTTTGGCCTCCTGGGCACGTTTCTTGGCCTCGTCCGCTCTGCGTTTTGCGTCTGCTTTTCTACGAGCTGCCAGTTGTTCTGCTCGTTTTCTTGCATCGGCCTCTCGTTTTAATCGAGCCTTGGTAAGTGCCTCCTGTCGTTTCTGCTGGGCAATCTTGAGTTGCTGCTGCCTCTTTTGCTGGGCCAGTGCTAGTTCTTGCTTCTTCTGTTGCTGGGCGATCTTGATTTTCTCAGCTTCTTTTTGCTGGGCTGATCGGCGTGCTGCATCAGCTTTCTGACGAGCAATGTTCTCAGCTTCCTGGGCCGCTTGTTGCGCTGCTACTTTGAGTTGCTCGGCCTGCGCGTCGTCAGCCTGTTGCGGTGCTGGCTTGGCCGGGGGACCGGGGGCGAGATCGGCTGGAGGTTGCTCGACAGCCTTGGGTGGCGTGTACTTGACCACGCTGGCGAGTGGCGTTTTCTTATCGTGAGGCCAGATGACGTGACCAGCTGGAGCAAATTGAAAGGGTGGTGGAGCATTGGTTGCCGAGAGGCGAAATTTTCCCAGCGTGGGAGCCCGTGAATGCATGCTATGGCCGAGGTGAATAATAAAGCCTGCTGATGCAGTTGGTGTCGATTCTTCCAGCTCGAAGATAGCCTGCTGAGGTCGTCGAAAAGTTTCCGGAAGGTTCCATCCCGTGGGCGTGCCCTGGAGTGATTCTTTCACCATGTCCTCATGGTTAAGCATATCGGTGCTGGCGGTGGAGAGGTTCACTGGCTGGCTGTTGGAATCCATGAGTTCCAGTGACGGAGATGGCGGCTGGTTGATGAGGGGGGATTCCCAGACCAGGTCGTTTTCGGGATCCCTCGATGCGTTCAGGACCATCACGTGAAAAGGACTGGTACGAAGGCTATAGGCAGTTGGGCTGTGAATGACGATGCGATCAATATCATAGGATTTACCCAGGTCAACTTCCCACCAGGCACTTTCCTTCTTGCCCCGGGTCCTGGCCATGGACCGTGCATACTTGCCCTCCTTGTCTCGATACCCATCGACCGTCAGGCGGTTATCGATCGCCATCGCGGCACCCATGCGCTTGTCGGGTGTGCTCTGGGATGCTGTTCCCAGTAGGGCAACATTTTGATCACCACTGAATACCTGGACCTCGGCCAGGCTGAGGTAAGAGCGGTCTTCTCTTGCCATCAGCTTGACATAGCGGCCTGTCATTTTCTTGTGTTCGGTGGCAGCCGTGCTGACCCGGAAACTGGAAAGTACAAAGCTGGTTTGCATGTAGTGCCATTTTCCACCCCTCACTGGCCTGGTGCGTGATCCATCCTCGTCGGGAAAGGCTTCCAGCCGAAAAGCCGTGATGTCAGGCAGCGAGGAGGTCACGTGGGCGACATACGTCTCGATTCCCGGGCCTCCGCGTTCCGCCGTGATGATGCGGTCAGTTCCGGCCGAGAGTGCTGTTCCCGCCTGGGAACGAATGCTCACGATGTCCAGGGGATGCCATTGCGTACTGCTAGGTTGCTGGATGAAATGTAACCGGTTCCATTGCAGTTGCTCCTGGTCATCACCCGGCGTAAAAGTCAACTGGATGTGGCATTGCTGTTCCTGGTACGCGTGCAGTGGAATCAGGTAAGCTTCTTTCTCCGTGGATACGGCAATGGGAATGTGGTTGTAAAAATCATCGTTGATACTGATCTCGATCTGTCCGACAGGAGAGCCCGGCCGGATCGTTTTCAAGTCCAGCTTCAGCCACTCATCCTTCTTGATGCGGCGCTCGGTGGAAAAGGTAGTCGATTGTTTCTGAGTGATCGGAACCATGTGTGAAGTTGGCTTGCCCTGGTCCGAGAACGTCCAGCTCGGTTGGTAGGAAACAGCAGCTCCATTGGCTGTCTTGATTTCCCAGCCGGCCCAGCCTGTGTCAGTGGATTTTGAATCGGGAGTAGTCGCGTTTGATTCTTCCCGTTCCGAATCGGCAGCGGCGGCCGGATCTTCCAGTTCGTTCTCTGCGACCGAACGACCGGTCAGGGTCGTGAAATCGAAACCTGCCTGCCTGAGCCCGAACCAGCCCATCCAGCCGATTAGCACCATGACCAGCAAGGCCGTGATTCGGAAAATCCAGGGCCTGTCGGGCGGATCGTAGCTGACCGAAACGGTCTCCTGGGGATCCTCGGGGTTAGAGACGACCCGATGACTCGCCTGGGCGAGATGCTCCTCGACCACGGACGGACCACCCAGCATTTCCACCAGTTCCGGATGCTGCTCCAGGTACGCGTTGACGAAATCAACTTCTTCCACGGTCCATTCGTGGGCGAGTTTATTCTTGAACAGCGAGATGATTTGTAAGTGGGACATGGTATGGCAGAGTTTCATCCGGGGGTCAGGACTGAAACTTTATTTTAAATGGACGCGGTCACCGGGTCGACACCCATTGTCGTCAGCGGGGACCTGAAAAGCTACAATAGAGATCGTTTCAAGACGTTGCTGGTTCCGAGAGATTCCTGTGAGGAGGGCTTCAAGATGTGGTGTCATCGCAGATTCTGGTGTGGATTATTGGTGGGGACCTGGATCCTGGCGACCCTGACAACGCTGTCCGCGGCAGATCGGCCGAATATTATCTTCGTTTTTACGGATGATCAGGCCTCCTGGGCCCTGGGTGCTTCCGGGAACCCCTTGGCCAAGACTCCGCATATGGATCGCCTGGCCAAGGAAGGTGTTTATCTCCCAAATTCCTTTACAACCACCCCGGTCTGTAGTCCCTCGCGACCCAGCTTGATGACGAGTCGGTACGGTAGTGAGCTGGGGATTACCGACTGGATTCATCCGAAGAATGAACCCAGGCTGGGGCTTGATGCTGCCTTGCCTGTATGGCCGCGCCTGCTTGCCGGGGCGGGATACCAGACAGGCCTGGTGGGGAAATGGCACCTGGGACTATTGGATAGCCAACATCCAACTCGTTTTGGTTTCCAGTATTTCATGGGGCATCGTGCGGGTGGTTGGGCAACGGTAAATCCGACGTTGGAAAAAGATGGTAAGCAGCAGAAGTTCCAGGGGCTAACGGCAGATATCCTGGCCGATCATGCCTTGCAATATGTCAAGGAGCATCACCAGAAACCCTTCCTGCTCTGTTGGCATACGCGTGCTCCACATACGCGTTGGCTGCCAGTCGCCGAAGAAGACATGGCCCCTTACAAGGATCTTGATCCGCCGATTCCCAATCCTGATTATCCCCAGCTTGATATTCCCCGGGTGAAACGGATGACACGTGAATACCTGGCCAGCGTACGCAGCGTGGACCGCAACCTGGGGCGACTGTTGAAATTACTGGATGACCTGCAACTGACCGGTAACACCATTGTTATTTTCAGCTCCGATCACGGCTACAGCATGGGACACAACGGGATCTGGCACAAGGGAAATGGACACTGGGTCTTGAAGATGCCGCCCCCGGCTACCAAGAACATTCCGCGTGGGCAGCGTCCCAACATGTACGACAACTCCGTGAAGGTTCCCACGATGGTTCGCTGGCCCGGCAAGATCAAGCCGGGCAGCACGGTCACCGAGACCGTGACGAACCTGGACTGGTTTCCCAGTATCCTGGCCATGGCGGGTGTCGCATTACCGGCACAAGCCAAGGTTCGCGGTCGCAATATCGTGCCGTTACTGCAGGGGAACAAGGTGCCGGACTGGGATAATGATTTCTATGCCGAGTATTCTACCCACCACCAATCCCGGACCCATATGCGCATGTACCGGACCGCAAAATGGAAGTTGATTCGCGATTTTCTGGATCCCCAGCGAGATGAACTGTATGACCTGGAAGCCGATCCGGCGGAAACGAAGAACCTGGTGAAATCGAACGATCCCCGGGTGCGGCAGGCGCGGGATCGGTTGCATGGTCGAATCCTGGAGAAGATGAAAGCCAACCAGGACAAGGTGGCCGATCGCTAGGTTGGCATTGCTGGAAAAGGAGTTCCTGCCTGCTATGGCCTGTTCTTGATCCAGCGGGCGTCACCCGGTTCGAATCGCGCCGGTTGAGGTGACTTGAGCGTAATGTGTTTCCAGCTCTCACCGTTTTCCCGTAGTGATTCAAAGGGAATTGGCTGGTAGGGAATATTGAGCTGGGGCGTGGTGACAGGTTTCCCACCTTGCTCGTGAGATATCATCGCAGCATCCAGGACGTTACTGACCAGCAGGGTGCGCTGCACGGGGTAAGGTTCCTTGCGATGGAT
>JAYGDH010000156.1:0-4969 GCA_046583055.1 Pirellulaceae bacterium | reverse complement strand
TACTACGCCGATCGGTACGTAAAACCACGCAATACGCTGGGCTGACTTCTGGGGAGCCGCTGCTTGGGCCTGGCTTTCCAGCCAGGGGAGTGCCAGGGCTGTACCGCCGAGGCCGCGCAGGAAGGAACGTCGGGAGGTGTTGCTCATTGCTTTTCCGGGATACATGGGCTAGTCCTTGGGTCGAGGTTTCTTTTTAACCACGGTACGAGGGTTACTCAGAAAAGGAGCACTCTGGGTTACCTCGTGGATCAGTGTTTGCAGATGGTAATCAGCTGCCCTGGTGCGGGTCGTGATCAGGTCCAGGGCCGGGGCGTCGGCAGCCGTTGCTTCACGGCCTAACGCAAATGATAACATGTGTTCGGCAAAGGCGCGAGTGAAACGATCTTTCTCGGCCAGGATGGCGTCCTTGAATTCGACCACGTTGGTGAATTTATGTTTACGGAACAGCGTCCCGGATGAATCTACCTGGCGACCGTTCTCGTAATGATCGCGCCAGCGGCCAACCGGATCAAAATTTTCCAGGGCAAACCCCAGGGGATCGAGCTTGGCGTGGCAACCTGCACAGGCGGCGTTTTCGCGATGCACTGCAAAACGTTCGCGAAGGGTCATGTTATTGCCTTCGCCTTCACTCGCGGTCTGAAGCGGTGGTACGTTGGCCGGTGGCGGATCAGGCGGCGCATTAAAGATCACGCTGGCCAGCCAGGCCCCACGGGTGATTGGCTTGGTTTCATCTGGACTGGAAGTCATTGTCATCACCGCGGCCGTGGTAATCATGCCGCCCTGCCGACGATCGGTGACCGGCTGCCGACTGAATTGCATCGTGACCGGTCCCCCTAGTTTTCCGTCGACCTTGTCGCCGTACCATTTGCGGAGGCGGGCGGAACGGTATGCATAGTTGGAATCGATGAATTCAAGAATCGACCGATTCTCGATCAGCACGGTCTCAAACAGCAGCAACGGTTCCATCATCATGTCCATGCTGGTGCGGTAATTTGGCGGGGCATAGTAAAAATCGGCAAAGGTTTCTTCGTCAGGTACGGACGAAACAATGCGGTCCAGCTGAAGCCATTGCGAGGGAAAGCTATCACAGAACCGCTTGAGTTTTTTGTCACCCAGCAGGCGTTCGACCTGTTTCGCCAACATGTTCGATTCAGCGAGCTTGCCGCTGCCTGCCACGCGCAAGAGCTCTTCATCCGGAATGCTGCCCCACAGGAAGAAAGACAGTCGCGAGGCCAGGTTATAACCGTCCGGTGATGCTTTTCCACTCGCGGGAACTGGCTTGTCATACAGGTAAAGAAATCGCGGTGAAGCCAGTGTTGCCGAGGCGACTTCTTTCATGGCCTCGGTGAAAGTTATGCCGGATTCAATGCGCCTGGTCACGTGGCGCACGTAGCGTTCCAGCAAGTCATCTTTTAGAGGTTGGCGGAAAGCCCTTGCCAGGAACTTACGGAGACGTTTGCGTACCTCCGTGTTCACATCCACATCACCCGGAGGTGGTACGAAAAACGTCTTCCAGATTCCGACAGTGCGTCCATCGAAATTAGGGCTCTGCACGATGCGCCGGCTGAGCATGAAAAAAGCTTCCATCAGCATCGGTGAAAGGGAGAGATGATCACCGCGGTTATCGAATCCATGATCCGCTCGCAGGTCCTGGGGAAACGGCCCCACGCCCGCCAGTCGTGGTTCGATCAGTGCGGACTTGCCCAGCATGCGACTGCTCACCGTGATCGATTTGGGCATTTTCCTGTCGGCAACGTTGAGGGCTTTCTGGAAGTAGCCGGACCGGTCACGCATCATTCGTTCAGGCAGGGGAAATACCATGACCTTCAGGTCAAACAAATCCTGGACAGCATTGCTGTATTGAAAGCGGTTCATGCGACGGATTGGCGTGGACGCGAAACCCTTCGCTAACGTTGCCGTCTGGAGCAGTTGACGTAATTGCTTGACCGTTGTCGTCCGTATACCCGGTGGCAGCGACGGCTCTTTCTCCGGGGGCATCTCGCCTGCATCCAGCACTTCGATGAGCGTTTGCAGTTGCTCCAGGTTTGCTGTTAAATCGGCGGTAGTGCGAATCGTGAGCAGGTTGACCTCGCCCTTGGCCTTGCCGTCCCGGCCGTGGCACTTGATGCAGTGCTGTTGGAACAGCGCGATCACCGCCGGTGGCTTGTCAGCCGCCTGGACGACACCTGTCAGCAGCAGCGAGAGAAGAAAAATCAACGTTTTCATCGGGCACTCTCCCCGTCAGTCAACTTAAAGATGCCACATGCGGGGAAGGGACATAACGCATGTTCAGGTTCACATCCTGACGGATATTTAACTAGTGCAATTGTAGTTCTTCGCTCACCTCATTTCCAGTCGCAACTCACCTCATTTTCAGCCGGAACAAGAACGGCCAGGGTTCGTATTGCGAGATCCGTGCCCGTCGTGGCAGAGTGTTTCGTGCCAGTGCCAGAGTGCTTGCCAGGGTGCTCAGTGCTGGTTGTTCTCTACTGAATTGGCCACCCCAGGGCCCGCTGTAACCGAAATTGGGCTGCGTTGTAGTCGACGACCGACCGCAGGTACAAACGGCGAGCCTGGTCCAGAGCTTGAATCGACTGCAGTGCTTCGATGGGAAGCCCTTCGCCTTCACGGATGCGTTCCAAATCTCGCTGGTAGGCGTTTGTTGCCGACTTGATGCCCAACTTGGAGATGTCGATTTGTTCTTTACGTGACTTGGCTTGTTCGTGTGCTTCAACGACCTCGCGAGCCACGCGGTCCAGCATGCCCACTTGCTGTGCTTCTACCTGGTCGTACCGCGATCGCGTTTCATCCCGTTTGGCCCGTTCACCGAATCCGAAGTTGCGTAGTTCCCAATAGACGGTCGCATCGAAATCGAACCGTTTCCGGCGGTTGTCGATGTTTGAACCAAGCCCACCGCCGAAGCTGCTTTGGCTGACGCCAAGTAATACACTGGGCAGCATGGGGGCGTACTTCTCGCGACGATAACGATAGACAGCTTCACAGACCAGGAATTGTAACTCGGCTAACTCGGGACGGTTTTCGAGCCCATTAGCGAGCAGCTCGCCGGTTGACATTTTCAGCGACACCAGGTCGATGGGAACGATGGTCGACTCCTGTGGCACGATTTCCACGGCAGGATCGAGGCTCAAAAACTCCGCCAATCGGGCACTGGCCACGCGTCGATTCTCTTTGGCACGAGACAGTTCGACACGGTGCCGGATCAGTTCCGTGCGGGCACGGTTGGCGTCGGCTTGCGATCCCTGGCCCGTACTGGCGAAGGACGAGGTTAAATCAGCTAGTTGTTTTGCGTTGTCACGTGTCTCTTCCGAAATACGCAACTGTTGCGTTGTGCGTAGTAAATCCAGGTAAGCCAGCGCCGTGGCCAACAACGTGTCGTTCGTCGTGACCTGCATTGCCGCGTCGTGGGCAGATGCAGAATGTTCGGCAATGATTGGCTGAAACACGGCATCGGCGGAGTGAAACTGGCTTGAGACGCCCGGCACGACCGGGGAACCCGCAGCCACAGCACCTGCTCCTAGTCCTTGTTGAAACGACGAACGGCTCGCGTCAATCACGCCTCCGCCAGCCGTTTGCAACGTACCATCGTGATGATTGAAGCTCACACCAGCGCGGAGCGAGGGAAGCCACAATGCATAGGCGGCCTCCAGTCGGGCATAGGATTCACGATACCTGGCGGCGGCGAACTCTATCTGTGGATTCTGTCCCGTGGCAAGCGATAACGCACCCGTCAAATCAAGGTCGATGGTCGTTACCTCCGCCTGGACTGAAGCCGCCTTGACCGCCGGGTTGAGTGCCTCCTGGATCGTCTGCGGTTGTAGCGGTACGTTCGCTAGTTTATTGGTGCCAGGAACAGGCAATAATGCCGACGATTCACGCGAGCCAGTTTCGCTGGGTTCATCAAACGTTGCAAGTTGGACGGTGGCGGAACTTCTGACGCCCTGGTCGGCTGTTTTGGCCAGGCCGGTTCGTGGGCCAGGGTATCGGTGCAGACTCAAACAACCGCCGGAGATGACGACACTTCCCAGCAGAACGGAAAAAGCCAGGAAACGCATGGCCATTGAACTGTTGCCTCTCAACAAGCACTAGACTAGCTGACCCGATACCACGACAAGCGAGAGGGTCCATTAATAGGGTTTCGACCCACTACAGACTGTTTCATCAGCAAAAACGGAATAATTGATATCGATTACCTGGTCATGCATACCTTTCCCAGGCATCCAATTGCTATCTATTTAACCCTGATTAACATGAATGCTATACCTCTTTAGGGAGGAGTTTTCCGATTTCGAAAGGTAGTTCGATGAAAATCGCTTGGGTGCCTATCCTGGCATTGCTCATGGTAACCGGCTGGGCCTGTAGTACGGGCTGTCGTCCAGTCGCGGTTAGCGGTGTGAATAGCAGCAAGAGCCGTACCGTCCGTGTGGACATAGTGACCGCAGTCCCAACCACCATGGAGCGGATCACGACGCAACCAGCCACCGTTCACGCCCACTTTAAGACACACGTGTTTGCCAAGGTGGCTGGCTATCTGACTGACCTGAACGTCGACATCGGGACATCCGTCAAGAAGGGTGATGTGCTGGCCAAGATTAGCATTCCGGAAATCGCCAGGCAGCGAGAAGTCCAGTTGGCGACAATCCGACAAATGAAAGCAAATGAACGCCGAGCGACGGCCGAGTTGGCCGTTTCCAAGGCGAGTGAGTTGTCTTATCAGGCCAAACGCGACCAGGCCGTAGCCGAAGTTGCTAAGGCGGACGCTGGATTGAGTGCTGCTCGCGTCGAGTTGGATCGCCTGACAGCCCTGGTTAAGAAGCAGGCCGTGGCGGAGCGTTTACAGGATGAATCTCAAAAGAAATATGAGGCTGCCTTCGCGGAAAAAACGGCTTCCCAAGCTGCGGTCATGGCGGCGAAGGCTGAATTGACGCTGGCCCAGGCCCAAGTCGACGCC
>JAYGDH010000149.1:0-10614 GCA_046583055.1 Pirellulaceae bacterium | reverse complement strand
AACCGCACCTGGAAACGATAAGCCGGTCGATATCAAGTGCAGCAGGATTACCATTCGCGATGCTCGTCTGAGTGCCGTCTTACCTGGAAAACTACTGGGGCATGATGGCTTCGTACGCTGGACCCTGGTGCTGACTCGTAATGAGAAGCAGCAGTTACAGGGTTTGGGACAGGTGACATGGCCGAATGAATCACGCTCCACGCTGGTTGCCAGCCAGCAGGATTCCGAGGTCGATCCTGTTGTTGATCAGCCTGCCAAGAAGTCGGACCAGGAGACCGCCGAGCCAACCGCGGCCTCCTTTCCAGTACGTTTTCCGCTGGGATCAGCCGGGCGAACAGCTCCGCCGGTACAGGACCGTTACGTGCTGTTTCGCAACGCCACTATCTGGACCTGCGGACCCCAGGGAATTCTCAAGGACAGTTCACTCCTGGTAGGTGGTGGAAAAATCCTGCAGGTTGGGCGAGGATTTGCCCTGCCGGCAGGGACCCAGATCATTGACCTGAAGGGAAAACACATCAGCCCGGGAATCATTGACTGCCATTCTCACATGGCTACCGATGGCGGCGTCAATGAAAGTGCCCAGGCCATCACTGCGGAAGTTCGCATTGGCGACTTCGTGGATAGTGACGATATCAATATTTACCGCCAGCTGGCGGGTGGTGTCACCTCGTCGAATATTCTTCACGGATCCGCAAATCCCATTGGCGGTCAGAACCAGGTCATCAAGTTACGCTGGGGTCAGCTAGGTGAACAGATGAAATTCAAGGCAGCACCCCAGGGCATCAAGTTCGCACTTGGTGAAAACGTCAAGCAAAGTAACTGGGGCAATGAGTACACGACGCGTTATCCACAAACCCGCATGGGTGTTGAACAGATCATCCGCGATGCTTTCCAGGCAGCCCGCCAGTACGAAGCCCGTCGAAAACAATGGGACGAGGAGCCGATGGGAATCCCACCTCGAAAAGATCTCGAGCTGGACGCCCTGGTGGAAATCCTTAATCACCAGCGCTGGATCCATTGTCACAGTTATCGCCAGGACGAAATACTTGCCCTGATTCGTACCCTGGATGACTTCAAGGTCCGGATCGGGACGTTTCAACATATCCTGGAGGGCTACAAGGTGGCGGATGAAATGGCACGACACGGTGCCATGGGCTCCGCATTCTCGGACTGGTGGGCTTACAAGTTCGAGGTCTATGACGCCATCCCCTATAACGGTGCACTAATGCACCAGGCGGGAGTCGTGGTCTCCTTCAACTCGGATGACCGTGAACTGGCGCGGCACTTGAATCACGAGGCCGCCAAGGCGGTCAAGTATGGGGGGGTTTCACCGGAAGAGGCCCTGAAGTTCGTGACGCTCAATCCAGCTCGACAACTCAGGATTGACCGTCTTGTCGGATCCATTGAAGTCAAGAAAGATGCGGACATCGTGGTCTGGAGTGGATCCCCGCTGTCGATCCTGTCACGTTGTGAGCAAACCTGGATCGACGGTCGCAAGTATTTTGATCGAACGGCAGACCAGCAACAGCGCATCGAGTCACGGCAAATGCGATCCGTGTTAATCCAGAAAATCCTGGCCTCCGGGGAAACCATGTTGGCACCCGGGGAAAATAAGAAACCCGAATCGGAACTGTGGCCCCGCGAAGATATCTTCTGCGAGCATGGTCACGGCCACCATCACTAAACACTCCAAGCTGGCAGGTTCACTGCCAGGGGGATTATTTACCATGAATTCATTTATTCGCAACGTTACCTGGTGTGTCCTGGCCACCTTGATCCTGGGAACACGGCCTGCCCGGTTACTGGCCAACCCCGAGATTCCCGGTGCACCCCAGGAAAAACCAATTGCGCTCGTTGGAGGTACTATTCACCCGATCAGTGGACCGGTGATTCACAACGGTACGCTGCTGTTCGACAAGGGTCGCATCGTCCGGCTGGGAAAAGATATCCCGATTCCAGCCGACAGCCAGGTAATCAACATCCAGGGAAAACATGTTTATCCCTCGCTGTTCGACTCCATGACCAACACGGGGCTGGTAGAAGTGAAGGCCGTGCGGGCATCCGTGGATGAAGCGGAAACGGGCACCGTTAACCCGAACGTCAAGGCACAGGTGGCAGTCAATCCGGATAGCGAATTGATCCCGGTCACGCGTAGCAACGGCGTCCTGCTGGTACTTACCGCTCCCACCGGCGGCTCGATTTCCGGCCAGGCAGCGGTCATGCAACTGGATGGCTGGACCTGGGAAAGCATGACCTTGAAACCGGCCGTCGGGATGATCGTCAAATGGCCCAACATGGCACCCGTCAGCGACTGGTGGGTGAAAAAGTCTGCCAAGCAGCAAATCGAGTCTCGTGAAAAATCGCTCAAGACCCTGCACGAAACCTTCGACCAGGCAGAAGCCTACCGGCAGGCCCGGCTGGCCAAGGTCAAGGACCAGGCCCGAGACTCGCGTTGGGAAGCCATGATTCCTGTCCTGACCGGGAAACAGCCCATCATCGTACAGGCCAATGAGATCCAGCAGATCCAGGCCGCCGTCGCATTTGCCAGCAAGCGCAACCTCAAGATGATTCTCTTCGGCGGTTACGACGCTCCACGGTGTGCTCCCCTCTTGAAACAACACCAGATTCCCGTCATCGTCGGCGGCGTCTACCAATTACCTCGCCGACGGCATGATCCTTACGACGATGCTTACACCCTGCCCGAACGCCTTCGGCAACAGGGAATCAAGTTCTGCATTTCCTCGTTTGGACGTTTTGGAGCTGCCAATGTCCGAAATCTTCCTTACCATGCTGCCGTCGCAGCTGCTTTTGGTCTGCCCGAGGACGAAGCACTGAAGGCCATTACGTTGTCCCCGGCCGAAATCCTGGGAGTCGACCAGCGCGTGGGATCCTTGCAACCTGGCAAGGATGCAACGTTGATCATCACCACCGGAAATCCCCTGGAAACGACGACACAGGTGGAACAGGCTTTTATCCAGGGAAGACGTGTGGCATTGAATGATCGCCACAAGCGGCTGTGGCGAAAATACCAGCAGAAGTACCAGCAGTTAAAGAAGAACGCGGCAGTACAGCCCTGACTGCGTTGCTAGTTTTTCTTGATAGCCGAGACGATATCCAGGACAGCTTCCTGCCCATCACCAAACAGCATCAGCGTGTTCTCCGCGGCGAACAACGGATTCGCGATACCGGCAAATCCCGGACTCAGGCTTCGTTTAATCACGATCACGGTACGAGCCTTGCCCACCTCGATAATCGGCATCCCGGCGATCGGGGAATCCGGGTCCGTCTGGGCCACAGGATTGACCACGTCATTGGCCCCGATCACGATCGCCACATCCACCGTTTCCATCGTCGGGTTAATGTGGTCCATTTCCTTGAGCTTGTCGTAATCGATGTCTGCCTCGGCCAGCAGCACATTCATATGGCCGGGCATGCGACCAGCCACGGGGTGAATGCCATATTCCACGGATACACCCGCAGCCTCCAGCAGCTTACCCAGGTCACGCACGGCATGTTGCGCTTGTGCAACCGCCAACCCATAGCCAGGGACCACGAGTACCCGTTGAGCGGAATCAAGAATCATGGCCACGTCATCAGCCGTGGTGCTGCGCACGTTGGCATAAATCTCATCCACATCCTCAGCCCCGCCCGCGGCCTGCATCACACCAAACAGGACATTACCCAGTGACCGGTTCATTGCCTTGCACATCAACTGGGTCAGGATGAGTCCCGATGCACCTACCAGGGACCCGGAAATGATCAGCACATCGTTATCAATCACGAAACCGGTTGCCGTGGCAGCCAGTCCGGAATAGGAGTTAAACAGGGCAATAACTACCGGCATATCGGCTCCACCAATAGGATTAACCAGCAGGAAACCCAGTCCCAATGACAACAGCGTGATGGGAATATACAGCCACACATAACCTTCCCTGGTAGTCATCAGGAACAGGCAAAGGATCAACGACGCCACGACTGCCAACGCGATCACATGACGGCCAGGAACCGGGATGGGTTGCCGAAAAACCGGTAATTCCTGTAACTTGCCGGCCGCCAGCATGCTGCCCAAAAACGTCACTGCACCAATCAAGCCGGAAACGCCGCTGGCCAACAGGGCGTCCCAGGTTTCCACGATACCCAGGGCCAGGGCACCTCCGGCAACGAAGACGGATGCCAGGCCACCCAGGGCATTAAAGAGTGCTACCAACTGGGGCATCGAGGTCATCTGTACCGTTGCTGCCAGGTAGATACCGAGCCCGGTGCCCAGCAAGCAGCCAGCCACGATAAAACCGTAATGGTTCTCCGGCAGCTGACTGACCTCGACTATCGCAGCAATGATGGCGATCCCCATGCCGATCGCACCAAAGAGATTACCACGTACCGCGGTGCGCGGATGCGCCATGAATTTCAGGCCGAAGATAAAAAAAACGGCCGCGATGATATATGCGAGTTTGACCAGTGCCAGTTCCACGGGACCTGTCCTTGTACCGATTAGTGTTCTTAACGTTTCCTGAACATTGCCAACATCCGATGAGTTACCAGGAACCCTCCCACGACGTTCACGGTTGCCAGCGTAATGGCCACCATTCCTAACCAGGAAGAAATCAAGCCCATCTGACCTGCCACGACAATAGCTCCTACCACGGCAATGCCACTGATCGCATTCGACCCCGACATCAACGGTGTATGCAGTGTTGGTGGTACCTTCGCGATCACTTCAAAACCAACGAAAATCGCCAGCACAAAAATCGTCAGGGCGGCCAGTCGCCCCCGACCCTGCGGTGCACTCCCGGCCGATGCATCCTCGTCTTCCTCGAGTACCGTACTCGAATCCGCCGCCTCTTGTTGCTTGTCCTGCCCAGGAGAATCCGCAGCGGGATCATCACCGCCGCTCGGCACCTCCCCGGCTGGTTCCAACGGGCCAGCCTTGCTGGCTGGATCATCGTCGCCGGAGGGTGGTTGGTCCGGGCTGCTGCCCGTCGCTGCCTGGTCCTGGCCGTGCAATTCATGCTGCCCCGGCCCGGGACCGATCAGCAAACCCATCAGCACCAGGCCCGTGACCAGGTAAAGCATTTTTCGAAGCCGGGTCGGCGGGTACATGTTCATCATGGTTCTCCCTGTTCATCCGAGGCCGCCGTTTCCGAATCCTCACCGGAATCCTGTGGACTCTCGGCACTGTCAGCTTGATCAGCCTCGGCTGGATTAGCAGGTTCCGTTTCCGTCTCCATGGCCGGTGGATCGAGCGACGGCAAATCCAACAATTCTCTCAGGCGGGAATGAACCACCTCTCCCGCGTGCGTTGCCAGGGTTCCCTGCACGATCTCATCCTGTAGATCCAACTCCAGGTTGCCCTCGTTAGTCAGGTGCAACAAGAAAGTCGTCACGTTGTTGCTGAACATCTGGCTGGCATGATTGGGTATCTCGGAAGGCAGGTTGGTCGGTCCCAGGATCGTAACATCATGCTCAACCACCGATTGATCGGCCTGGCTCAACTCACAGTTTCCGCCACGCTCGGCAGCCAGGTCCACGATCACACCACCTGCTGGCATACGCTGGACGGCATCCGTCGTGATCAACAAGGGGCTTGTTTTTCCTGGAATTGCCGCGGTCGTGATCACGATATCACTGGCCGAAACAATATCGGCCATCAACGCTTGTTGTTTCTCATAAAAATCATCTCCCAGGGCCTTCGCATAACCACCCTTGTCTTCCGCGTCACCCGTTTCCAATTCCAGTTCCACGAAACGAGCCCCGAGGCTTTCCACTTGCTCGCGACAGGCAGGCCGTACATCGTAGGCCTGCACTATCGCACCGAGGCGACGCGCGGTGGCAATGGCCTGCAAACCGGCCACGCCGGCACCAATCACGAAGGCCCGGGCGGCCGCCAGGGTACCTGCGGCTGTCATCATCAGGGGAAACATCTTGGGCAATTCGGTAGCAGCCAACAGGACCGCGCGATAGCCGGCGATCGTGGCCATGCTGGACAGGACATCCATGCTCTGGGCACGCGTGATTCGAGGCACCATCTCCAATGCGAAATGGCTGACACCGGTCTCCGCTAAAGCGGAGATTGCCTGCGGGTTACCGAGGGGATCGCAGAGGCCCAGGACAACCTGGCCTTTGCGAAAAAATGCCAGGTCCGCACGACCGGCCTCGGGATTCGCGCCCAGTGATCGCACCTGTACGATCACGTCCGCATCTGCAAGCCCGCCACGATCGGGAACCACCTGGGCTCCCTCTTCAAGGTATTGGGTGTCGGCAAAGCCAGCCGAGCTACCTGCACCCGCTTCCACCAGGACATCCAGGCCCGCTTTTGACAGGCGCTTGATATTTGCCGGAACCAGGCTTACCCGGCGCTCACCGGGAAACGTTTCTTTAAGGACCGCTACCTTCATGATTCATGCTTTACTGGAAAAGCTCTTACCCTGTCTTGTTCGCCCCTTGCTGCTCACTCCATGAACCGACACGAACTTCCTGGCATGCAGATTGTCCCGCATCAGCGTACGTCTTTGCCAGAAGAATGGCTGCAACGGACGTCAGAGATGCTTTATAGCGAATAATTCGCGATTCCAACAGGCGTACCAGATGGGTTGAAGGGCCCTCTAAGTTCCTTACGCCACTTGATCAAGAGCCCTGGAGCAGCTAGACTCAAACGCTTTGTACAACCTGCTGAATTTGCACGAGGAGTAACCCGCCGTGGGTAACAAGACATACATGGCCAAGGCTGGTGAAATCAACTCCAAATGGTGGTTGGTGGATGCCAATGAGAAGATCCTGGGGCGATTGTCCAGTGACATTGCCGTCATCCTGATGGGTAAGCATCGGCCGACCTACACGCCCCACATTGACACGGGCGATCACATCGTCGTCATCAATGCCGAAAAAGTGGCCTTGACCGGAAATAAATGGGAGAAGAAAGTCTACACCCGTTATACCGGGTGGCCGGGCCTGCGATCGGAAACTGCAGCGGACCGATTGGCCAAACGCCCTGAGATGATCTTGCGCGAAGCTGTACGACGCATGCTTCCCAAGAACAAACTGGGACGCAGGATGCTGAGCAAGATGAAGATCTTCATCGGTCCCGATCATGACCACCAGGCACAACAGCCGGAATCGATCAACTTACCGGCTGGCAGTTAAAACAGACCATTCCCACTCAAATCATCAAGACAGGTTAACAGACTATCATGCTTGTTTCCAAGAAAGACAACAACACTGGCGAATCGCTGGGAACGGGTCGACGCAAGTCTTCCGTGGCACGGGTCAGAATCAAGGCTGGCAGTGGCACCATCACCGTCAACAAGAAACCCTACGAGGAATACTTCCAGATCACCCAGGATCAGCAAAACCTGACCGGCGTCCTGGATATTGTTGGTTGTCGTGAGGACGTGGACCTGGCTATCAACGTTCAGGGTGGTGGCACCAGTGGCCAATCCGGTGCCTGCAAGATGGGTATCGCTCGCGCACTCGTCACGTACGACAGCGAGATGTTTCCAGCGCTACGGGATGGCAGCTACCTGACGCGAGATTCGCGTATGAAAGAGCGTAAGAAGTGTGGACTGCATGGAGCCCGCAAGGGAACCCAGTTCTCCAAGCGTTAATTACGCGAACCGTCGGTATGGCATCCTGCAATCAACGATTTGTTTCGGATGTACCGCTGCGCCCTGAATTCTTGCTACAATGACGCTTTCTAAGTGCCTTACTGGAATCATGAGCGGGACATCATCCCATGCAATCAATTGGTCTCCTGGACTGGACCATCTGTTTTAGCTACCTCTCCCTTGTCATCGGGCTGGGAATCTATTTTTCCAACAAGCAAAAAGACAACGATGACTTTTTCCTGGGCGGCCGCAATATGCACTGGCTGCCGGTCGGGCTTTCGCTGTTTGCCACGACGTTCAGTTCAAACTCCTTCGTGGGGCTACCGGCAGAAGGGGCTTTTGGCAACTACCATCAACTACTGGCCATTTTTTTTATCCCCTTTGTGGTCATACCGATCACCTGTATCTGGTTCATTCCCTTCTACAAGAACCTGGGGGTCACCAGCCTCTACGAGTACCTGGAGAAACGATTCCACCGTTCGGTTCGCCTGCTGGCCAGCCTGATCTTCATGGCCTATTCCGCTGGCTGGATGGGAACCATGTTACTGGCCGTGGCTAAAATTCTCCAGGTTGTACTCGAGACCAACTCGACCCAGCAAACATTTCTGATCATCACCGTCGTGGGCATCCTGGCAACCATCTACACCGCGATGGGCGGTGTCAAGGCCGTCATCTGGACCGATACGATCCAGGCGTTCGCCCTGGGAGGTGGCATGTTGTTCCTGCTACTGCTGCTACTGACCAGGATCGACGGTGGCTGGAGCAGCTTTATCACCATGGGAAGTGATGCCGGCAAGTTTGACATGTTCCATACGGACGGGGGATTCCGGGAACGCAATATTTTCTCGGCCTGTGCCTACGGGTTCTTCGTCTACATGGGGGGACAACTCGCCTCGTACGGGTCATTCCAACGTTACGTGACCGTCGAGACAATCAACGATGCGCGGAAATCACTGGTCCTCAAGGGAGTCTTTACGCTGGTGATCTGCACCCTCTTCTTCCTGGTTGGCACCGGGCTCTATGTTTACTACCAACAGTATCATAGCGACATCTATGACACGTTTTCTGCTGGTGGTGGCAAGGATCAGCTACTCCCACATTTCGTCGTTCATTACGCCGGGGGTTATGGCATGACCGGCCTGATCCTGGCCGGCCTTTTTGCCGCGGCCATGAGCAGCCTGGACAGTGGCATCAACAGCATGACCGCCTCCCTGGTTACGGATTGGTATCGTGGGCAGGAAATGGGGACCACGACCAACCGATGCCTGACGGCCATTTTCGGGATCATCGTGATCGTCATTGCCTGCCTGCTCTCCCTGATCGACAAGGGAGTTTTTGACATCCTCCTCTCGATTGCCGGTGCCACCCTGGGCCTGCTACTGTCCGTTCTGATGATGGGGATGTTGATCTCCAGGGCCAATACCATCGGCGTGCTGACCGGCGCCATCTCTGGACTCCTGATGTTCCTTTGTATCCGGGTCAATGCACTAAGCAACAGGCTGCTCACGACACTGGAAAACCTCGCTCCCTCGCTCCATCGCTACCTACTGGACCTGCAAAACAATACCTGGTGGGACGGCATGTTCACGACCGTGACCGCTGTTTCAGTCGGGATCGTGGTCAGTTACCTGACGGCCCCCCCACGCCCCGAACAGTTGCAGGGGTTGCTGCTGCGAAATGCAGACAAGACCCATCCAACCGTTGCAAACTGACCGCCTGCGGCGATGCTGGCCCGACGCCAACACAGGTCGCTCCAACTGGATCGATTGTAGCGTGCCACGATCCATCGCGCTGCCATAAAACAGTGAGTTCCTCTGCACCCATCCAGCCAGAGTGGTCGATGGAAAGATATACCGGTCACGGATGTCTGGCAATCCTGGTAACTCTTGGCATTTGTGTTAGTAGACTGACACATTCCGTGTCATGCTCTGGCAACCAGGATCCCTGGAAGGATGACAATTCCCATGTGGTTCAACAGCGAAAAAATCAGGCTACACCGTGACGCACTCAATCCCCGACTACCTGAAGCTCCATATTGAAGAAACCCCCGTCCTGGCGGATTTTCCCACCGCAGCTCCGGATCTCTTAACAACCCTGTCAGATGCTCTTCTGCAGGCAACCGGCTGGTCGATGCAATACCTGGATCACCCTGATCCCACCTCCAGTAATGCAGAAGAAACTCTCGATTTGAGTGAGGCGCAGGCCGCCACCATAGCGGTCCTGGATACGGCACAACAACCGATCGGGCAGTTCGTGATTCATCCCGGTAAGTCACAACAAACGGGACCGACCGCGACGACACTAACGGCGGCCAAGCAGTTGGCCTCCGCAATCGGCGGTTTAATTTCGATGCTGGAGCAAAGCCGAGAAACCGTCTGGAAGCAGGAAGCCGAACTGGCAACTGGAATTCCTGTCACGGTTCGCAAAGATGAAGAGACCCATTTAGCCGCACGCCTGGAATCCATCCTCCGTTGTGGAGCTGAGGCAGTTGGTTGTCAGGCTGCGGCTGCTTACTTACTGGACGATGACACCAGTTACTTGAAATTGCGGAGCTGTTGGGGACTCCCTAAGCAACGACTACTGGATCCCCCACGTCCATTACAGGGAGCAAGTACCGACCTGGAAGCACTGGTGGGCCATGCCGTTATTTTGAAGGACCCTTCCTGCCTGCCCGACTGGCTGTCCGGCGAGAATGTTCAAGCTGCTGTCTGTGTGCCAATTTCCAGCCCCACTGTTCCGCTGGGAACACTCTGGATATTGAGCGACACCGCTCGCAGCTTTGACCATCATGAGTCGAACCTGGTGGAAATGGTGGCTGGTCGAATTTCTGCGGAATTGGAACGGGAAATACTTCTGCACCAGCAAGTCGGAGTTCATCAGCAGGAGCGACAATGGCAGCATGCAATGGCATGGCAGGAAAATCGTTTGCCAAAAAATCCGCCGCTGTCAAACAACTGGAAAATCGCTGCCGCCACGCACCAGGCGGAGCATATCGGGGGTGATTTCTACGACT
>JAYGDH010000148.1:0-2487 GCA_046583055.1 Pirellulaceae bacterium | reverse complement strand
TGCCCGGACCGTGGAACAGGCAAACCTCTTGCCGGCTTTCACCATGTCGTGGGGCCAAGTATCGGAAATTTTCTTCATGGTCGTGATGCCGATCTTCTTCTTGCGTATGGGAGTCAAATGGATGCTGCTGGTCGGCATGCTGGCCTGGGTCCTCCGTTACGCCCTGTTTGCCGTCGGTGCTCCCGACCAGGTGGTCTGGATGATCTTCACCGGCGTCCTGCTGCATGGGATCTGCTACGACTTTTTCTTTGTCACCGGCCAGATTTATACCGACAAGGTGGCCCCCAAGGAAATTCGTGGACAGGCCCAGGGAATGCTGGTCCTCTTTACCCTTGGCCTGGGAATGCTCATCGGTGCTCAACTGGGCGGACGCGTGGAAACCAAGTATACGCCCAAGAAAGTGGCCCAAATTCAAGCCGAGGTTGGTGCCATTGGTGCCAGTATCAGTGCCACCACGGCAGAACTTGTCGAGCTGATGGATATCCCTACGGAAGCTACCCGATTCGAGTCAGTAGCCAAGGAAGCGGCCAAGGCCTTCCCGGCCCAGGAAGTAGAACGGAGCTGGTTTGAAAACTTGTTTGTCGTCAATCATGTGGCGCCACTCGAAGGATTTCTGGAACAGGCAGACAAGGAGACGGCAGCCATCCAGCAGAAAATCGCCGAGCAATACGAGGTGATCGCAAAAATCGAACCTGTCACCGATCACATCATCGCCGACCTGCAAGAACAAGCTGACCGGTTAAGGAATGAAGATGGCACGCTAACGAGTGGTTCCGATAGCGTGCTGGCAGCCATCGTCGCTCACCGGGAAAAGAGCAAGGCCACTTCGACGGAGGCCGCTCAGGAAGTACTCAGCGGACTGATCGGCGAAAAAGTTGAGGCCCTCAACGGCACCGTCACGAAGATGGTTGCCGAAGGCCAGGGGAGAGATAACCCTGCCCTGCTGAACCATGCCAAGATTGCTAACCTGAAGGTCTACAGCGACATCAAGTCGATCGAAGCGACCCGGGCCATGGACTGGCAGATGATTTATGCCATCCCGGCCGTGGGAGCCTTGATTATCATGATCCTCTTCGGCATCTTTTTCCAGGAAGAAAAGGAAGACGCTGTCAGCCACCAGGAAGAACCGGTAGCCAGTGGCGGCACCACGGATGAACCTGGTTAAGGAGAGACCGTTCCTCTCCCAGAATCACGTTGGCGGGTTTATTCGCGAAGATCGCGACTGCCAGCCTGGGCGTTCGCTTCGCGAGTCACCTGGCCTGCTTCGTCGGTGAGCGTCAATCGGGCGTTCGGCCGGGCAGGCACGGACGGCGTCGATTTTTCCGCAGGAGCCGGTCGCTCAACGGGACCAGCCGTATTACGTCGACTGCTCGGTGGCCTGGTCTGCCCGAGCGTGTTGATATCCCTGACCACCGGAGGTGTGATGGCCGGGGACGTCGGCGGAGTATCGATGACAGGCTTCACCGGTGTCACAGGATCGTCAACGGTCTCTACCGGCAACGGGTCTGGCGTCACGACCGATTCTTGCCGGGTCATGGCCAGTGCCACCAGGTCGGCAACCGTAGAGGCCAGCAGGTCCATGGGCTCACTCAACGCACTCTCATCACAAGGCGAGAGATGCAACTCGCCCAGTTCCCTGGCCAACAGCAATAATGCCACTTCTGCTTCCGGCACTCGCAGCGACACTTGCTGGCTGTCGTCACCGTCATCCTGGCCCGGTCGTCGGCCATCCAGGCTTTCCAATCGGACTGATCGCAAGACAATGCGCGATTCATGGTCGTCGTTGCCCGACGGCCGCACGCACGTCAGCTGAACCTGGTCACCGGCCTGGATCGAATCAAGCAACGCTGCATCGACAGTTGCAGCCAACTGCATTGAACGTCCTACCGGACGTGGAACGAGCTCCCTCTTAGCCACCGGACGCTGTAGATGCGAACCGACAATCGGCTCATCAGCCTGCAGTCGACGGGTGGCAACAGCTGATTCCAGGTCCTGGAAATGGCGCAGGCAATCATCGGAAATACGATTGCAGGGATAACGAAGCACCTTGACGTTCTCGGGGCTAAACGGCTCACCAACATCGATATCAGCCGCGGCAACGAGGATCGTGGCCTGGGTAATTTTCGCCGGTTTCTCAGGAGGTCCCTCAAAAACTCGACTGATACCAATCGAAGTCGCCAATCCTGAAAAAAGAGCGACGAAACTGAGCAATGTAGACTTTCCGCGCATTACACCACCTGAAACCAAATAGGGAACCCGATAGCGTTAGTGTCGGAAGAATCGATAGATCCGGTTCAACGAGTACGCCGCGGCACGTAAAACCCGCACAGTTTACTCATCTTGCCAGCCAGGATTGGCCTGACGAGGTGGGGAACCTGCCATCGGCCAGAGCGGCCGATAGCCAAAAAGTGCGGGTGAGAGGAGTCGAACCTCCACGGGATTATCTCCCACAGGAACCTGAATCCTGCGCGTCTGCCAGTTCCGCCA
>JAYGDH010000032.1:0-30949 GCA_046583055.1 Pirellulaceae bacterium | reverse complement strand
AATTGCCGGAAGCCAAGTTGCGAGGTTTTACACCACGACGCTTCAGCTTTAACGTGGCCGGCGGTCGTTGTGATGCCTGTGACGGTAACGGTCAGCGTTGCGTTGAAATGCATTTCCTGCCGGATGTCTGGATTCGATGTGATGTTTGCCAGGGCAAACGGTACAACCCGGAGACGCTGGCCGTCACTTACCGGGGCCGGTCGATCAGTGACATCCTGGACCTGACCTGCCGGGAAGCGGTTGTCCTGTTCGAGAACATTCCCAAGATTCGTCGCATTGTCCAGACCCTGTGTGACGTCGGGCTGGATTACCTGACCCTCGGGCAGGCCGCGCCCACGCTTTCCGGCGGAGAAGCCCAGCGAGTGAAACTGGCAGCAGAACTGGCCCGCCCGGATACGGGACAGACTCTCTACCTGCTGGATGAACCAACCACCGGGTTGCACTTTGATGACCTGGCAAAATTACTGGAAGTGATTCACCGACTGGTCGACCTGGGTAATACGGTCGTCGTCATCGAACACAACCTGGATCTCATCAAGGCTGCTGACTGGTTGGTTGACCTGGGGCCAGAGGCCGGTGCGGATGGTGGCCAGGTAGTGGCAACAGGAACTCCCGAACAGGTCGTGGCCGCGATTCCGGCAGCCGGGTCGAGAAAACGGAAGTCGAAAAAAAAATCCAGTCATACCGCGGTCGCCCTGGCACCGGTGCTGGCCCGTGGGCCCTATGCAGAGCGAGTTGTTTTTAACCCGAGCGTGCTGGATAAAAAGCAGGAAGGGGACCTGGAAATCCAGGAAGTAGGGAAAGAAACTTCCATGCCGTGGGAAGCGGATGGTCGTCAATGGCACACGCAGAGTCGTGTTGATCGTAAGGGTCAACCGTGTCGCTGGGATGGAAAAATCCTGGGCCAGGTCGTGGATCGTATCCAGCAGTTAGGGGAATTTAGTGAGACGGACTGGAGTGCTCGCAGTGTCGTGGAAATCGCGGCAGCTAAGAAATCGACAGGCTGGTTCTTCCATGCAATCACGGGTGAAACCTGGCTGTTGAAGATGAAGTTTCGTGTGGCACGCGGGACATTTCAACGACAGGATCTCGTCGAAAAAATGCCGTTGGAAACCTTGAACCAGATGGATCAGTTGCCCGTCTACGGGAATAATCCGCGTGTCAAAGTCAAGACACTTCGAGGGCCCTGGCAAGAAGTGCAGATTCACGCACATAGCTGGGAAGAAATTAACACGGATTCTTTCTGGGAATTCCTGGAACAGGCGGTGGAGGGATTCCGGAAGATTACCCAGCGTGCCCAGGAAGACCCGAAACAGTGGATGCCCTGGAAAAAGCTAGGTCAGAAATGGCATTTCATGCGGAAAGGATTTCCACCGGGAAAAGCCGTGCTGTGGAAAGTGGAAGTGTTGGAAGAGCTTTTCGAAATGCTGGTAGATATCCTGCCCCAGGGACAGTTCCTGTGGAATAGCCAGTCACGTGTCCACCTCTATGACCAGGGCGGGCGAGATCCGTGGGCTACGGTCATGACGAAACGGAGCGAGGATGTCATGCTGCTGCTGCGAGGACCGACCGGCCGTGTGCCCCTGGGTCGTCTCGCCGGCCTGGGTCGGGATCGATCCCTGGATAATGGCACGGCCTCCGGTTCCGATACCGTCAAGCTGTCGTTTCGAACGTTGGAGGATCTACACAAGGGGAACCTTCCCCAATTGCTGCAGGAACACCTGGCGGCTGTCCAGGAAATCAGCAAGTCTTGAGGGATCCGTGAATGCTGGAAAGGAAATCATGACAACCAAGCCACAACAAGCCTCGCAGGATTTTTTGATTGATCCGAACTTCCTGTTTCGGTTCTCTGTACCTTGCCTGCGTTCCCGAGAATCCTGGACGGACCAGGGTATCCAGCTATCTCGAAAATATCTGGTTCCCAGCTTTGGTGAACTCATGCAACGACCGGTTTTCGCGGAGCTTCGCATGGGATGGCATGAGCAGGGTTTGATGTTCACGCTGCGAGTCTCTGGAAAAAAGAATACGCCCTGGTGTCGTTCCCAGAGAATCGAGGACAGTGATGGATTGCAACTCTGGATTGACACCCGTGATACGCACACGATTCATCGTGCCGGCAGGTTCTGTCATCGCTTTGTTTTTCTTCCTTTTGGTGGTGGCCAGGACCAGGAGCAACCGGTGGCAGATTGGTTACCGGTAGCGCGGGCCCGCGAGGCACCTCACCCGGCACGTGCGGAAGACCTGGCTGTTCGCAGTGAAAAAAGAATCGATGGTTACATCCTGGAAGGATTTATTGCGGCGGCGGCCCTTACTGGCTATGACCCGGAAGAATATCCCCGGTTGGGTTTCACGTATGCCGTGGTCGATCGTGAACTGGGCTGGCAGACCCTGAGCCTCGGTCCTGAATACTCGTTCCGGGAAGATCCCAGTCTCTGGGGAACACTGGAATTGAATCGTTCCTGACATTGGGACTCGGGGTGATTTCACAAAAAAAGACCGCCAGCCGGTGGGCTGACGGTCTCGTGGACGACCGCATTACGGTTCGCTATTCCTTGTTGAGCTTGCAGCAGAGCGGGGATCCCTTGTTCAGTTCGCACTTGGCACAGACCTCGGCGGCTCCTTCCTGGCAGCATTTTTCTCCACCGGCGACTTCACCACACTTGCCACAAAGTGTCTTGCCGGCCACGTCGGCTTGCTGGAGCTTGCAGCAAAGCGGTGCTCCCTTGTGGAAGCCACAGGATTCACAGACGGTCCCGTCCTTGGCACAACAGGTCTCGGCTCCCTTATGTTGTCCACAGTCACCACAGAAATTGACATGGGTGATCTCTGCCGTGTTATTCGTGGCGGTCTTATTCGTGGCGGTCTTATTTTCCTTTTCACCACCACATCCCACGAGAAGTAAACTCGCCAAGGCCATGGTAGTAATGTAGGCAGTCCATTTTTTCATGAGATCGATCCTGTCCTTGAAAACCTTGTGAAATTGTAATAACCAGGGTGCCGGGAAAAACCGTTCACCAGTCAAGTCGACAACTTAGATTGTTTCCCCGAAAAGATCAAGGGAAAATTGCCGCCGCAGGCGTCTCGGATGACGAGGTTTGATGCGCTGTTGGTTCAAACAGGTCGGCCATGTCACGGGCATGGTAACTGCTGCGAACAAAGGGGCCGCTGGCAACCTTGCGAAAACCCAGTTGCCTGGCCAGTGCGCCCAGTTCGTCGAATTCTTCCGGGGGCAGATAACGGACTACCGGGAGGTAACGTGGACCAGGCTGGAGGTATTGTCCCAGGGTCAGCAGGTCGCAGCCCGCCTCGCGCAGGTTACATAAGACATCTAGTAATTCCTGGTGGGTTTCTCCCAGCCCGAGCATGAGTCCACTCTTGGTCAGGATGCTGGAGTCGATTTCCTTGACCTGTCGAAGCAGGTCCAGCGTCCAGCGGTAATCGGACTTGGGACCGCGAACCTGGCGATAGAGCCTGGGGACCGTTTCAGTGTTATGGTTGAAGACCTCGGGCCTGGCAGAAACGACCCGTTGCAAGGCTGTCGGGTTGTTCAGGAAATCGGGCGTCAGGACTTCTACGGTGGCTTCTGTTCGCTCCCGAACGGCCAGTACGCAGCGATAGAAGTGATCGGCGCCTCCATCCGGAAGATCGTCACGAGTCACGGATGTAATGACCACGTGGCGAAGTCCCATTCGTTCTGCGGCCAGGGCCAGGCGTTGAGGTTCGTCGTCACTCAGTGGCGCTGGTTTTCCGCGTTCCACCGCACAGAAGCCACAGGGACGGGTGCAGATACTGCCCAGTACCATGAAGGTTGCGGTTTTCTGGGAATAGCATTCCATGCGGTTGGGGCACTTGGCATGGTCACAAACCGTCTCCAGCTGAAATTCTTCCAGCAACTGGTGTGTAAAATGATTACTGTTTCCCTTGGGAACCTGTCGCTTGAGCCACCTGGGCAGGCGATCGGCTACCGGGGGTGCGTCCAGGATGGGCAACTCGGGCATCACGGGGTGTTGGTTCACGCTGGGAGCTCGTTCCAGTTGACGGGTCAAGGTAATTCGTGGGTTCCCTCGGAGGATGCGAGAAGGAACCGCTGACATTCTAGCATCTTGTTATGATTGGGCCAGCATGGTCTGTCCTGGATCCATCTGCCTATTTCGACTTGCCGCTGAGCAGGATATAGTAGAGTCATGGTGAAAGGTAAGTCGAAACGCAAGAAGAAAAAGGGGGCAGGCGATAAATCTGATGCGCCTGGCCAGCGTGTCATTGCGCAGAATCGCAAAGCCAAGCATCGATTTTCCGTGTTGGAAACGCTCGAGTGTGGAATTGCACTGGTCGGCAGCGAGGTCAAGAGCCTTCGCAATGGCCAGTTGTCGCTGGATGAATCCTATGGCCAGGTGCGTGGTAAGGAAGTCTGGCTGGTCGGAGCTGACATTCCCCAGTATGCCCAGGCATCGCATTGGAACCACGAACCCAAGCGAGCTCGCAAACTGCTCCTACAGCGGCGAGAGGTCATTAAGTTTGCGGACCAGGCCCGGGAAAAAGGACTGACTCTGGTTCCCTTGAAAATGTATTTCAATCAACGTGGGATGGCCAAGCTGTTAATGGGATTGTGTCGCGGCCGTAAGATGCATGACAAACGCGAGGCACTCAAGAAAGCAGATACCCAGCGTCAGATTCAACGGGCCATGCGGCATCGATAGCGAATCGTGGGGATCCTGGGAAACTGTTGGAAACGGGCCTTTCCAGGGGAACC
Organism: Pirellulaceae bacterium; assembly: GCA_046583055.1. Lineage (GTDB taxonomy): Bacteria > Planctomycetota > Planctomycetia > Pirellulales > Pirellulaceae > JAZADA01. Next base: position 26,199 of record JAYGDH010000032.1, on the reverse strand, counting down.
TACCATTGATCTTTGACGTATACGCGATAGTGATTAAGTTGCATGATCAGCAGGCGATGAATTTGTTTTCTCAGCGAGCTGCCTGGAAGAACGGTATCTTGCGGACCGGATGAGTAACACCATGTTAGAGTTGCACAACCTCAAGAAAACCTATGCCCAGCCGAATGGCCAACCGTTGCATGTGCTGGATGTGCCGTCTTTCCACCTGGACCGTGGAGAACAGGCGGTCTTGATTGGTCGCAGCGGTGGTGGCAAGACCACCCTGCTGCACGTGATCGCGGGAATCAGTCACGCCACGGCCGGCGACGTGATTATTGACGGTGTGCAGTTAAACCAGTTGAGCGAAGCCGGGCGAGATCGGTTCCGGGCAGGCATGATTGGTTACGTGTTCCAGACCTTCAACCTGCTGCCGGCCTTCACGGCACTGGAAAATGTCTTGCTGGGAATGACATTCGCTCGCGATCGACACGATCGGGGCCGGGCGGAACGGCTGCTCTCCCGGGTGGGCCTGGCCGACCGCATGAGTCACAGGCCGGCAGCCTTGTCGGTGGGTGAACAACAGCGTGTGGCAGTGGCCCGTTCCCTGGCGAATTTACCTCGGCTGCTGTTGGCCGATGAACCGACGGCCAATATCGATCTCGCCAACCAGCAGAACATTATCGACTTGATCCGCGAGACGGCCCGTGAAGAAGCGATCAGCCTGTTGCTGGTAACCCATGCGATGGAAGTGGCTGACCAGTTTGATCGCGTCGATTGCCTGGAAGATATTAACCAGGTGGGGCAGGAGACGCCCCCCCCGCAAGCGCCCGGAGAACCGGTCGCGACCCCGTAAGAAATCAAAACTCACGAGAATTATTGCCAGAACCATGCAAGCGTTACAACGATTTTTCCTGTTGCTTCTAATTGCCTTGCGCAGCGTTCAGCAGCGCGGTTTGGCATCGCTGCTGACCGCCTTCTCGATGGCCCTGGGAATCATGCTGGTGGTCTCTGTGTTGGCAATCCACGGGGTGATTTACCAGTCGTTCAGCACCAATGCTTCCCTGGGTTACAACGTCATCATTGGTGCCAAGGGGGGCAAGCTGCAATTGACGTTGAACACGGTCTACTACCTCAGCCAGCCGGTCGAGAACATTCCCTACGAGTTTTACCTCGAGTTCAAGGACCAGGAAGCTCGCAGGTACGATTACCAGTTTGCGTTGACGCATTATGCGGAGCATTTACAGCGTTCTGTCGAACAATCTCCTGGTGCCATGTTGGCGGGTATGAATGGAGTGCTGGCGATCGGTTCGCAGTACGTGACATCGACGGCGCTGGAAACCATCCGCCAGGGACAGGATCCCGCGCTTCGGCCCGGACGGTTTCGGGCCTTTACCCAGTTGGCTATTCCTCTTTGCCTGGGTGATTATTACGGCCGTTTTCGAGTGGTTGGTACGACCCCGGAGATGTTCGGCGCACTCAGTTTTGGGCCCACCGGTGAACGTAAATATACCTTTGGTGAGGGACGCAACTTCCAGACCTGGAGCAAGGATCATGGTTATTTCGAGGCCGTGGTAGGTGCCACGGTGGCGGACGAAAAAGGAATGAAACTGGGAGACCAGTTCTCCCCGGCGCACGGGGACCCCGAAGGGCATGGGCACGAACGGAAATTTACCGTGGTGGGCATCCTGGGTCGGACAGGAACTCCCAACGATCGCGCAGTGTTTATCAACATTGAAGGTTTCTACCTTATGGACGATCATGCCAAGCCGATCGAATCCGAAGATGACGAGGAGGTGTCCGAAGACGAGGACGCGGAAACCGTGGACGAGGCTGTAAATCAGGAAACCGTATTGGTCGTTCCCCAGGATCGGTTGCAGCCGCTTCCTATCGAACAACGTGAGGTGACTGCTATCCTCCTGCGTACGGTTGATCCTATTTCGGCGCTTTACCTGCCAAATCGAATCAATGAAGGTGCTGTTGCCCAGGCAGTTTTGCCGACCAGCGAGATTTATTCGCTGTTCGGTACGATCGTGCAACCGATCCTGCGTGTCCTGGTCCTGTTGACAGGTATGATTTGTGTCGTCTCGGGAGTTAGTATCCTGGTCAGTATTTACAATTCGATGAACGATCGTCGCCACGAGATCGCCGTCATGCGTGCCCTGGGTGCTCGTCGTGGAACGGTTCTGCAGATCGTCCTCTGGGAATCGGTCATCCTCTCGGTGGGAGGTGGGCTGCTGGGCTGGTGCCTGGGTCACGGCCTGGTGGCAGCTGCCAGCCCCAAAATCGAGGCGCAAACAGGGGTCTCGATGGGATTTTTTGACCTGGCACCACCGGTCAACTTGCTGGAGATGCTGGGGGCAGAAGTTTCTACCGATTGGGTCCGGCAGTGGTTCATGATTTCGCCGGAAGTGTTGCTGATTCCGGTGTTAATCTTCCTGGCTATCCTGGTAGGCCTGATTCCCGGGCTGGCGGCTTACCGGACCGATGTGGCAAAGTCACTGGGCAAGTAGGGGTGGATCCCCGTAGCTACCTTTCGCCTTTGCCGAGATTTACTTTTCCGGGCACTCTTTTCGGTTGCGTTGAAGCGGGAAATATGGGTAAATGAAACGAAGTTTACCCGTGGTATATCGGAGTTATGAACGTTTGAGAAAAGGGGAGAAATCCATGGTTCATTCATGGTTCAAAAGCCTGTTGGTCATCCTGTTAGCCGTGGTCCTCGTTTCCGGCGAGACCCTGGTCATGGCCTGCCCGTTTTGTTCCGCTGTTTCACAGACGTTCAGTGAAGAGATGGCATCGATGGATGCGGTCGTGCTGGGCAAGTTGATGAAACTTCCGCCTGCTCCCAAGCCGGGTGAACCCAAGTCGGAAGAGGAAGAGGTTCCCAAGGCGCTCTTCGAGGTGGTGACCGTTTTGAAGGGACAGGCACTGATGGGTAAAACCCAGACCATCGAGACGATTTACTTTGGAGAAGGCAAGGTCGGCTCGTCGTTCCTGATCATGGGAGTTGATCCGCCAAAATTAATGTGGTCGACACCGCTGCAGATGACCAAGCGGGCCCAGGATTACATCGTCAAGTTGCCGGGGTTACCGGCTGAAGGCAGTAAGCGGCTGGAGTTTTTCCAGGAGTATCTCGAGGACAAGGACGAGATGTTGGCCCGTGATGCTTACGACGAGTTTGCCAAGTCTCCCTACGCTGCGGTGAAGCAACTGAAAGCCAGGATGAAGCATGATCAGGTCATTGCCTGGATCAAGGATGTGGATGTGCCGGCCAGTCGTCGTCGACTTTACCTGACGATGTTGGGCGTCTGTGGCACGGCCCAGGACCTACCCCTGCTGGAGACCATGCTCAAGTCGCCGGACCGCAAAATGAAAGCCGGGCTCGACGCGATGATTGCCTGTTACCTGACGCTCAAGGGAGAGTCCGGTGTGACCCTGGTCGAGGAGCTTTTCCTGAAGAACAAGAAATCCGAGTATGCCGATACCTACGCGGCTATCATGGCATTGCGTTTCCATGGTACGGAATCAGATATCGTTCCCAAGAAACGACTCCTGAAGGCCCTGCACCATATGCTGGAACGACCCCAGTTGGCGGACCTGGTAATTCCGGACCTGGCTCGTTGGGAGGACTGGTCCCAGATGGATCGCCTGGTCAAGCTGTTCAAGGATGCTGATGACAAGACCAGTTGGGTACGAGTGCCAGTCATCAACTATCTGCGTGCCTGTCCCTTGCCGGTGGCCAAGGAAAGAATCAAGGAACTGGAAAAGGTAGATCCCGCCGCCGTCAAACGGGCGAATACTTTTTTCCCGTTTGGACCCGGCGTTAAGCCTGGAAAAACGGAATCCACGACTCCAGAAAAGTCGTCTCAGCAGGATCGCAACGATTCTACGGAAAAAGCAGTCGTTGCAAGTGACACCGTGCCGGAATCAGTGCCTGTTGCATTGGATCCTGCCGATGAAAACAACGGGATTGTACAAGTTGCCGAGGCAGTTGCGACTGCCACTTCACCGGATGTTCGCGTGCAGTCACCAGAGGTGGTGCGTGAACCAATGAACCGATGGTTCCTCTTGGGCGTACCATGGGTTGTTGGAGTGGGCTTGTTCTTGATGCAATGGGTCGTCCTCAACGGTGCCGGTCGTGGTTCGATCGAGGCTGTTGATCCATAACAGGGCGAAGTCATTCGCTTTGTCGAATCAGCTCACGGGTATTTTCCTGAACCAGGTCCCGGGCGAGTTGCAGGCCGCTTGTACGGGTTTGCTGGGTTGGTACAAGACCAGGTGAATTGATCGATATGTCCAGTTACAGTGATGCCGGTTCCGGTCCCGTTGCTTCTTCTGATTACGATACAGAGCGTTTTGAAATTTACCGGGCGTTAAGCAAGGCGGCGGTAACCTCTGCCATTTGTTCCCTGGTTGGATTGACCGGTCTGCTCTTCCCATTGATGTTGGTACTGCCGGCCGCGGGTTTTGTTTTTGGGGTGATTGGCCTGCTTAAGCTGAGACGTTATCGAAATGAGTTGACCGGGTTTGGACTGGCGCTGGTAGGGACCCTGGTTTCGACAGTGGTCTTGGTCGGCGGCTCGTCCTGGCATGTCTATGCCTACGCCAACGAGGTGCCGGAGGGTTATCAGCGGCTTAACTGGTACCAGTTGCGAGGAGAGGACAGCCAGCCCATTAATGCGCATGCACTGGAGATCAAGGATAAACCTGTTTTCGTGAAGGGTTATGTGCATCCGGGGGTCGATGGATTTGGCGAAGTGAAGAGTTTTGTCCTGGTCCCTGATATGAAAACCTGTTGTTTTGGAGGACAGCCCAAACCGTGGGATATGATCGAGGTGACGTTGGGAGAAAAAAGCAATAAGATTAGGTACAGTCGCAGCAAGCGGGGATTGTGGGGTGTTTTCCGCGTGGAGCAACCGGTGAGCAGGAAAATTGGCGACGTTCGCCCCGGTTTTTACAAGATGACTACCGACGATTTACGCTAGAATACAGCGATGGGTTGTCCTGATATTACCCGGTAAGTTACGAAGGTTTTTTCGTCATGACCTATTTAAACCAGCCGTCGTGGTACCGCCATTACCCCCGGGTGGTGGCTGTCCTGGTGATGGCGGTCTTGCTGGCAGCACCCACCTGTGTGACGACGGGCCAGGCGCGCAAGAAACCGAAGGACCTGACGTTTGACGGCATCAAGTTTCCCATGAAAAAGGGAACGAAGTTCAAACGATCCATGTTGACCAAGGAAATCGAGGCCCTGCAGGGTAAACCGATTCGCATTCGGGGATATATCCTGCCGAGTTTTCGGCAGAAGGGAATCAAGCAGTTCGTGCTGGTCCGTGACAACATGGAATGTTGTTTTGGTCCCGGGGCAGCTCTCTACGATTGCATTGTCGTCGAAATGGCAAAAGGTAAATCGGCCTCGTTCACGGTACGCCCGGTTGCCGTGGAAGGTGTTTTTTCCGTGCGTCCCTTCAAGGGGCCTGACGGGAAACACCTGGCAATTTACCACCTGGTAGGCCAGTCGGTGAAGTGATCAGCAGTCGGGGCCTCAGGCGTCGTCACACCAGCCAGGTTGAGGCTTGCGGTAGATCTTCGGTTTCGCGGTGCTTTGCAGTTTCTCGATCCGTTGTTGTGTTGCCTGCACCTCCACGTCGCTGGCATGCCAGTTGATACCGAGATCGAAGCTGGCATGACCCCCAGGCTCGAGTTTCTGGACTCGACCTTGCTCTCCCTCGTACGTGCGTGGGTTCGGGAAATTGGTGCCGGGTTCAATGCCTGTCACGCAGCCATCCTCGCGCGCCGTGGTGTTCTTCCAGACGGAAAAGCAGGGCAGTTGCTTGACGTTGAAATCCAGGCTGACTCCCTTGGTACCATGTGCATTCTTCAGCATGACCGTGGTGTTGTGCTGGCCATCTCCGAGCAGGTGAATGAAATAGACCTGCTCTTCGATACCGGGTTCTGCAGCGGCGTAGCTGTTCCACTGGTCAATGCTTCCGGCAGCATGGTCGTTACGTGGGACCACGGTTTTCAACGGTGCCACGAGTTGGGCACCGGCGTCCAGTAGTCCCGGTTGGCCAAAATTAGTGTGATAGAGGATCTGGCTTTCTGCGGCACTGGCAGAAAGGTTGTGGATCTCGTCGTGAATCTGTAAGGAATTCTCGTTGAATTTCATGGTCAGCGTGCTGACGAGTTTCAACTTGAGGAAGTGGAACCGCGTCTCGTAAACTTCTCCCGTAACCGAGATGGTCTGCTTGTCTGGATCGGCACTGACCAGGACACGCTGGGCGGGGCGATTACCAATACGTCCATGTAATGTGTACAGCAACTTGCCCTGTTCATCGAATTCTGGGGCCCCGTTACTTTCCAGGCCACAACGGACCATCAATTCATCGAAGCCATCCAGCCACCCCAGTCCACTGGGTTCACCCAGATCGACCAGGCTCGGGTGGACGGGACCAGGTACTGGTGAGTCCCAGCCAATCACATCGTCACCGGACCATGCCCGGTGCAGGCTCATCCCGCGTGTGGGCAATACATCGACAGTCAGTTTGCCATTATTCAGGCGAACGACGTCGACTCCGTCACTGAGTCCACCGCGCAAGGTTCGTTTACTGATTTCCAGTCCTGCCGGGGCTCCCGGGAGGTCCTTGGCAGTGAGTTGAAAGGAATCGACGTATTCTTGTTGGGCGACATCGGTCAGGACCCAGGTTTTGGCGGCCATCGGTTTTTCTCCTGGATGCGCAAAAGTCGAGTTGCGGGTTGCAGGGTTTCGTATGATTCAACCGAAGTGGTTGATCAACGCGCCTTCAATTTACGCTTTTAACAGCCACTTTACCAGCGCCGGTGAAGGAAGGAAAATCGGTTGGTTTACTTGTAAGTCCAGCTAAAAAACGCTACAAAAAACGCCCTTGACTGCTAAATTTCTGAAACTAGTTTCCTGGAACCCAAAGAGAGCTGAGACGAGCAAGATGGCAAGCGAAAATAACATGGTGAGCGGCGATAACGTGGCAGGGATTCTGGAACGGGCATTGGACGCCGGCCAGGGCCTGTTGAGATTGACCCCCACCTGGGTACCACGGAGCTTCCTGCATCCGGGGCGACGATTGCGATTGCACACCGATGACCTGTATGCGTACGGAGCCGATCGTGGTGGCATCGATGAACGTTGGTTTGGTTCCACCACGGAGGCGGCCAACGAGGGCCGTGTTTGGCACGAGGGACTGAGCTTCTGTGCGTTCGAGGGCGAAACGTTCCTATTGAAAGATGCCGTGGACGAGGCAGGTACCCGCATCATCGGTACGGAGATCTACGAGAAATACAATCGCTGGCCAATCTACTCCAAGTTCTTTGACAACATGGGGCCGATTCCGCACCACATGCATCAGAGTTCCGAGGATGCCAAGCTCGTGGGCCAGGAAGGGAAACCGGAAAGCTACTATTTCGCTCCCCAGTACAACAACGTTGATAATAATTTCAGCTATACCTTCATGGGTCTGGAGCCGGGAACCACCAAGGCCCAGCTCCGCAGGTGCCTGGAAGACTGGAACAAGGGAGATAATGGTATCCTGGATCTTTCCAAGGCCTATCGACTCAAGCGAGGTACGGGTTGGTTAATTCCACCTGGCGTACTGCATGCACCGGGATCCCTTTGTACCTATGAGCCGCAATGGGGTAGCGACGTGTTCGGCATGTTCCAGTCCCTGGTCGAGGGCCGTTATGTTCCCTGGTCGTTGCTGGTCAAGGATATGCCCGAGGATAAACACCAGGACCTGGATTTCATTATCGGCCAGCTTGATTGGGAAAAGAACGTGGATCCCAATTTCAAGGATAACAACTACCTGGAACCGATCGTTGATGCCTCTCGCAGTGGAGAGGGTTACACGGATCGATGGATTGTTTACGGTGATGTGAATGGTCAGCAACTGTTTAGTGCCAAGGAACTGACGATCGATGCGGGTGCCAGCTGCACCTTGCAGGATCCTGGTGCCAGTAGCTGGATCACCACGCAGGGCAAGGGTCGCATTGGCAACCTGGCACTGCAGACGCCAGCCCTGATTCGATTTGGTGAGCACACCGAGGATGAGGTGTTTATCACCAGCGAAGCTGCCGCGACGGGTGTCGAAATTGAAAACACCGGGGTGGAACCGCTGGTGGGACTGCGTTACTTTGGTCCGGACGTCCAGCAGAACCTGCCGTCGATGGGAGCTTACAAGGATAGTTAACAGGTCAGCGTGCGTTGGAGAGCACGCTGTTTTACCAAGCCAAGGATTTCTAAGCGTTGATCGAGGAGTTACCAAGTCATGAGCAATATTTTCCCAAAACTGCATAACGCGATGTGGCCCGGCCTGGTTGGCAAGGGAGACGAGGAAGGTCAGGAGCCGCCGATCAGCCTGGAGCGTATGCTGGAACTGACCTCGGCAGCCGAGGTTGATGGTCAGAAATTCGAAGGGGTGGATTACTTTCTCTTTCACCCTCACACCGATCCGGATGCCAGTGATGATGAACTTAAGCGTATTGCGGACCTGATTGCGAGCCACGGCCTGGTTGTTGGTTCACTGGTGGCACCCATCTGGCCGGGAACCGTGGGTGACTCCGCGATGGGTGACGACGAGCAGCAGGGAAAGTTTCTCGACGCGATTCACAAGGCCTGTCGCATCGCCGCTGTCTTCAACGATATTGGTATTCGAACCGGTGGCGTGATCCGTGTTGACTCGGCGGAGTTCGGTGTCGACAAGTGGCGAGAAGATCCGGCAGCTGGCACGGCCCGGATCGTGGATACGTTCCAGAAAGCCGCCCGAATTGCGGCGGACCATGGAGAACGACTTGCAGCGGAAGGTGAAATCTGCTGGGCAGGCATGCACAGCTGGAAGGATATGCTCGACGTGCTCGAAGGTGTCGCTATGCCGGAGGCATTCGGATTCCAGGCCGACCAGGCCCACACCTACCTTTACCTGATGGGCTGTAACGCGCCGGAGCACGCACTCCTGCAGGACGGGTACTCGCAGGAAGAATTTGACAGTGCCTACGCTACGTTGACCGACAAGCTGCGACCCCACACGATTGATTTCCATGTGGCACAGAATGATGGCACGGTCCATGGTGCCGGTTCCCACGACAAGACAGGACGGCATTGCCTGGCGGATGACCCGAACGGGAAGCTGGATATTACCGCCACGGCGGAGTACTGGTTGCGTGATGCATCAGCTCGCGGGATTAATCATATCTGCTGGGATGGTTGCATGTTCCCGAACGAAACCCTGGAGAATCCCCAGACGTGGAATACGATTCTGGACGCCATGATCAAGGTTCGTGATGCACACGGTTGGAACTAATCAAGCTCTATAAACCACGTGGCGAAGCATGTCGCGGATGATAACTATTCAACAGTAGAAAGATACCAAAATGGCGAAGAAACCGCTAAATATCGGCATGATCGGTTACGGCTTCATGGGGCGAGCGCATTCGAATGCGTACTGCAAGGTAAGCCATTTTTTCGACCTGGAATACGAGCCTGTGCTCAAGGCCGCCTGTGCCCGTAACGAAGAGAATGTTCGCGCCTTCGCGGACAACTGGGGTTACGAGTCGATTGAAACCGACTGGCGTACATTGGTGGCTCGCGATGACATTGATGTGATCGATATCTGTGTTCCCAATAACCTGCACAAGGAAATGGCCATTGCCTGTGCCGAGGCAGGCAAGATGATTCTTTGCGAGAAACCGATCGCGATGAACACGGCGGAAGGGGAAGAGATGTGTGCCGCCGTGGAGAAAGCGGGCGTTGCCAACATGGTCTGGTACAACTATCGCCGCGTCCCCGCGGTGACCCTGGCCAAGCAGTTGATCGATGAAGGCCGCCTGGGCCGGATTTTTCACTACCGGGCCCAGTTCCTGCAGGACTGGACCATTTCCGCGGAACTGCCGCAGGGAGGTGAGGCCTTGTGGAGACTGGATGCCGAGGCCGCTGGCTCCGGGGTGACCGGTGGCTTGCTGGCCCACTGTATCGATACCGCGATCTGGCTTAACGGTGGCATTGACTCCGTAACGGCCATGACGGAAACATTCATCAAGGAACGTGTTCACCAGGAAACTGGTGAGGTGATGCCGGTGACCATCGATGATGCCTGTACGTTCATGGGGCGATTCAGCAATGGTTCGCTGGCCCTGTTCGAATCCACGCGGTACGCGCGCGGACACAAGGCGCTCTACACGCTGGAGATCAACGGGGAACATGCATCCATTCGCTGGGATCTGCACGATCTTCATCGCCTGGAATACTTTGATCATGGCGATGATTCGCTGGTGCGTGGCTGGCGCAGTGTGCATGTGAGCGATAGTGACATGCCGTACATGGACAAGTGGTGGGTGCCCGGATTGCAAATTGGGTACGAACATTCGTTCGTGCACCATGTTGCCGACTTCTTGAAGAGTCTTGAGGAAGGCGAGTCACCGGCAGAACCAACATTCCGTACTGCAGTGGAGACGCAGAAGGTCTGTGATGCGGTATTGGCATCAGCCGACTCCGGTGCCTGGACCAACGTGAGTTAAACCAGCAGTCGTTTCGGATCTGTCCATTGCAGCGAGGTCGGGGAAGATGAATTATTTTGCCCACGGCCGGATGTTTCTTGATGACCCCTGTTTCCTGGCGGGGACCGCCATCCCGGACTGGATGAACGTGGTCGACCGAAAGACGCGCCTGCGAGCCAGGCTGGCCGCTCCCTTTGTAGACCACCACGATTCCCAACTGGCTTCCGTGGCAGCCGGCGTTATGCAACACCATCACGATGATGATTGGTTTCACCGGACACGGGTTTTCGCTGAATTAAATGCCCGGCTGACGACAGAGATCCGACAGGCGTTTCCCTCGGATACCAGTATGCGGGTCAGGTTCTTGGCGCATATTCTCGTGGAGTTGCTGTTGGATGCGGCATTGATCGAAGAGAATCCGGACCAGCTGGATGCATACTACCAGGTTATGGATGCTCTCGATGGACAACAGGTCGAGGATGCTTTCAACGCCATGGCCCCCCGACCCGTCCAGGGCCTGGCGAGATTTATTGGGCTCTTTTCTGCGGAGCGGTTCTTGTACGACTATACGGATGATGGCAAACTGCTTAAGCGTTTGAACCAGGTTATGCGACGAGTTCAGTTACCGTTGCTTCCCTACGAGACGCGTGACTTGTTGAGAACAGTACGACCGCTGGTTCGTGATCAGAAAGAAGCACTGCTGACCCCGGAAACGCGGCCGGCAGTTTAACTGGCAAATAATTTGATATTCTCAAGGAGAGATACATGAAATACGGAATGAACCTGTTGCTGTGGTCCGGTGAGCTAAATGATGAACTGATGCCCGTACTCGAATCCCTCAAGGCCATGGGATATGACGGGATTGAAGCTCCGATCTTTAATACGGACCTGGATTATGCGGAGTGGGGACGTCGCCTGGATGATTTGGGCCTGGAACGGACAGCCGTGACGATTCGCCTGGAAGAAGATAATCCAATCAGTCCGGATGCCGCGGTGCGTGCCCTCGGCGTGGAAGGGAACAAGCGAGTCCTGGATTGCTGCCAGGCCATGGGAGCTCAAACATTGGTCGGTCCCTACCATTCCGCCATTGGCCTGTTTAGTGGCCAAGGTCCTACCGAGGATGAATGGAAATGGGGAGTGGACAGCATGCGCCAGGTGGCCGAGCATGCGGGCGAGGTGGAAGTCATGCTGGGAGTTGAATGCCTGAACCGTTTCGAAACATATCTGCTTAATTGCCATGCAGATTCTGCCCGTTTCGTACGAGAAGTTGACCACTCGCATTGCCGCATGATGTATGACACGTTCCATTCCAATATTGAAGAAAAAGATCCTGCTGCTGCCATTCGTGATTGTATTGACGTACTGTGTCACGTTCATATTTCTGAAAATGATCGCAGTACGCCTGGCCAGGGATCCGTGCCCTGGGATACCACGTTCAACACGCTGCATGAAGTTGGCTATGACGGGTGGTTGATGATCGAGGCTTTCGGGTTGGCTTTGCCAGAGCTGGTCGCTGCTACCAAGATCTGGCGACGGATGTATGAAAGCGAGGAACAGCTGTCCCGGGACGGCCTGGCGTTCATGCAGGCCGAGGTGGCAAAACGCTGGTCCTAGTGACGGACATTCCACTTGCTTACAAGCGATCTTGCCATCTATAGTGGATGCATGGCAGATGTCCACAAGTCCAATTCCGATGATCCAGAATTACCGGAATCTGAAACGGTATTCGATGGTCCCACTGGCGATTTGCGGTTGCCTGCCGAGGAGGAAGATGCTGCCGGTCGAGGACCATCCCTGGACGAGTTGAGCGGTATCTATGCGGCACTTCTCCAGCGGGAAAATGGAGAGGCGCTTGAGCCGGCAGCAGGCCCTGGTGCCGATGGTGAGCAGGTGGAAGATGCCACCGAGGATGATCCGGAAGATGCCACGGAGGATGTTCCTCGTGAACCCGAGGCAACGGTAGAAGTGACTCCAACGAGTATCCTGGAAGCCATGTTGTTTGTCGGAAATCCGGAAAATGAACCCTTGAAATCCAAGCAGGTCGCTGCCCTCTTGCGAGGTGTCAGTCCACGGGAGGTGGACCGCTTGGTGACGGAGTTAAATGAACGTTACGAGCGTCGCGGTTGTCCTTACCGGGTGGATTCCGTGGGTGCCGGCTACCTGATGCGATTGCATCCGGACTTTTCTCGGTTTCGAGACAAGTTCTATGGTCGTATTCGAGAAGCGAGACTGTCGCAACAGGCGATCGATGTCCTGGCCATTGTGGCCTACCGGCCAGGGGCGACGCGAGCGCAGATTGATGAATTGAGAGGTCGCAACAGTAGCAGCATTCTTTCCCAGCTCGTACGACGTCAGCTACTGCGGTTGGAACGCAGTGAAGACAAACCACGTAAACCCTGCTATTTTACCACGGATCGGTTCCTGGCATTGTTTGGACTCGAACAACTGGAGGAGTTGCCCCAGAGCCAGGAACTGGAATACGAGGATTGATCAAAAGTACGATTCTTGGTGAATCGGTGCAGATACGAAGTTTCGTGAATTAACCAGAGAAGGATGTTCTTGATGCCCGGACGAGATGTACCAGCTTCTTTTCGCGAAGGTGCTCCGCATATTCTTCCTTCCATGCTGCGATGTGATTTTGGAAACCTGGAACGAGAGGTGCGTGAATTGGAAGACGCCGGTGTGCCCGCCCTGCACCTGGACGTCATGGATGGAATGTTTGTTCCCAACCTGACCTATGGCATGCCCGTGGTTGCTGCTTTTCGAAAGTTAACCGATTTACCCCTTGATGTTCACCTGATGATTCAAGAGCCCGAGCGCTACGTACAGCAATTTGCCGATGCAGGTGCGGACCTCTTAACCGTTCACGTGGAAACCTGTGTCGAACCGGTTGATGTCTTGCGTAGTATTAAGCAGGCCGGACTGGCCGCCGGACTGGCTCTGAACCCGTCCACACCGGTAACCGAGCTGGAACCGGCCCTGGGGGCCTGTGACCTGGTCCTGGTGATGAGTGTCGAGGCTGGTTTTGGAGGACAGGCATTTAATCCGGTCGCCCTGGAACGGCTCCAGGGCCTGCGAGATCGATCGGACCGGGACTGGATTCTCCAGGTGGATGGCGGGGTCAATGAGACGACGATTACCAGTTGTGTCGAGGCCGGTGCCCAGAGCCTGGTAGTGGGGTCGGCGATTTTTGACCATGCTCCTTATCGGGATGCGGTTGAGGGACTCAAGAATCTTGCCTCGACAGCCGACCAGTAGACACCAGTTGATGGTACTATTTTACCTGGTCTTGGCAGTTCCTTTCCGTATTTATAAATTGAATGGCAGGGAGTAGTTACGCCAGTTTGCGGCGGGTAGGAGACGGTTTTCAGTAGTTATTAGGGCCCCCTCGAGCGAGGATTCTTGCGAGCTCAGGGTACCTGGGCTTCAAAGAGGCGTTGAGTCGAAGCACGAAGCAACATAAAACAAAGGGTCTGGACCGATTTCGGTATCTCGGTTGTAACCTTTGGTTTCTTTCCACGGTGAGTTAAGCGGAAAAGATGAAACGGCCTAAACGTGGAGTTCCAGAAGGTTTATGGCAGCGCTGTCCAGGTTGTCAGAATGCGATTTTTCGCAAGACTGCGGAACAGCGTCATAATGTCTGCCCGGAATGCGAATACCATTTCTATGTTTCCGGCAAGGAACGTGTTGCGCAGGTACTGGATGAAGGTACTTTCGAGGAATGGGACGAGGATTTGCGCCCGGCGGATCCCTTGAAATTCGAGGACAAGAAAAAATATATTGATCGTTTGGCAGCGGAACAGCGTCGCACCGGGTTATCGGATGCGGCGCTCACCGGCACGGGTATGATTCGTGCTCGTCGCGTTGCCTTCGGGGTTACGGATTCCGCGTTTATCATGGGAAGCATGGGGTCAGTCGTTGGTGAGCGGCTGGCTCGATTGATAGAACGTGCGACGGAAGATCAGCTTCCCCTGATCATTATTAGTGGTTCCGGAGGGGGAGCGCGGATGCACGAGGGCATCTTGTCGCTGATGCAGATGGCCAAGGTTTCTGCAGCGTTGGCTAATTACAGCCAGGCCGGTGGCCTCTTTATTTCCGTCTTAACCAACCCAACGATGGGGGGCGTCGCGGCTAGTTTTGCAGCATTGGGTGATGTTATTTTTGCCGAACCCAAGGCCCTGATCGGGTTTGCCGGACCACGGACTATCAAGGCCACGATTGGTCTCGAATTGCCGGAAGGATTTCAGACCAGTGAATTCTTGCTGGAGCACGGGTACGTTGATCGGATCGTTGCTCGAGAGAAACTCAAGACCGAGATTGCTCTCACGATCGATTACTGTGGAAAATAAGATGGCCAATAGAGGTTGGGATTGGTATCGATCCGCCGAACGGTTGGGCTGGTTGCCTGGGTAGGGGAGAGCAGCGTGAAACGTTTGATTTTCGGCCAGGGCTGCATGATAGGGCCACGGAAAAGGGTATTAGGGTAGTCAGCGAAATGGGTTTGTTTAATCGATTCAAGAAGGGCCGTAGCTCCAGACCCGTGGACCTGGAGGCGCGATTTGAACGGAAGCGTTCGGCGATTTCCGGGACGATGTCTAAATTTTTCATGGCCCATGATCGTACACGGGATGAGGTCGTGGGCTTGAAAGTCGCGAACGCCAAGAAGACGGAAGCCTTTGAGATGCGCTTTCGCGGACTGAATAAACCGACCGAGGGAGAGATTGCCTTGAGCTTTGATCACCCGAACGTGGTCAAAACGCACGAGCATGGCATCGCGACCAGTGGCAGTAAATATGTGGTTATGGAGTACATCGAAGGGCCGGGGATGCAGACATTGATTCGGGAAGGGAATTCATTGTTTAAGGGGAAATGTTTGCAATTGATTCGCCAGATGGCCGAAGCGGTGGGGCATCTGCACAAGCAGGGTTTTATTCATCGTGATATTTGTCCCAGGAATTACATTTGTAGTCCGGATGGCAACAAGGCCACGTTATTCGATTTTGGCCTGACAATTCCTGATCAACGGGCTTTTCATCAGCCGGGTAATCGCACAGGTACACCTCTTTACATGGCTCCTGAGATTATTCGCCGTCGCTGGACGGACCATCGCGTTGATATTTTTGCCCTCGGTCTTTCCGCTTATCAACTCTGTACGTTCCAGTTACCCTGGCCCGTGATTGACACGACGGGGATGGCTGCATTGGTACACGATACGCAGGAACCGACCGATATCCTTGAATTTCGACCCGATCTGAATCGTAAGCTGGCCACCGCTATCAGTAGGTGTATTAAATCGAATCCTGACGACAGGCCGCGAACGGCAGATGTTTTCCTGAAGATGATTCAATCTTGCCGGAGTGACCTGGAAGCTCCCGGGTAGCGTTTTTTGATGATCATGCCAATCGGGGCACTTTCTGGCCGCTTCCCGTTGTGTTGGCTGTCTTCGGACCTTATACTTTAAAATTAGTATTTTCAGGCCTCCGACCGGGCTTAATCAGTGTTTGGAGTTGCACGATGACGATTGATAGAAGTTTGCGAGTTCGCAAAGGGATGCTGAGTAATCGAAATGTCCTGAAACGGGCTGAGCGATTGGAAAAGTTGAAAGAGACCGAACGCTGGCAGGAAGGCGACTCGGTCTTTGGATTGCCGAAGGTCAAGATCCAGAAAGTTGCTTTGAAGCGAAAGAAGAAGGTCAAGAAGCTCGAAGAAACAGACGACGCTGCCACCGAAGCGACTCCCGAAGAAACGGAAACCTGATGCACGTCTGCCTGGAGTATGGACGGTCAGGATTGGAAGTGGAATTACCGGATGATCGAGTCATCCGAACCTTGGAATATAAGAACGCAGCTCCCTTGGAAGATCCTGCGTCGAGCCTTGCGGCGGTCCTGCAGGAACCGAGTGGAACTCCTTCCTTGGCGGAATTGGCACGTGGACGCTCCAGTGCCTGTATCGTTATCTGTGATATCACGCGGCCCGTTCCAAACGAGTTGATCCTCCAGCCATTGCTGGAAACGCTTGAACAGGCAGGACTGGAGCGGGACCAGATCCTGATCCTTGTTGCCACCGGGCTTCATCGTCCCAATGAAGGGGATGAATTGGTTGAACTGGTTGGCCAGTCCATCGTGGATCAGTACCGTATCGAGAATCATCATGGCCAGGTGCAGGAAGAACACACGTTCCTGGGGGAAAGTCCTCGCGGTGTACCTATCTGGATTGATTCCCGTTACGTGGCAGCGGATTTAAAGATTACCACGGGGTTGATCGAGCCGCACCTGATGGCTGGATTTTCAGGTGGCAGGAAACTGGTATGCCCGGGTATCGCGGCAATTGAAACGATCAAGGTTTGGCATGGTCCCGCTTTCCTGGAGGATCCGCGTGCCGATTGTGGCATCCTGGATGGAAACCCGGTGCACGAAGAGAATACCTGGATCGCCCGTCATACCGGTTGTGATTTCATCGTGAACGTGGTGATTGATTCACAACGCCGACTGCTGAAAGTCGTGGCCGGAGATATGGAGCAGGCATTCCTGGAGGGGGTCGATTTCTGCCGCCAGGTTGTGACCGACAAGGTCCAGGAACCGGTGGATATCGTGGTTACCAGTTGCGCGGGTTATCCACTGGATACGACGTTTTACCAGGCTGTTAAAGGACTCACCGGCGCCCTGCCAATTGTCAAGCAGGGAGGTACCATTGTCATGGCAGCCAGTCTCAGCGAGGGAATCGGCAGTCCCCAGTTCGAGCAGTTGTTTAATGAGAACACGGACCTGGAGGCCTTCGTGGACCGTATTCTCAATACTGATTATTTCGTGATGGACCAGTGGCAACTGGAAGAACTGGCCAAGGTGCGGCGCAAGGCGAAGGTCAAGATTGTCAGCGATGGATTGCCCTCGAAAACTATCAATCGACTTTTCGTGGAAAGCGCTCCCAGCGTGGAACAGGCCGTTGCTGAGTCCTTAGAAGAATACGGAGAGGAAGCCAGTATTGCCGTGATCCCCAAGGGACCCTATGTGCTTGCCCAAACTGGCTGACCGAATCGCCTGGCCCCGGTCATTTCCAGAATTTCCACCAGCGCGTCTTCTTGGCTGACCTCTGGGTTGGTGCTTTCACACGCTGTCCGCCGGGGCCGATGGCACCGGTCATTCGAACTCGCAGCATCTGGGTGTCGGCCAGTGTCGCATCGGCAAGATTGGCTTGCGTCAGGTTCGCTCCATTGAGATTTGCGGAAGTCAGGTTGGCACCACGCAAGTCCGTTTCTATCATGCTCGCATCGTTGAAATTGGAACGTAATTCTGTCAAGCTCATGTCGGCACGATCGAGGCGAACTCCGGACATGTCGGTTTCGGTCACGCGGGCATAACGGAACAGCGTTTCGGAAAGGTCCGCTTCACAGAAGCGTGCCCGATCAATCGTAGCATCCGTGAAATCAGCACGAGCAGCCTTGGCACCGACGAAAATCGATTGGTTGAGATTGGCTCGCTTGAACGAAGTTCCTTCCAACTGGCTGTTGGTAAAGTCGGCGTCGCGTAAATCAGAGTTGCCAAAATCTGCGCCGGAAAGATTCATGCCGGAAAAATCAGCACCGACCAGTTGGGCTCCATCGAAGGAACGGTTTTCTAGCGTATCCTCCTCGATACGCATGAGTACCTCACGAGTTTCTCGATGTTTAATTTCAAACATAAGAATTTGACCGAATTGTGATGTCCTGATGATTCAAAACTCGGTTCCGCCACTGAATTCTCCAGCAGCGAAGCAAAGTTGATATAATCAAAGAGGTAGGATGATTTACGAGGTGAGCAGTTCCATGAAACCGGGAATATAACTAGTTCTGGATTTCCACTAAATACACGTTATTAGGTATGCTAGCTGAAAGTACCATTCTTTCATTCTCGCTTTGTGAGAAGAAACATGTCAATAGATGCCTCTGTTGATTGGCAAATCAGCATAACTACTGGTTGATATTATCGATTATAACAGCTGTGCTGAGGAGATGTTATGTTTTCGCAGGTCTCGGAGTCCCTGCTCCAAAAGCTATTTCCAGGTTTCGTTGCGGATTGCTAAGCCATGAATTTTCACGTCGACCTGGATTGTTTTCGTGGCCCCATGGATTTGCTGTTGTACCTGGTGCGAAAACACGAGTTGGATATCACCGATATCCCGATCGCTCTGATTACCGATCAGTTCCTGCAACACCTGGCAGTCCTGGAAGCACTTGATGTCAATGCCGTTGGTGATTTCCTGGATTTGGCCACGAGCTTGATGGAGATCAAGTCACGCCTGGTGTTGCCGCAAATGGACGAAGTGCCGGATGCAGTGGAAGATCCCCGCGATGAACTGGTCCAGCGGTTGTTGGAGTACAAGCAATTTCGAGACGCGGCCAGCATGTTAGAAGAACGTGGGCAGCAGTGGCAGTTGCGCCGTTCTCGTCTGGCAAATGACTTGCCGACGCGGCGCATGGAAATCGGTGACCAGCCGATCCAGGAAGTAGAGCTCTGGGACCTGGTAAGCGCGTTCGGACGTGTTCTGCGGGATGTCCAGCAGGTTCAACCTTCCAGTATCATTTACGATGAGACACCGATCCAGGTGCACATGGAACATATTTACCAGCGGTTGAATAATGAGCAGCAGGTTGCCTTCTCGGAGATGTTTGATCAGCACATGCACAAGTCACGGATGATCGGGGTTTTCCTGGCGGTTTTGGAACTTGTACGACATCACAGTGTTGATACCAGGCAGGACCATTTACACGGTGAGATCTGGATTATTCCCGGAGAACATTTTCAGGACGGCGATGATTTTTCCGACGTGGATGAATACGGAGGTGCTGTGGGCAGTTCCGGGCACGTCGACGACGTGACAGAGGAATAGCCTGGATACCGGTTGGACTTGCTGGGAAGTTCGCGGTTGCCATTGCTGAAACGGATCAGGTGTCTCCCCTTCCCGCTGGTGAGGGACGATCGTACACTGAGCGATTCAGCTTGAAGACTTGGTTCCCGGCTGAGGTATGATGTTCCTACCGGTGATGTCCGGGTCCAGTCAGGATTCTTATTTCACGGCGCCAGGCGATGCTTAAAAATCTCCCTGTTAAAAAACTGGTTCACCAGGACCTGACGATCGAGGGTTATTCTCGTGCGGCCGTCCAGACTTACTGGCGGATCCCCGAGTTGAAACTTGGTTTCGACATGGGAGCCCACCCGTGGGGATTCATGGGAACCGGGACCTGGTTTATCTCGCATACGCATCTTGATCACATCGCGGCCCTGCCTGTCTACGTAGCTCGTCGACGCATGATGAAGATGGATCCTCCGACCATCTACATGCCAGCAGCCGCCATCGACACCATGGAACGTTTGCTTGGGTGCTTTTCACGTCTGGACCGGGGGCGATTGCCTTGCCAGTTGTTGCCGGTATTGGCCGGGGATGAAATCGAATTGTCACGGGAACTGGTGGTTACGGCGGTTCCCATGAAACATCGTGTTCCCACGCTGGGATACTGCGTGTGGCGTCGCCGGCGAAAGTTAAAAGCTGAGTATCGTGATTGCACGGGCGATCAGATTCGCGATCTCAGGCTGGCCGGGAACGAGGTTTCCGAGGAAATTCGCACTCCCGTGGTCGCCTACGCCGGTGACACGGCTCCGCAGGGGTTGGATGAATCACCGATCATGTACGAGGCGCAGGTCTTGATTGTGGAGATGACATTTGTTGCTCCGGATCATAGTCCCGACAAGATTCACAAGCATGGTCATATGCACGTGCAGGATTTCGTGAATCGTCGAGATTGCTTCAAGAATGAGCTGGTGATTGCCAGCCACTTTAGTACGCGTTACACGGATCGACAGATACACCAGTACGTCAAGAAAGCGTTACCGGACATGCTTGATGGTCGACTTCATCTCTGGATGTAAGGTTGCCACCCGGAATGAATTCCAGTCGTTAGGCATGTCTACCCGGTAAGGGGACCATCCCTGTCAAGCAAGGCGGTTTCAGTGTCTAAACGCCAGCAAGCATTGTTACCTGACGATCCACCACGAGCTGCCTATATCCACGTGCCCTTTTGCCGCCATCGTTGTGGTTACTGTAATTTTGCACTGGTCGCAGATCGGGACGATCTCCTGGAGTCGTACCTGGCTGCACTGGATCTGGAGTTGTCCTGGCTGGAAGGACCCTTTGAAGTCGATACGTTGTACCTGGGGGGAGGGACGCCGTCTCACCTGCCACCACCCTTGTTGCAGCAGTTGTTTGAAATGGTACTGCGACGATTCCCATTGGGCGAGAACTACGAGTTTTCCATGGAAGTTAATCCGGCTGACGTTCAGCAGGAACTGGTTGATGTCATGGAGCACTACGGCGTGAATCGTGTCAGCCTGGGGGCCCAGTCTTTTTCTGCAAGGAAGCTGGAAATCCTGGAACGTGATCACGGTGCAACCGGGATCGAGCAGGCCGTGGGTTTACTGGCAGATACCATCCCGTCCATTTCGCTGGACCTGATTTTTGCCGTGCCAGGGGAATCGCTCGAGGAGTGGAATACCGACCTGGATCACGCGATCCAGTTGGCACCCCAGCACGTTTCCACCTACGGCCTGACATTTGAACCGGGTACGGCATTTGAACGCCGTCGACAACAGCATGAATTTCAACGGGTCTCGGAGGAAACCGATCGCCTCATGTATGAAACGGCCATCGAACGACTGGTCGCAAGTGGCATGGAACATTATGAGGTTTCCAGCTTTGCCCTGCAGGGAAAACGGAGTCGCCACAATGAAACGTACTGGTCGGGAAGAAGTTTTTTTGGTGTCGGTCCCGGTGCTGCCAGCTATCAACAGGGTCGTCGAGTAACGAACCTGCGCAGCACGGTAGGTTACCTGCGACGCGTGCAAGCAGGGGAGTCGCCCGTGGTCGAGCAGGATGAACTGGAACCGGAAGAGCGTGCCCGGGAATTCCTGGTCCTGGGATTAAGGCGATTGGAAGGTATTGATGAAGATCAGTTCGAGCGGCACAGCGGGTTTTCGCTGGAAGAACTGGCAGGACCTGCTCTGCGACGCTTGGTCGATCTGCAACTGCTGGAAAAGACCTCGCGAGGAATTCGTTTGAGCCGGGAAGGTTTGCTGATCAGCGATTCGATCTGGCCTGAACTATTGTAAACAGTATCTACAACTGGCTGGACCAGTCGCTCAGCAAGTCCTCGATTTCTTCCAGGTTCAATGGCAAGGAAGGAACGGCCTGTTGGTGACGCAGCGCGACTTGCCGCAGGTGTCGTGGTTGCAGGATGCGTTCAACTTCCACGTGCATTTCCAGGATCCAGACTGGTAGGTCCAATCCGGAACCCGTTGGCTGCCGGGCCAGTTGCGAGGATTCCTCTTCCAGTCGCTTCAGCATGGTTTGCCCTGGACCCTGGTTTAACTCTTCGGCTGCCGGTTCCACCAGCGCCCGCAGGTGAGCAATTGTCATGGGCATAATAAAACGTTCATTGAGACGATCGTGGATAGCAGTTACCCGGACGGCATACTTTTTTTTGTAATGATGAGAGTTCATCCAGATAGTGATTGGCTTCTCCATCGATGCGACTGGCCAATGCCTGGAACCAGAGCTTTGCAGCCTGCGGTTTCTTTCTGCGAATCAGCAGTTCATGGGCCAGCACGATCGGCTTCAGGTTCCAGCAGATGCGGTCGTACCTGATCCGCAGCCGAATTAAATCCAGTAACGTGTAGAGCAGGTTTCCCTGGTCACTCTGTGTCGTGGTGCTGTTGTAGTCTCGGTAATCGCCATAGTTTTCCACGATGGCTTCCAGGATCAGGCTAAGATGCTTGATCACGGTCTGACGGGAAATATCCTGATCCAGATCCTTCAGCAGCTGAAACTGGATATCGTCTGAGTTGCGTTCCTGCAGGTTGGTTAGCCAGGGATCGATTCCCTGGTGCAGGATCCCCCGAATGTTACCCAGCGCAAGGAATTGCTGGGTAAACAGTTCTTCCCCGTAACGCTTGATGAAATCGACCAGTCGATTCCAGTTCGTTTCGTCATTGACTTTTTCCAGCACCGAGAGTCGCAAGGTGCGACTATGGGAGAGCCAACTCTCCAGCAGGACCTCGGTTACTCTTTCCAGGCAACTGACCAGTCGATTTTCCCGGGCCCTGGTATCCGCGGTCTCCTCGATGCGCCAGTTTTCCGAGGAATCGATCAGGTGGTTCACGATTGCCTGGTAACCGATCGTGAAGACGTCATCGAATTCCGTGACCGCACCCTGCGGGATAGGTTCATTGCGTTCTGCCATGCGGGCGATTTCAATGAGTTCTCGTGTCTCGGACAGCAGGCCAAGCCTTGGCAGCCAGGTCAGCAGGTCCTGGATCATTCGCTGGCGGGACCGAATGGTGACGATCGTGGCTGGTTCACCTCCCTTGGAAATCGGGACATACAATAACGGTTCGTCCTTGAGGGGATCGATGAAATGTTCCCAGAGATTGCGCACCTCCTGGCGTTCGCCACGAAGCAGGGCTGCCATCAGGGGGATCACTTTGGCCTGGTCCATGGAAGGTGATGGTTGCTCGTCTGTCGGGTTCGTGACATCCGGCTCGCATTCCGGGAAGCCATGTATTGCCGCCAGCAACCATCGTTCGGCATCCGACATTTCCACGCAGGTTTCAATGGTTCTTTCCAGCAGGGTATCTTTCATCATGCGGTCGCGATCATATTCCTGCATGGATGTTTGATCACTGAAAACAGTCCAGATAGGAAAACTCTGGATTGATTGCAGCAGCTGGTGCAAGTCTTCCAGGTAACGTTGGATCTGGCCAATCCAGGTTGCCACAGTGGCCTGTTGCTCCTGGATAGAGGTTTCGTTCTCCAGGGGTTGTTCCCGGTTAGATTGAGCCAGCGCGAGTGCGGTTGTTTTCCAGAGATCCGCCAGGCAGTTGAGAAAAGACAGGTGATCAGCCAGTCGCTGGGATTCTTCGATCAGGAATCGATAGAGTGTTTGATCGGTGTCGTAGATCTCGCCTTCCACGCCATCGTCCGTGCTGTCCTGGTAAGTCATCCCTTCATAGGCGGCATCGAAGACAGCGTCGTGATCATCCTCGGAATCCTCCGGGGAATCGGGTTCAGGATCGGCCAGGTCATCGATATCCAGGTCATCCATCTGTGACAATTCAACGGCAAAGGTAGGAACCTCGCCGTAGTGATCGGCATTCGCTTCCAGGTGTTCAAATAATCTTCTGATCATCGGCCAGATCGATTGGTGAGAAGATTCCGGAGTATTCGATTCGGCCTGGAATGAGTCCTGCAGTTCACTGAGCCAGCGTTGAATCAGGTCAAAGAACGAATCCTCCCCGTGACGCAGGGGTATTTCATCTCCCTGGCTTAACCAGTGCATGAGCAATGCCATGGAGGCCACCAGGTCACCGTGGTTGAGCAGCGCTTCGATAACGGGTCCGTGCGCTTCGGGTGAATCGAATAGGTCGGCGTGGGTTGCCCAGAAGCGAACGTTGCCTGTTTCCGCTCCACCCTGGTGCCAAACACTAAGAGCCCTGGCCACGTGTTTTGCTGCCCGGTATGACTCCATGGGATCCGTTGCTTCCAGCGAACTCATCTCGTGGATTGCGAACTGACGCCACCAATTAGCAATGCTGTGAAAGTGCCGTTCAATCTGTTTCGCTGCCTGTGCCTCGTTGTTGGCGGCCGCATCCTGCCACACGCGTCCAGAGAAAGTCAGTAGCTGTTCCACGAAATCAATCAAGTCATCAATCCGATGATCCTGGATGCTGTTTTCCCGGGCTGTAAACAGGCTGAATTGTCCGTCGAATCCCAGCACATTCCACGGATCAACCAGTGCCCCGCATTCGATAGCTCGCTGGATATGTTCCAGCACCTTGCCGGCCACGGAAACCGCCTTGGACAGGTCGCGGTCCTTGCGCGCCCGTTCACCTTCAATCAGCAGGCAGTCGATTTGACACCGCATGCGACTCGCTGCAGCTGGAATTACGTTTGCCTGTCGGAAGGAGGCTTCCGATGATCCCAGGCGAGCAAAAACACGTGCCAGTTCACCATGGATCAGCTGGGAGGCACGCTGGTGAGAAAGTTGAGCATTGAGATGCTTGCGGGCTCCGGCAAACGGTTGTTGCATGACGATTGATTCTTGTTTCAGGCGTTCCGCGTGCCTGCCAGTGCTCGCCTGTAACAACTCTTTGTAGAAGGCATCACGATAACGGGCAATCTCCGGAAGAAGAGTGCCCAGGGTTACGTCAGATCCGTGAAATCCAGGTCCACTGCCACTGATGCCAGTGGCCATCAGGATCGTCCCGGCCAGTACAGCACCTGCTTCCCAGGCCAATTCTTCCCGGGATAAATCCCCCTCCTGGCTGATGCGTGATGACAGTGCATCCAGGGTAACTTGCTGGATTACATAACGTCGATAAAAACCACGGTTGTCGATCTGGTGGGGATCCCATTGACCAAAGTGGTAATTCGGGCGTCGGTTTGCGGGATGGTCAAAATCATAGGCGCGGGGATCCAGGGCCAGTTCACTGAGCAAGGCAGGGTCGAAACAAGCTTGTCGCAAGAGGTTGGAATCGGTTTGCAGCAACAGTTTCAGCGCAATGTCAATCACTTCCTGGTAGGGCCCGGAACAGGCTCCGGCTCCCTGGATGTAGAGTGGAACCGGGCAGATCCATTCGTGTGCATAGGGTTCCATGTCGTGAGTTTCAAGGGTCGCCACGGGACGGTGACCCACGTAGTTATTTAATTGATCAATGACAGCTGCCACGACCGTGGCAGATGGCTTCCAGGGAGCGCCCTGTGCCAACGTTGCTTCGAAAATACGGCCCAGGAAAAACGGATTGAACAAGTGATCGCTGTCCTGATGGTAAAGCGTGTCACGATGAAATTCCTCGTAGGCCGGTAGTAGCTCATGGAAAACGAATTCAATGACCGCCTGGGCCTGGTCCGAATTGTTCAGTGCTTCGGATGTCTGCTGTTCAAGCGAGGTCAACAGCAACTGTTCCAGTTCCTGGCAGATCGTCTTGTCGGATTCGTTTTGCTGAACCCAGTCATAGACCTGGTTGAGGTCCTGGAGAAAAGAAGGTTCGGAATTACCGGAAGAGAAGTTTAAATAGCCCAGCACGCGTTGCAGTATTAGCAACTGTTCTTGCCCCAGTTGGTGCTGGCTCATGACGTGTTGTTTCCGGGAAATTGCAGGGGGGTCCGCACGAGCGTCTGATGGAATCATCATTAACGGTTCTGGACCAGCCATCTGAGCAAGCAGGTAATATTCCAGCGGCCATCGGACAACTATCAGGTCCAGCCCTCGGGTCTCAATCTCTGTTCATCGTAGAGTTAAGCTACCAGCGGGTCTAGGCGGTGGCCCGCCTCGGTCTCGGAGGGCCTGGGAACAGCGGCAGGGCTGGGGACACGGATCTGGGCGGTTCTCAGGTGTTGGTGGCCGGAGGTGTCGATCATACCGTATATGCAGAACGGAACGGGGAATCGGACAAAGACACCCTGTGCACAAATAGGCTTGCGGATCGCTGCTTTTCAGCTGTTTTTTGTGCGGTTTTGGACTATTATTAACGATAGGCCTATTATTACGTGTCCCTCAACTCGCTGATGAGATGAATCGATGAAAAGCCGCCTTTCCTTTTTCGTGGTACTGTTGGTCGCAATGGTCTGGGCTCCCCTGGCCTGGTGTCAAAGCCAGGGTAGTGGACTTTTTTCTAC
>JAYGDH010000643.1:0-4505 GCA_046583055.1 Pirellulaceae bacterium | reverse complement strand
TTCATCGCGATCGACCAGGACCACGTCAGCGCCGGCTTCGGCCACGCCGATTGACATCGCTTGCCCCAGCCCACGGGCTGCTCCGGATACGACGGCGATGCGTCCTGTCAGGTCAAAAGTCTTTAATGTCATCTCGTGTATCTGCTTTCCTTGGTTCCAGGGAGGCTAATTACGCGGGGCGAGGGGCAGCCAGGATGCGGTTACGCGTGGTTAGCCTGAGGGGATGTGAATAATGGTAGACCTTGGTCACCTCGACATCCTCTTCCTTGATCGACGTCGGCTGTTCAACCACGAAGTAGGCAAAGTCCGGTTGGTTGAAAGCGACGAATGCCAGGCTGGTGGTCCCCAGGGGTGACTCGTGTTGCCTGGTCAGGTCGGGCAGGGCCAGCGGGCCCGTGTCGACCTGGTAAATGTCATGGTCTCGATCGATGTTCATCGTTTTCACGGGGTACTCCAGGATCGCTTTCAGACCGGTCTCCTCGTTGTGGATTTCGGTTTGAGCAACCAGTGGAATGCCCGCTGCCGTCGTATCTCGAATCTGTTCGAATGTGGATACCTCGTATACGTTCCTGGCCAGCGGTGTCTTGACCGAGGGATCTCCCCAGACCGACTCGGCCTTGACCAGTTGGCGATAGTCTTCGTTCAAGTGGACATGTCGGCGAAAGATTAGCAAGTCTTTGCCACCAAAGATTGGCATGAAGTCATAATTGGGATCCAGGAACAGATCGGTCTTGGCAAAGGTGCTTTCACTCTTGCAAGACGCACACTGGTAGATGACGGTGCGTGAGTCATTGGCTTCATCGATCAGGATCGTGCGACTTTCAACCCAGAAGCGAACGGAATTAAACGATTTCGGACAGCAGAGGAAAGAGTACCCGTAGTCGAGGCATTCCAGTGGTTCCTGCGACTTCAAGGGATCTGCCGCCGGCAGCGGGTTCCACTTGCTGGCCAGGGAAAGGGTCGTGGCGGCAGCCAGGCTGCCCCCGAGGAACTGGCGTCGACTGGTGGAGGAAATATTCTCTGCGGCCATATTGAGACTCCCTTGCCGGGGTAGATTTGTCTTGCCCCCTTGTTTTAACGGCTTTATGAGCGGGTCGCAAACCTCTGTCGCTGAGATTCGAGGAAGTTTTATCGCCCGGAAATTCTCCGGGAACCAGGATCTGCCCGAGTTTTTCAGGGCACTTGTTTTCAGTAGAATAGCCGGCTCGTGAGGATCGCTTTTGAAAATGCCCTGTGCGTGGGAAAGGATCGGTAGTCATGCGTGATGGTAAACAGTTCTGGCTGATCTTGATCTGGATGCTGATCCAGGTTGACGTGTTGGATGCGGCCGCTACGTTGCGACGCGTTGGTGTTGATCCGGCCAACGGCCTGTCGGCTGCCGTGGTTGCTGGAAACCAGGAGTTGCTGCATACAAGCCAGCTCTCCCCTCGTGATACCGCAGGTAAGATCAGTCCGGATACCGGGTCGCAAATCGACTCGCTGCTACAGAACCTGCAACAGGTGTTGGAAGTTGCCGGGGCAGAGAAATCCCGGATCGTGAAACTCAATATCTATGTTGCCGATACAGCCGTGACGGCCTTGATGAAGAAGAAAATGTTGCGCTGGTTTGGTGCCAAGGTCTTGCCGGCAGTCAGCTACGTACAATCACCGTCACCCGATCCTGCCGCCCGGATTAGCCTGGATGCTGTCATCGCTTCCCCGACGACTTACGCCGGTGTCATGCCAGCCACTCGAACCGTGCCCGGCCTGGCTGGTCAAGAGCCACTCTTGAGTGTCTTGCCACGTGGAGACGTGGTTTATGTTGCCGGCCAGGCTGCCGAGGGAGCCTTGCCGGAGGCTACGGCCAAGACATTGAAAGGTCTGCTGGAAACGTTGCAGTTCATGGGACTTGATCGCCGCCACGTGGTTCGTGTGAAGTGTTTCCTGAAACCGATGAGCCAGGTGAAGCAGGTGAACCAGGAGATTACCAGGTTTTTTGGAGAGGGTTCCCAGCCACCGGTATCCCATGTGCAATGGAATTCCGGCTCGCGTGCCATCGAGATAGAAATGGTTGCCTATGCACCGTTGCAGAAAGAAACAGGCTCGATCAGTTACCTGACGCCTCCGGGATCGAAGGCCTCGCCGGTCTTTAGTCGTATTGCTCGGATCCATGGTAACCAGCGGGTTTATGTTTCTGGCCTGGTGGCGAGACAGGATGGCGACGGAGAGGCCCAGGTGCGAGATATTTTTGACTCCCTGCGAGGAACGTTGGCGGACTGCGGTTCGGATTTGCGGCACCTGGCCAAGGCCACGTATTACGTCAGCGATGGAGATGCCAGTTCCCAGTTGAATGCCGTGCGACCCTCGATCTATGATCCAGCTCGTCCGCCGGCCGCCTCCAAGGCGATGGTCGCAGGGTCAGGCCATGCCCGTCGTACGGTTACCATGGATATCATCGGTACGCTCAATCCTCGCCTGCAGTTGCCGACATTTTCCGTCCAGACCCGGGTGGTCAAGAGTACCTCCAGGGGGGATTTTCGCACGGCACGCAAGATGATTACCGGCCCCGGGGTCAACGAGCATCCCGCCTACCCGGGCTGTACCGGGTTCGTGGGCTGGGAATCGGTCACACGGCTTCGTAGTGGTGAATTGATCTGCAGTTTTAGTGCTGGTTACTGGCACGTGTCCTTTCCATCGCCGGTCGACATCGTGCCTGACCTGCTGAAACGGTACCAGCAGTCCGGTTTCCCGCTGCAGGTCAATGCGCCGACCGGTGGCAGGGCGCTGATCAGCCGTTCTCGCGATAATGGGAAAAGCTGGAGTCAACCACTGACGCTGGTAGATAGCCCGGGGGATGATCGTCATCCAGTGATTGTCGAGACACCGGATGGCACGTTGGTTTGCGTCTTTTTCGTGATCGATAACTGGTATGGGTATGACGCACCACCGCAGGGCCGTAACAAGAACAGTCGTGTGGCCAGTATTCGTTCTACCGATGGTGGCCAGACATGGAGCAAGCCAGTCTACATACCATCCCCGTTCGAGTACTACGATCGGATGTGTGGCAAGCCCGTGGTGCTCAAGAATGGCGACATCCTGTTGTCGACCTACGGCAAGGAACACTGGCATGCGCCGGAGCAGCTGGGAGTCTACCGCAGCCAGGATGGAGGCGTGTCGTGGAAATTTGTCAGTCGGCTGGAAGGTCGCACGGGTGCCCTCGACGAGCCGGCGATCACCCTTGCCCAGGATGGTACGGTGGTCATGGTCGCCAGGCCCAACGGAGAGATCGCCTTTTCGAAAGATGAGGGTCGCAGCTGGACCACGCCACGACCGTTTGGAGTCAAGATGGTGGCCCCGGGACTGATGACGCTCAAGGATGGCACCATCGTTTGCATCTTTGGCTACGGAGGGACGGGTGGATTACAGATCATGTGGAGTGATGATCACGGTCGAACCTGGACCGTGCCAGCTGCGGACAGGGGATTTCCCCTGGATAACTCGGTTTACGTGTATGGGATTGGTACCGAGATGTCGGATGGTTCGATCTATATCGTCTACTACGACCCGGCCGGGAAGCAACGCAAGACCGCGATCTGGGGTTTGCGAGTCAAGATCCGTGCCGATCGGCAGGGGATCGATTTGCTGCCGATGAAGGACTGAGACGTCCTTGCCTGGAGTTAGTCCACGTAAAGGAATTCGTCCAGGTTCAGAAGTACCAGGCAGTAATCGGCCAGGGCCAGGGCAAACGAGGGTTCGACGTCCGGTGCGATGGGTTCCGACCTGGCCACGGCTGGTTGCCGGGGTACTTCGCGGCGGATTAATTGTTCCTGCCGGGTTATGAATTGCTGAGCCAGTTGGCGTTCTTGAATCGTGGGTGTCCGGGCCAGTACCAGGCGGTAGGCGTGGTCGACCAGGTGGTCGAGATCCTGGGTGTGCTGGTCGAGCAAGCGGCGCGCCAGCGACCAGGAATGTTGCTGGAACAGTTCGCCGTTGAGCAGGGACAGCGCCTGTCCGGCATGAGTGCTTTGCGTCCGTCGCCCACAGGAGTTTGTTGTCCTGGGGGCATCGAAACTCTCCAGCATGGGTAACCGATTATTACGTTTCAGGAAAACGTAAACGGTTTTTCGCTGGTGTTGCCACGGATCCGGATGAGGTGCCCAGGTCCCCTTGTATTGCAGGGCAGCGATTTCCGCGTTCAAGGGCAGGCGGATTCCTGGCCCGCCAGCCTGCGAATTTAATCGGCCCGCGACAGACAGGAGGCTGTCACGAATCGTTTCAGCTTCTAATCGGCGCCGGTTCATTCTCCAGAGTAATCGATTGTCGGGGTCCGATTCGATGCCCGCTGCCGTTGATTGGCTGGCCTGTTGGTAGGTGGCAGATTGCATGATTAGACGGTGGATATGCTTGGCGCTCCAGTCGCTATCAATCAATTCGCAGGCGAGCCAGTCCAGTAAACGGGGGTGCGAGGCGGCACTGCCCATGGCCCCAAAATCGTTGGGGGTGGCAACGATACCCTGTCCAAAATG
>JAYGDH010000563.1:0-4656 GCA_046583055.1 Pirellulaceae bacterium | reverse complement strand
CCGCTGGAACTCGATCATGTTGAATCCGTAATCCAGGAACACGGCATGTTACAAAAGTTTCCACCAATCGTGTAATCGTGGCAGGCTGGGTGATTGACGGAGTTCAGGATATTGTCCGGAATAGGCAGCCGCGCAGAAATGGAGTTTCGCCGGGGATGAATGCTATTTGTCATTGTCTCGAGGATATTACTGCTGGTAGATTGACTTTTACCTTGCTTGTGTAATACCGGGAGTGATTTCATGATCGGACGTGATGAATACAAACTTGAAGAGACAACGGAAACCAAGTTACCGCCTGCCGCTCCGCTCACTCCAGTAACGCTAAGTCGGGCGGCGCGCCTGACGTCCCTGGATGCCTACCGTGGCTTGATCATGATCCTTCTCGCGGGTGGCGCTTTTGGCTTGCGAGAAGTGGCCAGGCAGTAGGGTGATGATCCGGGATGGCAACAAGTGCTGTTCCACGTCACGCACCCTGAATGGTTAAGTCAGGTCTCGTGGATTGGGGTCTCGGCATGGGACCTGATTCAGCCGGCTTTCATGTTTATGGTTGGGGTGGCAGTACCTTTTTCCGTCGCGAGGCGCAAAATACTGGGTCAGACGAGAACCTGGCGGGGCCTTCACTGTGCTTGGCGTTCCCTGGTCCTGGTTGGCATGGGCGTGTTCCTGGCCTCCCAGTCGGCGACGCAAACCGTCTTTGAATTCACAAATGTCCTTGCCCAGATTGGACTCGGGTACGGATTCGTGTATGTCGCAGCCGGCTGGAGAACCCGTTTTCATGTGGTGTCATTCTTCGCCATTCTGGCGGTCACGTGGTCCCTGTTTTACTTCGGCGAACCGTCACGGGGTGAAGAATTTAAGGAAGACCTGGAGAGGGCGGTGGAGATGGAACACGATCGCATCCTCCCCTTGGTTAGCTTTAGTCCCTGGATAAAGGGTAGTAACGTGGCTGCCAGCGTGGATACTCGCTTGCTCAATTCATTGCCCAGGGCAGCAGGGAAACCATACGTGGGAAACCGCGGCGGTTACCAAACGTTGAATTTTCTGCCATCGATCGCCACGATGTTACTGGGGCTGATGGCCGGTACATGCTTGCAGAGTAACCGGGGAAAGTGGAAAAAACTGTTGATCCTGCTGGCCGCCGGGGCGGTCTGTATGCTCGTTGCCATTCCGGCCGGGATTTTCCTGTGTCCGATCGTAAAGAGGATCTGGACACCGTCGTGGGTGCTATTTAGCGGTGCGTGGGTGATCTGGGGACTGGCAGTCTTTTACTTTCTCTTTGACGTACTGCCCTTGAAGTGGCTGGCGTTTCCGTTCGTGGTTGTGGGGATGAACTCCCTGGTCATGTACATGATGGGCCAACTGATTCGTCCCTGGGTCATTCGGACGATGTCCACCCACCTGGACTGGATCGTTCAGGCCACGATCAGTGACAGCACGTTTGGCCGATACGGTCCGATCTACGAGTACGCAACAGCGTTCGTTGCGATGTGGCTGGTTTGCTTCTGGATGTATCGAAAGAAGCTTTTCGTGCGCGTGTGATGTCCGAATGACAGATCGCCACCGGACGACTGCTCGGGGTAGTAGTCCTCGCGGTGGCGACATGTCAATTGAATTGGAGCGACCACAAGCGGTTTACCAACCGGTCATGTGACGGCCAGGAAAATAGACGAAGCGCTGGCTTATCATGGCCCAACGTTCCTGCTTGCGGATCCAGACGGGAAGCACTTTCGGCTGTTCACGGCGACGAGCCTCGTCGTCCGTCCAATCAGAGCGAATCTGATTGCATCGTCGAGCGATTTCCTCGGGTGTCGGCATATCAAAGTTATTTTTCATCAGATGGTCCTTTCTGAAGTGTCAGGTTGCTGTTGGCAGCTACTCCCTTTAGTAAGCAAACGAGGTGCCAAAAGACTTCTATTTTCTACAGAGAGATGCTAAGCACAGGGCAGCACCCAAGTTACGAGGTTGCTGGTAAGCTAGGGGAGGGCTTGTGGCTGTAGCGAATTGACTCGCTTGGCTTCAATGCGTTGTAGCAGAACGGTACAACAGGGCTTGGAATCGATCTTTCGTGTTCTGCGGGCCTCGAAGGGTGCATAGCATTTATGGGATCCCATTCTCAATTAGCGGGCAGGCTGGAGCTCTGCCTACCCGAACTCGAGGAAATGGCAGCCTCGGCGTCCCGGCGCTATCACGTGTACCCGTTGATCATGGGAACTAAGAAACGCTGGATCGAGGCTCCGGATGCGAAACTCAAGTCCATCCAGCGGAAATTGTTAGACCGGGTTCTTTACCGGATCGCACCGACAAGGTGGGCGCATGGTTTTGTCCGGGGCAGGTCGATCGTCACCGGCGCGCAGGAGCATGTGGGCAGGCGGTGGGTAGCGAACCTGGACATCAAGGATTTCTTTCCCTCGGTGACTCGGGGCCAGGTGGTTCAAAGCGTTCCTCCCTTGTGCGAGGACTCATCTGACATAGAAATGATCGCTAACCTGGTGACGCACCGTGGTCGTTTACCCCAGGGAGCGCCGACGAGTCCGCACCTGGCAAACCTGGTGGTGCGTCGCATGGATCGCCGGTTGGCAGGCTTGGCGGAAGCAAATGGCTGGAGCTATACGCGCTACGCGGATGACATGAGCTTCTCCGGGGACACGGCCCCGGCCCCAATTGTCAAAAGCGCGACGAAAATTGTTTTAGGCAGTGGCTTTGCGCTTGCCCGCCACAAGACGCAGATTCGCGGACAACACCAACGCCAGTGTGTCACAGGGCTGACCGTTAATGAGCGTGTCGCTATTCCGAGGGATCGGCGCCGCGTGTTACGTGCGATGCTGCATAACCTGAAGGGGAATGGTGAGCAATCGCGGGCACCGGTAGCGGCGTTGGACGAGGTAGCGGGCTACCTGTCATTCCTGGCAATGGTGTGTCCCGAGC
This sequence comes from Pirellulaceae bacterium, assembly GCA_046583055.1. Lineage (GTDB taxonomy): Bacteria > Planctomycetota > Planctomycetia > Pirellulales > Pirellulaceae > JAZADA01. The sequence continues at coordinate 1,731 of JAYGDH010000563.1, read as the reverse complement.
AATATGAATTGGCGAGGTGCCAACTGCTGAAGATCGTGGCGCCGGGCTTGGGCGTGGCAGTCGGGTAAGTTGTGCAGCGACAGCTACAACTTTACGTCCCGGAGCGGGCAATGCGTGGGGCGGCCTTTCGTGCCGCCCGGCGAGTGTCCTGCTCGGGTATCCGCAAAGCAGCAAAGCGTAGCGTGCTGCTTTTCGGATGCAATTCGCTGCCAGCGACCGAGGAGGACAAAACGAACCGGACAAGCGGGACGAAAGGCCGCCCCACGCATTGCGGAAGCGAAGGGACCTGAATGGTGAACCAGGGCGAAACGCCCCAGACTGTCTCCTTTTCCACGCGAGCGTGAGAGTGAAGACAAAACTAGCTAAAGTTGTACTGCCGAAGCAGTGGCCGGTAGCTTAGATCGATAAAGGGCGTTTGTAAAGTAGTCAGCGGGGCTGTGGATCCGCGGCGGCTTGTTTGGCTTGGCGGGTTTCTTTTCTCTTTTGGACGAGGCTCTCGATGTTTTCCAGATCGTCGCGGGGCGTGGCCTGGATCAGTTTCTGGGTGTAATCCTGCTGCGGATTCGCATAAATGCTTTCGGACGGACCGAATTCAATAAATTGTCCGTCGTTCATGACGGCCATCATATCCGACATGAATTTAACCACGCTCAGGTCGTGGCTGATGAAGATGTAGGTCAGGTTACGTTGTTCCTGGAGGTCATTGAGGAGGTTCAGGACCTGGGCCTGGATGGAAACATCTAGCGCGGACACAGATTCGTCGCAGACGATGAATTCGGGTTCTACCGAGAGGGCCCGGGCAATGCAAATCCTTTGGCGTTGGCCCCCGGAAAACTCGTGGGGGTACCTGGAGAGATGTTCGGGCAGCATGCCGACCTCGTCTAGCAAGCTGGCTGCCCGTGCGATACGGTCAGACTTGCTGGTGCCGATTCCGTGTATCGCCATGGGTTCGACGAGCGAGGTCTGAATGGTCATGCGAGGATTCATGGAACCGTACGGATCCTGGAAGATGATTTGCATCTGGCTGCGGAAGTTTTGCAAGGCCCCACCGCGCAGGTCCTGGATGTCGTGGCCGTCGTACGTCATCGTGCCGGAGGTGGGGCGAACCAGTCGGGTGAGTGCCCGTCCGGTGGTTGTTTTGCCGCAACCGCTTTCGCCGACGAGACCCAGTGTTTGCCCTCGGTAGATGTCAAAAGTGACACCGTCAACGGCCTTCACGTGGTCAACGACACGCATCAAGAAACCCTTCTTGACCGGGAAGTGCACCTTTAAGTCATGAACGCGAAGCAGCGGCGAGAGGTCGTCACTTACGCTGGTGGCACCGTCCGCATAATTGCTGGCAGCGTCGTCGTAACCGAGGCGCTTCAGGTCGGCTGTCGGATGCAACAGTCGACCGCGGCCGTGGGTACGAAAAAACTCCATTTGTTTTTCGGACACAGCTTTCTCGGAAATCTGTACGGTACCGTCTTCGTTTTCAACCGTGTCCATGAAATCGGAAACAGTTGGAAGTCGTTTGAACTTGGTGTCCAGTCGCGCTCGGCAGGAAAGCAGGCCCTTGGTATACGGATGTTGGGGATTACTGTAGACCGAGAGAACATCGCCCTGTTCCACGACCTTGCCACGATACATCACGAGCACGTCATCCGCTATTTCGGCGATCACGCCAAGGTCGTGGGTAATGAAAAGAACCGCCATGTCACGCTGGTCGCGGAGGTCACGGATGAGGTCCAG
>JAYGDH010000525.1:0-23448 GCA_046583055.1 Pirellulaceae bacterium | reverse complement strand
TAGGCAGGCGATGACTTTGTTCATAACGTTTCCCCTCGGGTCATTATTCCCATACAGCCCCTATCTTGGCCCCCTGAGGCGGCGCCTGCAAGGGTTTTGGTGGGGGGAGCGATACTGAATTGGAGTCAGCCGCAACAACTGATCAATCCTGTTTGGAATTTCGCCGATTGGTATCCTGCCACCAGAGGTAAAAAAGGATACTTATGAAAGCCATGGGGAATTCGGGTTTGTCTTGCGACTTGTCCACGATTTCTGACCATCCGTTGCTCACGCTCCATCCACCAAGCATCCATGGGATAACTAGCAGAATGACTATCAGCAGCAAAGGGATCAGCACCCAGTTTTTCTTCATCTTGGGAGTTTCCTTGGTTGGGATATGAACAACCGGATGCAGCAACTACTAACTTACATGCCAAGCAGCTAGATAAGCCAGCGCGTCAGAGGACGATTCCTTAAGAAATGTCGGCCCCATCTTCGCCCCCTCAGGCGGCACCTGCAAGTCTGTTGGCAGACTGTGTATGATTTCTCGGCGACAATCGGGTAGAACAAAAAAGTCGCTGGCACGTTTTTCAGGGAGGCCCGGAAATCCAAACCACACCCCCCACCCCTTCGTGGGTCCCATAGATAGATACCCCCGCTGCCGCGCGCCAAAGCGCCCCTCTGATCGCATGCATCGCTTTGTTAGCGACGATCAATGATTCGCACCTCGATCGTATTGGTCTCGATAGCTGCCTTGCGGTCCGCACTGATAAACGGACTGGACGCTCGCACGCGATAGACGCCTTCCGGTAAGCGAAGAGGTTCTTTTTTGTTTTTCGCGTTGTGGAAAGGAGCAACATCAGCTCCCCAACGTTTGCCGAGGAAGCGGCTTTTGTGCTCGGCGGTCATGCTGTCTCGCGTGGTCGCTACGAGGCAGCGCACGCTGGCAGTGTCACCCGGCTTCAATGCCACGCTCGGGAGCGACGGCTGGGGAGAGAGCCACACCCACTGGCCAAAGTTAAACACCCAGGTAGAAGGGCTCGGCTTTTTATACCCCAACAGGCGAATTTCCTCTTTGGACACATTCTTGACAAGGATCTCAAACTCCATAGGTTCTCCCGGCTTCACAGCGGGCGTCAGAGCTCGGAGATTCGCCACCAGCCCATCGGTTTCCTTACCCCATGCGATCTTCTCTTCGACGGCGGTGTCTTTAACTTCGGTCGCCGGAGTCTCCTCTGGGTCTACGCATAATCCAACCTGTGGGCTCAGCGACATCACGAAAAAAATCAGCACGAATGGATTGACTCTCATTCCAAAACCCTCCGCTCTACGGTCGTTCGATTCACATCACCTCAACAGATTCTAACCCATTCTGATTGCGGATCGCGTAACAACATTGTAACGTTCATACACATTGTCGTCGCCCAACGCCATTACCTACAGGTCACCGATGAGGATTTTGCACGAGCAGCCGGAATCGATCTGACCGCAAAAGACACTGGTGAAAATGACCGGCGTAAAGTAACGCATAAAACAACGCAGCACGTGCGCGCAAGGGGCTGCAGGGGGTCGCAAGTCACTTTACCCGCGCAAAAGAAAACCCCGGTTTTGCCGGGGTCTGCTGCACCCTGCGGCTTGCTGCCAGAGGGCAAAGTGGAGGATAGGGGACTTGAACCCCTGACCTTCTGGCTGCCAGCCAGACGCTCTCCCAACTGAGCTAATCCCCCGCATGGTCAGATGCCGAAACATCTTGATAGGTGTGGTGTAACAAGTCTTCACCACAAGCGTTAGCCAAGACTATCAGTGGCCTTGCTGACTGTCAAGAACGTTCCAGGACAGTAGCTACCGATGAGAGGTTGTCGTGACTGAAGTAACACCTGGCCGCCGCAGGATCCGAAAACTGCTGGTCGGTGCTGCACAATACGCGGTTTCATTAATGATCCTGGCTTTCCTGTTCCGCGGTGCCACGCAGGATGAGAGCTTCAGTCGCTTGCAGCGCGAGGCCGAGCAATGGCAGCTAGGTAACTGGATGCTGCTGGGTGGCGCGTTCCTGGTCGGCCTGGGGGCAGTAGCCACCACGTTCTTTCGCTGGTGGGCCATGGTTCGCGCGCTGGACCTGCCGTTTCGCCTGCAAGATGCTTTCCGCCTGGGATTCGTTGGTTTCTTATTTGGCTTCCTGACGTTTGGAGTCGGGGGAGGCGATTCGGTGAAAGCTTATTTTATTGCCCGGCAGCAGCCCGGTCGTAAGACCGAAGCCGTCTCGACCGTGATCGCGGATCGACTGATGGGGCTTTACGCCCTGGCCATCGTGGCAGCCGTGGCCCTGCTGGCTATTGACGTGGTGGATGAGAAGGTGCGGGTGGTCCTGCAGGGGACGCTGGGCTTCCTGCTGGCCGGTGGCGTGGCCGTGGTCGTCTTTATTTTCTGGGGAGGTCGCTTCCAGAAACCGGACCTGGGCCAGTTGTCAGAACGGGATTCGGTGGGTCAGCGGATCGTGACCGCGTTGTTGCTTTATCGCAGTAAGCTGGGACGCCTGGCGGCCTTGTTGACGTTGAGCCTGCTGACCCATGTGTTGTTTGCCCTCTGTGTTTTCATGATCGCCTGTGGGCTCGGCGGAGATCATCCTTCCTGGGGACAGCACGTGGTGATGGTGTCGATTGCCAACGTGGCCGGGTCGCTCCCGTTGCCCGCTGGGCTCGGTGGCTTTGAATTTGGACTCGACTTCCTCTATCGTCGTGTGGCCAATATTGAGGATAGCCGGGGCTTCGTGGTGGCCCTGGGATTTCGCCTGGTGACCCTCGGCATTGCCCTGGTAGGTGTCTTTTATTACCTGGTGGGGCGACGGGAAATGGATCGACTGAGGCATGCCGCAGAAGCCGACAGTCAGCGAGATGAGGAGACCGTCGAGTAAAGCTGAGCGGCCCTTTTCTAGGGAGCCGGGGCCGGTTGCACAGGTGCTTTCTGGATTACCACGTGACCACCCTGCTTGACGACTGCCGGGGCTGCCGGATCGTCGTCGATCAGATCGCAGTTGACGACCAGGGTACGCGAGTGACCCTCGGTACGTAACTGGGCAAGCCCGTTGTTGCCGATCAGGCAGGCTTCCACGCGGACGCGGGAAGCACCCCCCACGGAAATGCCGCTGCGTCCGTTGCCACGACATTTGAGGCTGATCAGGTTGGCATCAAAGACGCTGTCATGCGCATTGATTCCATCAAGTCGAAATCCCTGGATCACCAGGTTACGGATCTGGATATGCCGGGCCTCGTAGAGCGTGATGCCGACCGGCAGGGCCGTGGCCGACAGGACGTAGGCAGCCGGTATGTTGTCCGCCTCGACGCGGAAATAGATATGACCGCGAAACAGGCACCATTGCAGCGGTGCCAGTTCCGGTGGTTCCGTGGCATCCCGGGGCACGGTGACACGGGGTCCGGGTCGCCCGTGCAGGTAGAGTAGGATGTGATTCTTGAAACGGGGTTGGTAGCGGAAGACACCGGGGCGATTGGGCACCGATTGCCAGGCCGCTTCGGGAATGGGACGGGAACCGTCCAGCGTGGCACCGTTGCCTTCCAGGATAAATGGCTGGTTGAGCAGGCCACTGTGGCGACTGGCCTGCAGTGTGACACTCTCGCGGTACGGTTCCTTGGTCTTGGCGAGGATAATGCGATCGCCACGCTGGGCCACCTGCAGTGCCTTGGCAATTGTGCGAAAGGGACCGCTGGCCAATCCTGTCAGATCGGGGGAACGCCCGTCACGGCGGTCGTCGCCTGTTTGATTGTTGACGTAGTGACTCTCCGCAGCGCAGCGGTCAGGCGCAGCCAGGCCAACCAGTAACGTCAGTAGAGCGAGCGTGAAAGTCGTGAAGTTGCGCATGGTCGTGGGGTTTGGACACCAGTCGACAGGTAAATTCGCGAACGACAGTCAGCCGCGTTGAAAAAACGGGCTGAGGAGGCGAATTTTGCGCAAGGAATGGTCTGACGTCAAGTAAATCTGGGCAACAAGGGAGGAAAAGTAGGGAAAATAGCCAAAAACCTCTTTGTTGGTGGCTGATTCTCCCAGGTCCCCTGTTTTTTCCACCGCATTACGGTGCTTTGGCAGGTGCCGGATTGGGCTGTGCAGGTGCCGGTGAACCTGGATTGGATTGGTTGGGTGCGGGATTCACGGGGCCCTGCTGAGGCGCCAGGGGATTCTGTCCGGGAGGCGCTGCGATCTGTTCGATGTAGGGACGTTTTTGTCGGTAGAAGGCGAGTCGTTGTCGGATTCCTTCTGCCTGGAGACCCCCTCCCATGATCCGTACCGCTGCTTCCCCGGCCTGGATCGCCTTGTCAAACTGGCCATTGGAGGCAAAGGCATCGCCCAATGCCATCAGGACCTGGGGGTTTGTTCCCTGTGTATACCGGAAGGCATCCTCGGCCAGCTTGAGTGCCTCGGTGGCATTGCGGACGGCGGCATCTGGATGGGTGGACCGAATTTGCGAGAGTCCGATCAGGGCATGGATATTCAGGGGATTTTTCTTGATGACGTGTTCAAAATGCTGGACGGCCCTCTCCACTTCTCCCAGTTGCCGGAGAATGAAGGCCAGGTGGGTATGGGCGCGGATGTAGTCGGGGCGAATATTGATGGCCTGCTGGTAGAAGCTGATACTCAAGGGCAGGTTCCTGACGGCGGCATGTGCGTCTCCCAGGAAGTAACTCGCCTCGGCATAGGCGGGCAGGTAATTGACTGCTCGCAACAGGTGCGCCTGGGCACCCAGGGGGTCGCCCACGGACAACAGGTGCGAGCCAATTTCCAGGTGAGCGGCGGAAACGATACTGCGCAGGTTTTCATCGCGCACGGTGTTCCCGGCCTGCACGATGGACTCGGGAAGTTTTTCTGTCAGGATCGAGGAGGCGGGAGCCAGGTTTGCCTGGATCAGTTCCACGATAGGCTTGTGGAATCCACGCTCGGACAGGTCGACTTTCTGCATGTATTCCAGTACCGGACGATTGTCGCTCAGCCGCGGTGCACCGGCTGATATTTTTTTCAGTCCCTCGGGGCCTGTCAGGAACCCTCCCAGGAAGACATGACGCTGGTTCAGGTAATGTTTGGGTCCGCCCCAGTAGGCAAAGGCCAGGTCCTCGTTGAGTCGTTGATCGATCTGGATTGCACCCAGCCGCGCGGGTGAAAGCTTGATGGCCTCTCCCGGGGTACCGAGCAGTAGTAGTTCGGAAGTGTTGTACCACAGGACGCTGTTGGGAAAGACATCGACGAAGGTTCCCACCAGGGAACGGAAATGTTCCTTGCTCAGGAACTTGATGGGTACGAACTGGCAGATGATGCCGTTGTCTCGTAGTCGTTCCTTGGCAACCTGGTAGAACTCCCGGGTATAGAAGGAGCCCAGGCCAGGCCGAAAGACCTGGCCAATCTCGATGGAGATGATGTCATATTGATTTTTCGTGTGCGTGATATAGTTACGGCCATCATCAAAGATGATCTGCACGGCGGAATCCATCAGCCAGTCGGCCTTGAATTCAGCGGTGTGCAGTTGCAGTAATTCCACGAGGCTGGGTTCAATTTCCACGCAATCCAGCTTCTTGACATCGTGCATGAGAAACCGTTGAGCCGTCTGTCCGGGGCCCAGTCCCACGACCAGCACGTCTTCGGGTTGTTCGTGCAGGATGGCCGGGATGTGCGCTGCCAGCGCCTGGTGCGTACGCTCGCTGGTGCCCTGCCAGAGACGGTCAATTTCCAGGACCTTGTACCCATCATCCTGGATGATGGAGACCGTGGAGGCGGTCCCTTCACGGTGGTCGATAAGTTCACTGTAGCGGGCCAGGTAGTCGCGCGGTAACTGGGTGGTCATCAGTCGAGGTGTGAACATCCAGCAGGCCGTGGCACCGATGACCAGCCAGAGCCGGAGCATCGAGGTGTCAAGCATCAACCAGGCACCAATGCCTGCCAGCAGGCCGATCCCCGTGGTCCACTTGAGCGTTTCCGCCATGCCAGCGTAGGGCAGCAGGATGAATCCGATCAGCAACGAACCGCAAATGCCACCAATCGTGTTCAGCGCGACCATGCGTCCCACGCTGACGCCTGCGTGGGATGCTTCTTCCACAACGAAACGGATGGCCAGCGGGAAGGACATTCCCGAGAGGATCGAGGGTATCAGCATGATCAGTGCTATCAGGTAGATTTGCGAGGACATGTCAGGACGATCGGACAGGCGGGTCCAGATGGATGCCGGCAGCAGCATGGCTACCAGGACCAACAGGGCACTGGCCGACTGGACGCAGCCAAACAGGAACCCGGGTCGCTGCACGCGATCGAAGCGACTGGCCGCGATCAGGCTGCCCAGGGCGATGCCGAGCAGGATGACGGTCAGCGTGAGGGTGTACGTGTAGACCGTGTTGTGCAGGATCAGCGAAAGAAATCGTGTCCACAGCACCTCGTTGGCCAGGGCGGCAAAGCCACTCATGAAGAAGAGGGCTGCCATGACGACCGAGGGATTGGGCGGAGTCCAGGGTTCTTCCTCGTAGTCTTCCTCGTCGTAGGCTTCTTCCGCTCCCTCTTCATCAGCCCCAGGTTGTTCGTGGTCGATGATCTCTTCTTCCTCTTCTTCCTCTTCTTCCTCTTCTTCCTCGACGACGGGTTCCACGTAGGGCACGATTTCCGGCATCGTTAATTGCCAGGCGACCAGTCCAATGACGAGGTTCAGGGCGGCTGCCAGGTAAATGGAATTATGGATTCCCAGCACAGGAATCATCAGGAAACCGCAGCAGGCACAACCGCAGGCAGCGCCCAGGGTATTGATTGCGTAAAGCCAGCCCACGGGGCGGGCCACGCGAGGAGACTGGCGTACGTATTGCCGCACGAACAAGGGCAGCGTGCCACCGATCAGGATCGTGGCAGGAAGGATACAGGCAGTGATCAGTAACCCGCGGTAGGCAGGTAGCAGGAACAGGCGTATGACGGAACTGTCGGTCGAGGAACTGCTCCACTGGTCGTAGAACATCCCAAAAGGTCCCTCGACGATCTTGAAGAGAACCGGGGTCAGGGCGGCCAGGATGCCAATCCATATTTCCAGCTTGGCGTAGGTCTTGAGTGGAGTCAGCTGGTGCCGGGTCCGTTTGCCAAACAGGTAACTACCGATGGCCAGTCCGCCAAAGAAGACGGCCACGACGGTACTGACTGCCAGCGTCGTGTTGCCAAGTGCCAGGGATGCCTTGCGAATCCAGCAGATCTCGTAGACCAGGGCCAGGAATCCTGACATGAAGAAACAAGATCCGGCCAGCCAGTCGGATCCCGTCAGCGGTTGCGAGGGAACCGAGGCGGTCGTGTCCGTGCTGTTTTGCGGGGAATCGGTCGTTACCGACTCCGGATTCGAATCGGGGGAATCAGCAGGGAGGTTGGTGACGGGATCGGAGGGGTTTTCAGCAGCCATAATCTTTCCAGGTTACCGGTCAGGGAAAAGTGGGTGAACAAACCAGAAGTACGTAACGGCAACGCGATTGGATCGGTTCAGGAAGCATCAGGCGAAGCCTCGAACGGATCACTTCACGGGACTCCGTGACCGCTAGAAACGGTTCTGGTACACTCAATAATTCCCGCCGATTTACCTGAAAACAAGCAGCGAGAGGCGATCCGCGGCGAATTGATCCGGGAAATCGCGCAACGTAGGGATCAGGGCATCTAGTGCTGCTCTGGCCGGTCAGATTATGAGGATTGCAGCGATTGCCAGTCATCTCGGCAGTCGCTGGTCGGGCCAGGTTTAGCCGGGTCCAGCAGCCTTGATCGCATCGCTGGCCTGGTCCGCGTAGTGGGTAAAATTCTCGTGGAACAACGTGGTCAGCTTGGCAGCCATCTCGTCGTACTGCTGGGGGTCAGTCCAGGTTTGCCTGGGCATCAGGACCTCGCTGGGACAACCCGGGCAGGAAACAGGTACCGCCAGTCCAAAGACCGGGTCGGTAACGGTTTCCACGGAGGTCAATTCCCCGCTATGGATGGCATCAATGATGGCCCGCGTGTGTTTCAGGCTCATCCGTTCTCCCACGCCGTGGGCACCACCACTCCAGCCCGTATTGACGAGCCAGGCATCGGAGCCGTGCTGGTTCATCTTGTCTGCCAGCATTTCCGCGTACTTGGTGGGATGCCAGACAAGGAAGGCAGCACCAAAGCAGGCTGAGAAGGTGGCCTGGGGTTCGGTTACTCCCATTTCCGTGCCGGCGACCTTGGCCGTGTAGCCGTTGATAAAATGGTACATGGCTTGATCGGCTGACAGTTTGCTGACTGGCGGCAAAACGCCGAAGGCATCGCAGGTCAGCAGGATGATGTTCTTGGGATGTCCGCCCACGCAGGGGATCTTGGCATTAGGAATGAAATCAATCGGATAGGCCGCTCGCGTGTTTTCCGTGATCGAACTGTTCGTGTAATCGCAGATTCGCGTGTCGGGATCCTGGACGGTGTTTTCGAGTACCGTGCCGAAGCGAATCGCGGCATAGATTTCAGGTTCTTTCTCGGCAGAGAGGTCGATGGTCTTGGCGTAACACCCACCCTCGATGTTGAAGATACCGTTATCGGTCCAGCAGTGTTCATCGTCTCCGATGAGTTGTCTTGCCGCGTCGGCGGACAGCGTGGTTTTTCCGGTGCCGGAAAGACCAAAGAAGAGGGAGACATCACCATCGGCACCCTCGTTGGCCGAGCAATGCATTGAGAAGACACCCTTCTTGGGCATCAGGTAATGCATGATCGTGAAGATTCCCTTTTTCATCTCGCCCGCATACTGGGTACCGAGGATGACGAATTGTCCCGTCTCGAAATTCAGGCTCACGCAGGTTTCCGACTCGACTCCGGGAGTCTCCGGAAGTGATTTCTCTTCACCACCATTGAAGATCACGTAATCTGGTTCTTCGAAACTGACCAGTTCCTCGGCCGTGGGGCGGATCAGCATGTTGTTCATGAACAGGGCATGGTAGGGCCGCGAACAGATGATACGGACCTTGATCTGGTGGTCCGGGTCCCAGCCGGCGAAGCCATCCATGATGTAGAGCCGTGGCTTGGTATTGAGGAAGTCAATTACACGTTGATGATTTACCTGGAAGGATTCGGCCGGGAGCGGCACGTTGACGGGACCCCACCAGATGTCGTCCTTGGTCTCCGGGCCTTCCACGATCCGCTTGTCTTTAGGGCTACGGCCTGTCTTGGCGCCCGATAACGTGGCAATGGCACCGCTGGCTGTTATTTGTGCAGCATCGAATTCCAACCCATGCTCGTAAAGCTTGGCTCGGGAACCGTTGCGAATAATCTCAGTGACTGATATGCCGTAGGCTGTTAAATCCATGGAAGTTCTTTCTGTAGCATTACTGTGGTTAGATTCTTTGGTGACGGGACTGGCATAGAGAAAAACGCGAGGTCAGAAGATTCCTGGCGGTCCCGGTGGGAAAACTCTCCAGAGCCAGTTTTAAGCAGTAGCGACTGTTTCAGCAAGTACTCTGGAAAATGCGAGCTGATGTTTAACCCCTTGGGAGAATATTATTTGCGTGTTCAACAGGAATTCGCGTACCACTGGCGGGGGTGTTGTTTGCGGGGCATGATGCCGTTGGTAGAATGACACGACCCATGGCGTGCCATACGCTGGGGCAGTTGGCACTGCTAATGCTGAGACTGTTAAGATAAGGATGATCTTTACCATGCAGCGGAGAATTTTCTTGCAAGGAACCCTGGCGGCGACGATTGGTGTGCAGCGATTTTCCACTGCACAGTCAACAGCTGCCACGGCCACGGTCAAGGTCCAGGAACGGCGGGTGATCAGCCAGCAGGAAGCCCATTATCACGGCTGGCCCACGCTGGCCCAGCGAAAAAATGGGCAGTTGGTCCTGGTCGTGTCCGGGGGCCGTGAATCGCATGTCTGTCCTTTTGGACGCGTCGAGCTCATGCGATCGCATGACCAGGGCGTTACCTGGAGCTGGCCCGAGACCCTGCTGGATGGCCCGCTGGATGACCGGGATGCCGGAATCGTGGAGACCAGCAAGGGTACGTTACTGGCCACGACCTTCACCTCCCTGGCCTATGTTCCGATCCTGGAAAAGGCCCTCAAGATGCGTCCGGGAAGAGCGGGTGCCTGGGATGCCGCGAGGTTGGCACGCTGGCAGGGGGCCCACGAGCGTCTCTCAGATCTGCAACGGCAGCAGGCCCTGGGTGTTTGGATGACACGATCTACTGACGGAGGGGTGACCTGGTCCGGCCGCTATCGCTGCCTGGTCAATAGTCCGCACGGTCCCATTCAACTTTCGGACGGTCGGTTGTTGTACGCGGGTAAGGGACTCTGGACGGATTCCACCGACGTGGGAGTTTGTGTTTCCAACGATGATGGCGTGAGCTGGGAGTGGTTGGCGAAAATTCAACCACGCGAAGGTGACTCGCATCAGCAGTACCATGAACTGCATGCCGTGGAAGCGTCCAGGAACCGGATCATTGTTCATATTCGAAACCATAACGCGAAATCGGCGGGAGAGACATTACAGTCGGAATCTGACGACGGCGGCCGGACCTGGTCGCGACCTCAGGCCATCGGCGTCTGGGGCTTGCCATCGCACCTGCTCCGCTTGCAGGATGGTCGCTTGATGATGTCTTATGGCTACCGACGAAAACCTTATGGTAACCAGGTGCGTCTGAGTGAAGACGAGGGCCGAACCTGGTCAGCGCCGCTGGCATTGTCCGTGGACGGTGCTGGCCATGACCTGGGCTACCCGAGCACGGTACAACTGGCCGATGGATCGTTCGTGACGGTCTGGTATGAGCGTATGAAGTCATCACCGCGAGCAGTTTTGCGGCAGGCCCGCTGGTCGTTGGGGTGAACGTATCACGATCAGCGAAGGGAGTCGCCTGGCTGGTGGAGACAACGACTATTTCAATTTCAGGAATGGTGAGACATGGATGCAGGACGTGAGGTTTCGACCGTGGCACTGGTCTTCGCGTGGATTTTTCCCACGATTGTTACGTTGGCCTATTTTGTCTGGCTCCATGATTGGCCGGCCCGGGTCCAGTTGGCGACTTACTCGATCGGCAAGACACTGCAGTTTGTCTTTCCGGTGTTTTACGTGTGCTGGATCCTGCAGCAGAAGATATCGCTTTCCAGGGTGCCGAGCAGTGGAGTAGGGATGGGAGTTGGCTTCGGGCTGCTGGTTGCAATCCTCATGCTGGGATTGTTTTACAGCTGGTTGAAACCGCAGGGTTTCTTCGAGCAGCCGACGGAAAAGATCTATGGCAAGGTAGCAGGCTTGGGCTTCACCGCTGCCTGGCAATTTGCCCTGCTGGGCCTTTTTTATTCCCTGGCGCATTCGTTCTTCGAAGAATACTACTGGCGCTGGTTTGTCTTTGACCAGTTGACAGTCAAGATGACCGTGACCTCCGCTGTCATCCTCTCCAGCGTTGGCTTCATGGCGCATCATGTGATCCTGCTGGCGACATTTTTTGGCTGGACCTCTCCGGTAACTTACCTGCTCTCTTTTGGAATCGCGTTGGGAGGGATTGCCTGGGCGTTGATTTACCACGTCAGTGGTTCACTACTGGGACCCTGGATCAGCCATTTGCTGGTGGATGCGGTAATTTTCGTGATCGGTTTTGACCTGGTGCGGGATCGTTTTGGCTGGTAGGTCTCCGGTTAATGGCCTGGGGCGCGATATCACCGGGCCAGGCCGTTAAATCTGTCTGGACAGCGGTTGAGAAATCTGGGAAAGTTTGCCCCGCTTGGCCGGTATCGTACCGGCATCGCCCATTCGGCCCATGTAAGGCAAGCCGCAGCATGCGATTGTGTTCATCTTTCAAGTCTGTTTTGTTCGTGGCCGTGTTCAGCCTGTTTATCACCACCGGGTTGTCCGGTTGCAAGATGCTGTCCGGTACGCCTGCGGAACCCGGCATATCGGGGTTTCGAGAACGCGAGGCTAACTGGGGATCCGGCTACCGCTCGACCAGCGAGTGGGACAAGGGGACGGGTTTGAATCGCAAGGGCCGAGAGATCGAGCGCAGCCTGGGATTCCAGTAAATAGCTGTGCCGTGTACGCAGGCTGGGCGAACTCTCCAGCCAGGCAGGTAACGTTTCCCGGGCAAGGTTCTTTTGCTTTTCCGTGGCCCTGCTATTATTTGCAGCAGGCGCAGGTTCCCGGGGGTGTAGGCACTAAACAACTAGTGACCGCTGGGGCAGGAAAACCGAGTTTCGCGATTTGAGGAACGATGCAAATGGCTGACATCAAGCAGACCTACCAAGAGCTTTGTGACCATGTTCGGGAAACCGCCATGGTCGAGTCGATCCGATCAGTCCTCGGGTGGGATGAACAGACCTACATGCCGCTGCAGGCCGGTGACTATCGTGCCGAACAGATTACCTGGTTGGCTGGTGCCAGTCACCGTCGGCGGACGGATCCCCAGGTAGGAGAATGGTTAGCGGCTTGTGAGGATTCGGAACTGGTAGAGGATTCCCATGGTGATACGGCCACGGTGATCCGGGAACTCAAGCGTGACTACCAGAAACGCAGTAAGCTTCCCCAGTCGCTGGTAGAAGAGATGGCCCGGGCCACGGTCCTGGGGCAGCAAGCCTGGGTCCAGGCTCGCCAGGACGATGACTTTGCCAGTTTCAGCCCGGTGTTGACGCGGATCATTGACCTGAAGCGGCAGCAGGCGGAAGCGGTCGGCTACGAGGACTCTCCCTACGATGTCCTGCTGGATGATTATGAACCAGGCGAGACCACGGCCAACGTGCACCGTGTCCTGTCGTCGTTACGAGAGGACCTGGTCCCGCTGGTGGCGGCTATCGCGGAGAGCAGTACCCAGCCGGACGTGGAGATACTCTCTCGCAGCTATCCCGTGGCTTTACAGAAAGAACTGGGTGAGCAGGTGTCGGCGCAGATCGGTTTTGATTTCCAGCGGGGGCGACTGGATGTTACGCACCATCCATTTTGCTCGGGCATGGGACCGTTTGACTGTCGCATCACGACCCGTTACGACGAGCATTTTTTCCCGATGGCATTTTTTGGCATCCTGCACGAGTCGGGACATGGTATTTACGACCAGGGACTGCGAACCGACCTCTATGGTTTGCCGCCGGGCGAATTTATTTCACTGGGCATCCACGAGTCGCAGTCGCGCATGTGGGAGAACCAGGTAGGTCGTGGCCGGGCGTTCTGGCAGTACATGTTTCCCACGCTCCAGAAAACCTTCGCCTCGGCGCTGACCGACGTGACACTGGACCAATTCTACTTTGCGTTGAACGAGGTTCGACCCTCGCTGATTCGAGTAGAAGCGGATGAGGTAACTTATAATCTGCATATTATCATTCGTTTTGAACTGGAACAGGCATTGATCCAGGGGGACCTGCAGGTACCGGATCTGCCGAGCGCCTGGCGGGAAAAATACCGTGAGTTCCTCGGGATCGAACCCCCTTCCGACGCGGATGGTGTGCTCCAGGATATCCACTGGAGTGCTGGACTGATTGGTTACTTTCCCACCTACTCGCTGGGAAACCTTTACTCGGCCCAGTTGTTCGCCCAGGCAGCCGAGGACCTGGATGACCTGGAGGGAATGTTTGCCCGCGGTGAATTCATGCCACTGAAAAACTGGTTGCAGGAGAAGATTCACCAGCCGGGGAAATGTTACCGTGCGCCCGAGTTGATTGAACGTATCACTGGCCAACCCTTGTCACATGAACCCTTATTGGCTTATTTGAGAGCAAAACTGGAGCCACTGTACGGCATCGGTTGACTGGCGATGGACCAGGACGGCGATGGGGTGCGGGTAATCCGAGAGGCCGGTCGGGACTCGAGGCTTTTTTTCCGGTACACTAAAATTCAGAGATGGAACAGATATCCACATCTGAGTGGATGTATTTGCGGCAGAGCTGACTTGGAGAGTTGATCATGACCATCGCGACCTGTCCCCGGTGTCAAGACGAGGTAACGATTCCACAGGGTGCTGGCGAGGAATCGCGGGTGGCTTGCCCATTATGCCGGGAAGAATTTCTGCTGGTCGAGGTCATGCAGGAATTACCACCGGCTCTCATCCTGCTCGATGGTCCCGTGACGACGGAGACTTCGGTTGAGGATGCATCGGACGACTCAGCGACAGAGACGGTGAAGATTGAAATCACGGGATCGGAAGCTGGCCACGAATCCGAGTCCGAGGATACATCCGGATCCGAATCCGATGATGAATCCGATGATGAATCCGATTCGGAAGACAGTTCCGAATCCGGGGAAGAAGCGGTGGGAACCTTTAACTTTGGTGATTCTGTCGAATCACCAACGACCGGATCGTCCTCCATTCGTCCCATCCGGGTTGTCTCACGCAAGTCGGAGAACCCCATGTGGACCATGATCAAGGTTGTCCTGGGCGGGATGCTGGCTATCCCCATGGCACAATTAATCCTGTGGTGGCTACCAGGGAGTTGGTCGCGAGATCCCATGAAGATGGGCCCCAAGGCCTCGCAATATGTTCCTTTCCTGGTACCCAAGCAGTATCACGACTCCGATGACGAGAAATCTCGAGCGCGAGTCCCGGACGGGGGAGTACCAGGTGGGCTCTTGGGAACGCAGGTGCGACTTGAAAAATCGCCTGGCCTGGGAAGTGCCTGGGGTACCGATCGATCTCGAGAGAGGTGCGTTCGGGAGTCCCGCCGGCGATGGTTTGGCTAGTGTGTTTCCTGGCTGACAACGAAGGTGCCGCGGGCTCCATCATCATGCAAAACAATGATGCCAAGAATCGGCAGAATGAAGCGGACACATTAGAGGCAGCTGAAGCGGGTAAGAGCCCGGATCAGCCAGCGGATGATCCGGGGATGGCTCGTGTCCAATCCTACCTGCTGTACAGCCTTTCGCTGCCGGAACGCACACTGCGTTCGACGACGGCAGTCGTCGGTGGTGCCCTGGGCGGTTCGATGAAACTGCTGGTTCCCCAGGCCTTTCGCAGTTCGCATTCCTACACGATCTTCGTTCAGCAGATGCTGGATTTCATGGTCGAGGACGTGGGAGGTGTCGAGTTACCCAGGGACGAGACTGAAACGGAGGACGCCGAGGTGGAGGCCTTCGTGGCCCGGAAGACGGTGGGAACTTTCGTGGAGATAGCTGGTTGGGCCACGTTGCATTTTTCCCCGGTCACCGTGTTGGCGATTTTCAGCGACCTGGCCTACGGTTCCAAGACTTACCTGAACGAGTTAAGCGAGGAGTTGAAGGCCAAGGGAGTGATTGATCCGGAAACGACGATCGACCAGGTGTCGGACCTGCTGGATGCCGTGAGCAAGACATCCGGGATGACGGCGCAGGCCTTTGACATGCCCCCCATTTCCCTTGAGGGACTGAAAAAAACCGTCGAGCAGACTCGCCAGGCCATCGCCAAGACCTCTCCCACGCAGTTGATTCCGCAGTCGGAGGTGAAGCGACTATGGAACGAGATGAAGGAGACAGCGGAACAGCAGGAAGTTAACCTGTTGTCGATCTCCAGTACGATGACTCTTTACGCGCTCAACAAGGTAGGAACGATGGGCAAGGGGACCCTGTCGGCAGTCACCGTGGCCGGGAACATGTTCGATCGCCACATCCTGGATCATTATCGCAGCGGCCTGGGCGAGATTCGCAGTCGCGGTGTTTACACGACGCTGAGTGAAAACAGTCAGCCCTACATGGTAGCTGCCTGGAATAATTTCTGTACCAGTAAGTCAACGATTACCGAGGATCTGCTCTCGGGTGCCTTGTTCGCCCGCGGCTGGCGGGCGGTTCGCGACTGGTTTCGCCGTCGCAGGAAGAGGAAAAACAAGGTCCCGAAACAGGCCCAGGTGTCTGCGGGGGATGAGAATGAACCAGCCGAAACGTGAGGGTCCGGATCCACGGATACTGACCACTTCGGCCTGCGATATCGTCTCCCGGATTGCCGCGGGTGAATGGTCTTCCCAGCAGGTAACGGAGGCCTTTATCGAGCAGGTGGAGTTGGTCAATCCGTACCTGAATGCCCTGGTGGTTTCACGTTTTGACGAGGCTCGCCAGGAAGCTGCAGCAGCCGACCAGGCCCGGGACCAGGGAGCGGATCTGGGGCCGCTGCACGGATTGCCCATGACGGTCAAGGAGTGTTTTCACCTGGCCGGCACCTCGACAACGATCGGTTTAACCACGCGTGTCAATCGTCCTCATCAGGAGGATGGAGTTTTCGTGCGTCGCCTGCGAGAAGCGGGCGCGATCATCCTGGGCAAGACGAATGTACCGCAGCTGATGCTGTGGCATGAGTCAGAAAACCCGGTTTTCGGGCGGACCCAGAACCCGTGGGACCTGGAGCGTGGATCGGCTGGAAGTACGGGGGGGGAAGCAGCTCTGCTGGCTGCCTATGGTTCGCCCCTGGGGCTGGGAAGTGACCTGGGCGGGAGTATCCGGATCCCGGCTCATGTCTGTGGTATTCATGGGATCAAGCCGACCAGTGGTCGGCTCCCCCGGGAAGGCATGGATGGGGCCCTGCGTGGCATGGAGGCTGTTTTTTTCCAGGCCGGGCCGATGGGTCGTCACGTTGCGGACCTGGCCCTGGCCCTGCGAGTCATGGCTGGCTCCGTCGAGGAGCCGCGGGATATTGACGTGGTGCCTGGTACGATCGGTGATCCGGACCACGTGCATGTGAAGGGGCTTCGGATAGCGGTCTGGAATGACGACGGCACGTTTCGCCCTTCGCCTGCAATCCGTCGTGTCGTAGACCAGGCGGCAGAACAGTTGGCCCGGGAGGGCGCCGAGATTTGTCCCTGGACGCCACCGGATATTCCAGAAGCACTGGATGTCTACTACCAGTTGGTCGGTGCGGATGGAGGCAGTGATGTCACCCGGTTACTGCGGGGAAGCCAGGTGCACCCCCATCTGTCGCGGTTGGTGCGCGGTGCACGACTGGGGCAGCCGATGCGTTGGCTGGTAAGTTCCCTGATGCGTGGTCTTGGTCAGAAAACAATGGCTCACCTGGTGAACCAGGCACGCAGGTCATCGGTTTCCCGTTACTGGGCTAACACGCGCTGGATGGTTGCTTATCGACGACGGTTATTAAGTATTTTTCAGCAACAGGGATTCCAGGCGGCGCTCTGTCCACCTCATGCCTTGCCGGCGATGCCCCACGGTGCACCGATCGATCTGTTGCCAGCAGCCAGCTACAGTTTTCTGCCGAACCTGCTGGGTTGGCCAGCTGGTGTAGTGGCAGCATCTCGCGTGCGTGATGACGAACAGGAGGAACGGGCACCCAGCCGTGATCGCGTGTTTGACCAGGCACGCAAGACGGATATCAACAGCTCGGGATTACCGGTCGGAGTCCAGGTGCTGGCTCCGGCCTGGCGAGAAGACGTCGTGTTGGCAGTGATGGGGGTGCTGGAAAACGCCTTTGGACAGGCGGCCGATTATCCGCGTTTATCGCTGCCCCTGACGTTTGATACAGAGGCATCCCCCGGAAGCTGAGGCCAGTGGCGTTCAGGGGCTCTCGGTCGGCATGTTGACGGTTGCCGTGAGGATGCAGGTTGCAGTGGTGCCCCCGGAGAGGTCGGTCTTGATCGTGATGGTTTCTACCATCTTGGCGGCTGTGTCACCGGCCGTGAACTGGACGGGGATCAAGTGTAGTTTTTTGGCCGTGTCCGGTGCATCGATTTTCAGGCACTGGTCGTTGCAGGTGATCTCGGTAATACGAAACGGCGCATTGCCTCGCACGACTATTTTCTTGGACACCATGGAGCCGACTTCAACCGGTCCCAGGATCAGCGTGGTGGGACTGATCGTTAACGGGGAAATCACGCGTCCCTGGACCGCCAGGCTAATGGTCTTGTTCCTGGGGTCATCCGTAACGATGGTCAACTCGTCCTGGATGTATCCGGCGGGAGCGTCTTGCTTGAGCCGTACCACCATTGCGTAGTTCACGCGATTCGCACTTCGATCTTTCTCGTTTAACTCGACCTCGAAGTGAGGATACGCACTGCGAACATCCGTGATTTTCCAATCGGCACGTCCGGCGTAAGTGATGTCCATTATCTGTTCGGCGCCCGATCCCTGGGCAACTTCACCAAACTGGATGGAGCCAGGATTGAAGACCACGTCACTGCGAATAAATCCCTGCACGTTTAACTGGACTTCCGCGTAATACGGTTTGTCGATCGTGACGGTGAGCGTGGCACTCTTGGAACCCAGGAACGAGTTGGTATTGTAGACTGCCAGGATGGTACCGGACTCATGCGTCTTGAGAGTACGCTTCTCGATTATCGGACTGGTACAGCCACAGCTGGAACGAACACGGGCGATGTGAACGTCTTCCACGTAGATATTCTTCAGCTTGAATCGAAATTGTTGCTTGGAATTACGAGCCACGACCCCGAAGTCGTGGTCGGTGGCTTCGAACATCTTGTTGGCCCACATCTGGGCAGATGCAGTTGAGGCCCCACAGAGCAATGTGACACAGAAGATCAAACTAAGCTGTTTCACGAACATTTCTCCTGGCTCGATGATGATGTTACTCAAGGGTGCGGGAATCCAAGGCTCTGGCAATCTAATGGGGACGTGGGCAATGTGTCAACTTCGGTCTTCGCCCAGGTGTCTGGCGGCGAGGGGTTATTGCTCATGGTGCCATGTGGTTCGTTACCTGCAATTGGTTAATATCGCTCGACCGCCTGGTTCTCTTTCGGCTTGGTCTAAACTCCTTGCAAGGAATAAGATATGCCTTCCAGGTGGTTTTCTAACTGTCTGGCGCAGGGAGTCCCGGCGATAATGTTCGGTTTCATAGGATAGTTAAACAGGGGGGGCAGCCAGGCCTGTTGAGAACGGTATATGTCACATTGGGTTAAATTTATTAGCTTCGTTTTTTGGGCTCTTATTCACCGTGACACGGTTGTCGGATACGATAGGGAGGTAATGCTGTGGACGTGAATAGTAAACCAGGTACAGAGGAGATGGGTATGTTTGGTGGACAGGTCAAAACCATGCCGAGCCGGTTGTTGATGTTCCTGCTGTTACTGTCGTTGTGTGGCTTGATGGGTTGTTCCCAGGAGGAGAAATCCCAAGCATCTACAGAGCAGGGTTTAGTCACGGAACCTGCTACGGAACCTGCTACGGAACCTGCCGGCGATGAGACCGGCGCGACCGCTGCCACGGTAGCTCCCTTCACCGCAACTACGACCCCAGTAGCACTGAATAATCTTCAGGCACAGAGCAAGAATCCCTTCACGAGGCGCTTGGATGTTCCGGATTTCCCCAAGGGAATGAGTTGGATTAACTCGCGTCCACTGTCCAAGCGAGATTTAAAAGGCAAGTTTGTTATTTTGGATTTCTGGACCTACTGCTGTATCAACTGTATTCACATTCTTCCGGAACTGAAGAAGCTGGAAAAAGCCTATCCCAACGAGTTGGTCGTGATTGGTGTTCACTCGGCTAAATTCGAGGCAGAAAAAGACAGTAAGAACATTGAGGAAGCTGTCCTGCGTTACGAGATCGAACATCCGGTTGTCAATGATGCACACCACCAGATCTGGAATGCCTACGGAGTTCGCAGTTGGCCTTCCGTGTTAATGATCGATCCGGAAGGCAAAGCGGTCTGGTTTACCAGTGGCGAGATTACTTTTGAGCAGGTCAATGAACAACTCAAGCGAGGAATTCCCTATTATCGCAAGCAGAAGCTGTTGAATGAGACTCCCATCCGTTTTGAACTGGCAGCCTATCGTCAGAAAGACTCGGTACTCAAGTTTCCTGGGAAAGTACTGGCTGACGAGAAAAACGATCGGTTGTTTATTTCCGACAGTAATCACAATCGTATCGTCATCACGGACCTCGCTGGCAAGTTCCAGGACGTGATCGGTTCCGGGCTGATCGGTCGTGCGAACGGGAGTTTCGAGAAAGCCAGCTTTGATCATCCCCAGGGGATGGCCCTGGCCGGTGAAACGTTGTACGTCGCAGACACCGAGAACCACATGGTGCGTAAGGTGGATCTAAAACAACGCCGTGTTACCAGGATTGCCGGGACGGGTGTCCAGCGGCGAGGTCCCTGGCCGGGAAGCATGACCGGGCCCAATCGCTGGCAGAGTAAACCGTCCACGACGGCGCTCAATAGTCCGTGGGCCTTGCATGTGCATGAGGACCACCTGTATATCGCCATGGCTGGTCCCCATCAAATCTGGCGCATGGGACTCGACGAAAAACGTGTGGGGCTTTATGCCGGTAACGGTCGCGAAGATATCATGGATGGTTTGTTGCTTCCGAGGACTCCGTATAGCCTAGGTACACCAGGTAACAGCATCTCGTCTTTTGCCCAGCCGAGTGGGTTAACGTCGGACGGGAAATGGTTGTTCGTTGCTGATAGCGAGGGCAGTTCGATTCGAGCTGTTCCCTTTGATCAGAAGAAAAAGGTTTGGACCGTCGTCGGTTCGGCCGACGAACCCCAGGGACGCCTGTTCGATTTCGGGGATGTCGATGGCCCCAAGGCCCGGGCCAAGTTGCAACATGCCCTGGGCGTCGTTTACCACGATAACAAGATCTACACCACGGATACTTACAACAATAAATTTAAGGTCGTGGATGTCAAGACTGGTGACACCCGGACCCTTGCCGGGGAGAAAGAACCTGGGTTCGATGATGATCGAGGAACCTTCGATGAGCCCTCGGGAATCACGATTGCCAGGGGAACGCTCTATGTTGCGGATACCAATAACCATGCGATTCGAATGGTTGATACCAGCACGGGAAAGGTGAAAACTCTCAAGCTAACCGGGGTTAAATCACCAGCCACTGCCACGGACCAGGCTCCCCAATTTGCCAAGGCAAAACAGGTTGCCGTGGCGCCCTTGTCCCTGAAGTCGACGGATGGAAAGATCCAGTTGAAGGTGCAATTGAAGTTGCCTGCGGGCTGGAAAATCAATGAACTGGCGCCGATGAGATACTACACGGCTGCCAAGTCCAGGACCGGTGCCGTCAAGCGGGACAGCCTGGGCCGGCAATCCGTGGCAAAACCAAGTGCCGAATTTGACGTGGTGTTGCCCACCAGTGGTGAAGGGCGCGATACGGTGACCCTGTCCATGAACTACTATTATTGCCAGGTAGACGGTAAGGGCCTCTGCAAGATGGGCAGCGTGGTGTTCACGGTACCCCTGGAAGTAAATGTAAGCCAGGGGCAAGTGGTGGGACGACTCGAACATCAAGTCGCCCCCTAGCAATCACCGGCAGAGCCATGAGGTTGCCTCGAGAATACAAGTCAAGCCGCTTGCTCCCGGGTCGCATTTACAACCACCCTCCAGGCCCGCTAGAATAGCGATCTGCGAGTACCTCTTCGGTGCTCGTGGAGAGGGAATCCAGGTCGATGGCACTGGCCGGTTACCAACCGTTCACGGTATCGACATCGACCCGTTTTATATTCCCTTTCCTCGCCCAGGTGTTTCACGGTAGAGAGACAATGGTTCACGATGTTTGAACGACTTCAAGATGGCATCCAGTCGGCCGTTAAAACCCTGCGTGGCAAGGGACGACTGTCCGAAGCCAACATGAGCGATGGACTCAAACTGGTTGAGCAATCGTTGCTGGATGCGGATGTCAGCTATTCCGTCGTGCAGGATTTTATGGCCAAGGTCCAGGTCAAGGCCATGGGGGAAGAGGTCCTGCTGGCACTGGATCCCAGTGAACACGTGATCGGCATCGTACGCGATGAGTTGATTGACCTGCTGGGTCCTGTCGATGAATCGTTGAACTTGAATCAGCCGGTGAACGTACTCATGCTCTGCGGACTGCAGGGCTCCGGTAAAACCACGACCTGTGGCAAACTCGCCAAGACGATCCTGGCGGCCGGCGGGAAGCCAATGTTGGTGGCCGCTGATCTCCAACGCGCGGCCGCGGTGTCACAGTTGCACGTGCTGGGCGAGCAATTGGATATCCCGGTCTTCTCTGATCCCGATGCAACGGATCCCGTGGAAGTCTGTCGCCTGGGCGTCGCCCAGGCACAAGAACATGATGCTAACGTTGTTATCTTGGATACGGCAGGTCGCCTGGCGATTGACCAGGAACTCATGGATGAACTGGTTCGAATCGATAACCGGGTACAGCCTCACCAGGTTTATCTTGTTGTCGACGGAATGACGGGACAGGATGCTGTTAATAGTGCCAAGGTATTCAATGAAGCCCTGGAACTTGATGGCGTCATCATGACCAAGCTTGACGGCGATGCACGCGGTGGAGCGTTGCTGTCCGTGAAACACGTGACCGGCGTACCCGTAAAGTTCATCGGAACTGGTGAACACCTGGATGCCCTGGAAGCATTTCGGCCGGAAGGTATGGCAGGTCGCATCCTCGGACTCGGGGACGTGCTCGGCCTGGTCGACATGGCCCGCCAGGTCGTTGATGAAAAAACCCAAGCGGAACTGGAAGCAAAGCTTTCCCGGGGTGAATTTACGCTCGATGATTTCAAGGATCAGCTGGCCAGCATGGCCAAGCCAGGCTTGATGAAAAAAATGCTGGGCATGATGGGCGGCCCCATGGCCGACCTGAACAAGATGATGGATGACGATGATACCGAGTCCAGCGTGTTACGGACGGTTGGAATTATCAATTCCATGACGCTCGATGAGCGACGTGATACCAAGTTGATTGACCCCAGTCGAAGGAATCGAATCGCCCAGGGGGCCGGGGTGTAAACCCAGGAAGTAAACCAGCTGGTGAAACAATACCAGCAGATGAAACCCGTGATGGAGGGTATGGCTGGGAAAGGGATGCGGGAACGAATGAGCACTATTCGTGAACTGCAGGAAGGTGCCCTGGGTGATCCCGGTGGTACTGGCCAGAAGAACAAGCGATCCACCGGAAAACGGCTCTCAGCGTCCGAAAAACGACAAAACCGTAAGCAAAGGGAAAAAGAGTTGCGAAAAATACGTCGTCAGCAAAAAACAAAGAAATAATTGCCCGTGAGAAATCGTGCTGGGTGGATAGCAGCGAACATCGTTTCAGGGTACAAAAGATACTTCAAGTTTGCGATTTTGAGGTCCCAAAGGAGATTTATTTAGTGGCAGTGCGAATTCGGCTAAAACGTCTTGGCCGGCGACATCGACCGTTTTATCGTGTTTGTGCGATGGATGGACATGCGCCGCGGAATGGTAAAGTAATCGAAGAACTCGGTCATTATGACCCCATGATCAGGGACATAGATGCACGAGCTGTTCTGAACGGAGAACGAATCGCCTATTGGATGAGTGTTGGAGCTCAGCCTTCCGACAAGGTGGGTGTGCTGATCAAAAAGTACGGAACGGATGGGACTCGCCTGGAAGCACAACAGGTTGCCCTTGAAAAATTGAAGACAGAAAAACCACAAGCTCCGCCCCCTGAAGCGGTACCTAAACCAGAAGAAATTACTCCAGAAGCTGCTGCGGAAGAAGCTCCTGCAGAAGCAGCTCCTGCCGAAGCAGCTCCTGCCGAAGAAGCTCCTGCGGAAGAAGCTCCTGCGGAAGAAGCTCCTGCGGAAGAAGCTCCTGCGGAAGAA